>QBLT01000209.1 GCA_003249105.1 Leptolyngbya sp. | reverse complement strand
CTACAAACTTTTGCCCCATTCGCAATAGACCAGCTTTGTTGCGGTGACTAATTACAACTTATACAACAGCCAGAGAATTTCCCTGGACAGGCCGATATGCTCGTTAGAGCGACTAGAGCGAAGCGGTTTGCAGGATAAAAGTTCCCGCCGCGATCGCTGTGGTACTAGCTCAAAGTCACTCCTTACAACTGGGCTATGCGGTCGAGAATAGGGAATGCTGTGGTTGTTTTGTATCTGTGTCTCCACTAGCTATGAAAACTACTGTCGCCGAGGGTATGCCCTGTACCCTAAGCCCCCAAGTAGCAGCGCCATCCTCACCTCAGGATGAAGACTTTCAGCGGTGGTATGGGAAGGGAGAAAGGCTGGCCAATGCTGGGGCCTACGATCGCGCCCTGCGGTGCTTTGAAGAGGCCGCCATTCTTTCCCCTGACCAGGTGACGGCTCTGGTTTATCGAGCGGTATGTCTAATTCATTTGGGGCAGCCCCAGAAGGCTTTAGAAGTCGCAGAGCGAGTTTTGGCGATCGCCCCCGAGCATCCCCAGGGCTGGCTCTACCGAGGTGTAGCCCTACATCGACTGGGCCAGTACAAAGAGGCTTACGCCAGCTACGCCCAGGTTAAGCCAGTCTGATTAATTCAGGCCTAACCAAGGCGTTACATTCCCCTAAAAGAGTACACTTGAACGCACGAAGATCATTCTCTAAGCGTTGGCTATGGTTGGGGTCGCATCACCCACAGCGGCGTTTCCTTCGTTGGAAACGGCCCTAAAACATCATTTTGGCTACGACCAATTTCGCCCAGGGCAGCGCCCGGTGATTGAGGCGATGCTTAAAAACCAGGATGCCCTGGTGATTATGCCCACCGGGGGAGGCAAGTCGCTGTGCTACCAACTACCTGCCCTATTGAAGCTGGGGGTAATGGTAGTAGTGTCTCCGCTGATCGCCCTGATGCAGGATCAGGTTGATAGCCTGCTCGACAACGGCATTGCGGCCACTTACCTTAATAGCTCCCTTGATTTCCAGGCCATTCGCCAGCGGGAAGCCGATCTGCTAGCCGGAAAGATCAAACTGCTCTACGTGTCGCCAGAGCGCCTGATCAGAGACCGGGAGATCAACCCCGGCTTCTTAGGGCTACTGAATCAGCTCATGCAGACCGTGGGGGTGAGCGGCTTTGCCATTGATGAGGCCCACTGCGTCAGTGAGTGGGGCCATGACTTTCGTCCTGAGTACCGCCAACTGTCGGTGCTACGGCAGACTTTTCCGCAAATTCCGGTCATGGCGCTGACCGCCACTGCAACCGAGCGGGTGCGAGTCGATATTGCCGAGCAGCTGTGCCTGCGCGATCCACGGATCCAAGTATCGAGTTTTAATCGACCCAACCTATTCTACGAGGTGCGGCCCAAGGGCCGCGATGGCTACAGTGAGCTGCTCAACCAGGTGAAGCAGCACCAAGGGTCGGGGATTGTTTACTGCCTCAGCCGCAAGCGGGTGAATGAGCTGGCGGAAAAACTCACCGTCGATGGAGAGTCGGTTTTGCCCTACCATGCGGGGCTCTCGGATGAGACCCGGCGAGAAAACCAGACCCGCTTCATTCGTGACGATGTGCGGCTGATGGTGGCGACGGTGGCCTTTGGCATGGGTATCAACAAGCCCGACGTGCGGTTTGTGATCCACTACGATATTCCCCGCAACATTGAGGGCTACTACCAGGAGAGCGGGCGGGCGGGGCGCGATGGCGAACCGGCCCACTGCACGCTATACCTGGCCTACGGCGATGTGGCCACGGCGGAGTATTTGATCGCTCAAAAGCCCGATGAAGCCGAGCAGCGCATTGCCCGCCAGCAGCTCAGGCAAATGGTGGACTACGCCGAGACCACGGTGTGCCGCCGCCGGGTGCAGCTGAGCTACTTTGGCGAAACGCTGGGCGACCACCTGGAGGGACTGTGTCACCAATGCGACAACTGCACCAACCCGCCGCCGGTAGAGGACTGGACGATTGAAGCACAAAAGTTTCTCTCCTGCGTGGCCCGCTGCCAGGAGCGCTTTGGTATGGCCCACATCATCGATGTGCTGCGGGGCTCAAAAAAGCAGAAGATTTTAGATCTGCGCCATGACCAGCTCTCAACCCACGGCATTGGCAAAGATCGCTCGGTAGACGAGTGGCGGCTGCTGGGGCGATCGCTCCTGCACCAGCGCCTAGTCGATGAAACCACCGATGGCTACCCGGTGCTCAAACTCAACGCCGCTAGCTGGCAGGTCTTGCGCAAGCAAATTTCTGTCCAAGTGGCTGTACCTAAGGATTTCGCCCCTGGCCCTGCGGAAGCCTCCACCATTGAGGACACCCCTGAGGTGGCCCAGCTCTTGACGGTACTCAAAGCCCTGCGCAAAAAACTGGCCGACCAGCAGAGCGTGCCTCCCTACGTGGTCTTTCCAGAGTCGGCCCTGCGGCAAATGGCTCAAACTCGACCCCAGACGATGGAAGCCTTTGGCCAGGTGTCGGGGGTGGGCAGCCGCAAGCTAGCCCAGTATGGCGAGGTGTTTACCGACGCCATCCGTCAGTTTTGTGCCGACTACGGCCTAGAGTCTGACCCCGGTGCTGCCAGAGGCAGGTCTCGTCCAGCCCGAGAACGCCGTCAGGCCGTGGGCGACACCCACCGCCAAACGCTGGAGCTTCATCGCCAGGGGCTGTCTATCGAGGAGGTAGCCGCCCAGCGCGGCCTTAAACCCACCACCGTCGCCAGTCATCTAGAACAGCTGATTCGCCAGGGTGAAGCGGTGGACATCGATCAGTTGGTCAGCCGCGATCGCCAGCGAGCCATTGTTGATGTTCTAACAGAACTGGAGCATGGGTCGCTGACGGAAATGCGCGATCGCCTCGGCTCCAGCTTTAGCTATGAAGATATTCGCCTGGTGCGCGCCGCCTGGCAAATGGAGCAACAGCCCTAGATCAAACCACTCTCACCCAGGTGGATGATCTGAGGCAGCCTGGGAGCTAGAGGGTACAGCTGACAGATCTAGGGTGTTGAGCAGATCGGCGAGGCGGCTCTGATCGGTTAGGTACAGGTAGCCAATCAGGGCCTCAAAGGCGGTGGACTGCTGATAAATTTGGCTGTCCACCCGGCGGGGACCGCGAGACGAGGCGTTGCGTCCCCGGCGCAGCAAGTCTTGCTCGGCGGCGGTGAGCAGCGGTAGCAGCTGCTGCACCTGCTGGGCCTGCTGCTCAGCGCGCACCTGGTGAACAACCTGCTGGTGAAAGGCTTGAATCCGTTTGGGCGGCAGCAAAAAACTACCCCGCACGAATAGCTCGTAAACCGCATCGCCAATGTAGGCCAGGGCTACGGGGGATAGAGCATTGACCTGCTCTGGGGTAAGGGCCATAGCAGAGCTATGGGCACCAAACTGGAGCAGCTCCTCTAGGCCAACAGACATCTCGGAAGGCAATTCAGCCACAGCTACCTCTGGCTAGGCCAATGGAGAGCTGAGTCTATTCACTGGGAGGGTTTTCGAGGTTGGCGATCGCATCTTCCACCGAGGGCTGGAGCGACAGAAACTTCTCTAGCCGCACCAGCTTCACCGTTTGGGTAACGCGGGGGTTTGTCACCACCTGTACGGTGCCACCTTCCGTAGTCGCTTTTTTAACCAGCTGCACCAGGGCACCAAGACCTGAACTATCGACAAAGTCGATAGTTGCCAAATCCAAAATAATGTTGTTCGGCCCCGCTTCGACATACTTAGTCATCACCTTGCGAAACGCAGGTTCTGAAAAAGCGTCTAACAAGCCCGTGAGGCGAAAAAGTTGATAGGTTCCCCTGACATCGCGGGTGCCTCGTAAGCTTACGGTCAGGGTTAGAGATTCAGCGATGGGAAACCTCCTCGTGCTCCAATTCGACGTTAAATATAGGTCAGGATACTGCTGACCGCAAGGGGTGAAACCGTACCCCAGCCAATTGGCTGCAAAGCCTGTAACCGCAGCAAGACCTGAACCAGGGTTACTGCCCCACTGTAGACAGATAGCATATAGCGGTTTGGCTAAATTGTGCCAACCTGATTGAGAAACCGCTTAACTGGCGCAGCGCCAGCCACCCTTAGACGGCTAACTGTTGCTGGCGGTGGGTGCGCATGGTGTCAACAAATTTGGCAAACAGGTAGTCAGCGTCGTGGGGGCCAGGGCTGGCCTCGGGATGGTACTGCACCGAAAACAGGGGCAGAGTCTTGTGGGCTAACCCGGCTACGGTCTGATCGTTGAGATTGAGGTGGGTCACCGTCACGGTGTCTTCAGGAATTGAGGCCGCATCGAGGGCAAAGCCATGATTTTGACTGGTGATTTCCACCTGACGCTCTAGCCCACAGGGTTGGTTTAGGCCCCGATGACCAAACCGCAGCTTAAACGTAGATGCCCCCAGCGAGAGCCCCAAAATCTGATGGCCCATGCAAATGCCGAAGGTGGGGAGCGAGTAGTTGAGCAGTGCCTGCACCAGCTCTGGGGCCTTGGTCACCGCCGCCGGGTCACCTGGACCATTGGACAGGAAAATACCGTCGGGCTGATAGCTCATGATTTGTTCTGGAGTGGCGCTAGCGGGCACCACAATTACCCGGCAGCCGTAGCTGGCCAGACGGCGCAGAATGTTGCGCTTAACGCCAAAGTCAACGGCAACGACGGTCAGTGGAGCACCTTCGCCTGGGGTTGAAGCGGTGGGGCCAAAGGCCCAGGCATCGTCAGTCACCTCAGTCCACTCATAGACTTGATCGGTGGTCACCTGATCGACCAGGTTGAGGCCAGCCATGGAGGGGGCGTCTTGCAGCTGGCGCAGCAGTTCTTCGGGGTCGAGCACAGTAGTCGAGATCGCTCCATTCATCGCCCCTGCTGTGCGCAGCTTGCGGGTGAGGGCACGGGTGTCGATGCCAAAAATGCCGGGAATTTTGTGGGTCTTAAGGTAGTTGGGCAACGACTGGGTAGAGCGCCAGTTGCTAGGAATTTCGCAGATGTTGCGGGCGATCGCACCCTTAATATGGGGCCGACTCGACTCTTCATCGTCGGGGTTGACGCCGGTATTGCCCAGCTCGGGGTAGGTAAAGGTGACAATCTGGCCACAGTAGCTGGGGTCGGTCATGACTTCTTGATATCCCGTCATGCCCGTGTTGAAGACCACCTCACCCATCACGGTGCCCGGTGCCCCAAACGACCAGCCCCGAAACACCGAGCCATCGGCCAATACAAGCACTGCGGGAGGGGCATCAGGAAAAACCATGGCGATTTGTTCAGCGCTAAGAATCGCTATTATCCTAAGACCAAAGGTCAACTTTCAGCTATTACATCGAGATTAAATCTCATTGGCCAAAGCTTCGAGAGTGGACAAGAATGATCAGTTTCAGTCAAGAGTTCAGAGCCATGACCTAACCCTTAAACTCCGCCCCTCAATCCTCTTCGTACCAGGTGGGTGAACTACGATGGGTCTAGGCCATGACCACAACCGTAGTGGGGCAGGGAATTCTGAGTCTCAGTAGCGCCTTTGGAACAGTGGGGCAATGACTATGGGCAGACTGCCGACGAGCAGATGGTTAACTCTCAGCCTGATCGTTTGGGGGTTAGCAGGCTGCGGTCTCTCCTCCGGCCCGGGGACATCGGTATCCTCTCCATTGCCGATCGATCAGGCAGGTGAGCCGGTTTTATCGGCCATGCCGAGCCAGAGCGAAGCCCCTGCTCCCCCCGCAAAGACCGTCGATACCTTTCGTGAGGCGGTGAATCGGGCGACCAGCGCCGTGGCCATTGGCCAGTCAGCTCAGTCAACCGCCGATTGGCAACTGGCGGCGAGCCGCTGGCAGCAGGCGATCGCCCTGATGGAGCAAGTGCCCAGCAGCAGCCCCAACCATGCCCAGGCTAAGACCAAGGCCCAGGAGTATAAGCAGCACTTAGCCGCCGCCCAGCGGCGGGCCACGGGCAGCATCGTGCCCGCCCCGGCCCCGATCGCAGCCGCCCCTGCCCTGCCCGCTGGCCTGGCCGCCCAAATTCCCATTCAGCGGCGGCAGGGGGGCACGCCGGTCGTCGCCGTTACCCTTAGAGCATCCACCGGCAGCCAAACATTTCCGATGCTGTTTGACACGGGCGCGACCGGCACCCTGATCACCGCCGAAATGGCCCAGGCGGTGGGTGTCACCGTGGTCGGCGAAACCCAGGCCAGAATCGCCGACGGCAGCGTCGTCACCCTGCCCATCGGCCTTGTGAATGCGGTGGAGTTGGGCGGCCTACGGCGAGAGCAGGTGAAAGTGGCGATCGGCGGCAATTACGGACTTCTGGGCCAAGATATTTACGGCCAGTACGGCATTGCCATTGGCTCCCACATGATTCACTTGCATCAGTAGGCCAGCCAGGGGCTTAGGTCAGCCCAGTTCGTGAGAATATGCAGCAGTTGATTTTCGGTGCCCTATGACTGTCCCTGTGCTGCCCGTCGCCTCTGCTGCCCTGAGCGAAGCTACCTCCGTTGAGCTGGCGGCAAACGTGCGCATAGCCGCAGTCAACACCCCTCTGCTGGCAGCGCCAATTCCCACCGCCTACGTAGCTGTCGGGGAAGATTCGAGTGCCCCGCCCCTGCTCCTGATCCACGGCTTTGACAGCTCGCTGTTTGAGTTTCGCCGGCTGCTGCCACTGCTGGAGCCTAGGACCTGGGCTGTGGATTTGTTGGGGTTTGGGTTTAGCGATCGCACCCTCGTCCCCAATCTCTCGCCAGGGGCCATCAAGCTGCACCTGCACAGCTTTTGGCAGCAGCAGATTGGCCGTCCGGTAGTGCTGGTCGGAGCATCCATGGGCGGGGCAGCCGCCATCGACTTTGCCTTGACCTACCCCGAGGCCGTAGCTGGTCTAGTGCTGATCGACGCCGCCGGTTTTGCCGCTGGCCCTGCCATGGGCAACCTGATGGTGCCACCCTTAGATAGCTGGGCCACGGCCTTTTTGCGCAACCCTAGGGTGCGGCGCAGCATTAGCCGTCAGGCCTACTTCGACAAAACCTTCGTCACCGCCGATGCCGAACTGTGCGCTGCCCTGCACCTCCAGTGCCCCGGCTGGCAGGAGGCCCTGATTGCCTTCACCAAAAGCGGCGGCTACAACTTCTTGACCGCCAAAATTCCCGAAATCGTCTGCCCTACCCTGGTGATCTGGGGCGAGCAGGACAAGATTTTGGGGACAAAAGACGCGCGGCGGTTTGAGCGCGCAATTCCTAACAGTAAGCTGGTTTGGATTCCCAACTGCGGTCACGTGCCCCATCTAGAAAAGCCCCAGGAGACGGCGGCGGCGATCGCCCCCTTCCTCATCCAACTGACCCCACCCACCTGAGCATTCTTCTAGATAGTGCCAACGGGGCAGCAGATTTATCGCCAATGTTTCAAGATATGTAATGAAGAGTCGCGCAGCCTCGGGGCGCGATCGAGGCAACCCTAACCATTTGGAGCCATCCGCAAACGGGTATGACGCAATTCTCCAAGACCAGCACCGTTGATGCCGATATCGCCCTGCCAGGAACCAACGGCACCGCCCCTGCTGCCGCCCCACTAAGCCCTTTTGTCGCCCGCCACCTGGGGCCAACCGAAGGCGACACCCAAGCCATGCTGACGGCCCTGGGCTACGCCTCTCTGGATCAACTGACCGACGCCACAATACCCGCGAAAATTCGGCTCCTACAGCCTCTCAACCTGCCCCAGGGGCTAGACGAGGCCGCTGCGATCGCCCAGCTCAAAACCCTGGCCAATCAAAATCAAGTGTGGCGATCGTACCTAGGCATGGGCTACGCCAACACCCTCACCCCGGCAGTGATTCAGCGCAACGTGCTCGAAAACCCCGGCTGGTACACCCAATACACCCCCTACCAGCCCGAAATTTCCCAGGGTCGCCTAGAGGCCCTGCTCAACTTTCAAACCCTGGTGACTGACTTAACAGGGATGGAAATTGCCAACGCCTCCCTGCTCGACGAAGGCACCGCCGCCGCCGAGGCTATGACCTTGGCTTTCAACGCCCGCAAGCAAAAAGCCGCCAAAACCCTCTGGGTTTCCGCCGCCTGCCATCCCCAGACCATCGATGTGGTCAAAACCCGCGCCCTGCCCCTGGGCATTGAGGTCATCGTGGGCGACCACCAAACCTTTAGCTTCGACACCCCGGTGTTTGGGGTGCTGCTGCAATACCCTGCCACCGATGGAGCGATCTACGACTACGAAGACTTTGTCACCCAGGCCCACAACCACCACGCCCTGGTCACCATCGCCGCCGACCTGCTCAGCCTCACCCTGCTGCGTCCCCCTGGTGAATTTGGGGCCGACGTAGTGGTGGGCAACACCCAGCGCTTTGGCGTGCCCTTGGGCTTTGGCGGCCCCCACGCCGCCTTCTTTGCCACCCGCAACAGCTTTGCCCGCAAGCTGCCCGGTCGCCTGGTGGGCGTCTCTAAAGACACCTACGGCAACCCCGCCCTGCGCCTCACCCTGCAAACCCGCGAACAGCACATTCGCCGCGACGCCGCCACCAGCAATATTTGCACCGCTCAGGTGCTGCTGGCGATCATGGCCAGCATGTACGCGGTGTACCACGGACCGGAAGGGTTACGGGCGATCGCATCCCGCATCCACTCCCAAACCCAGACC
>QBLT01000208.1 GCA_003249105.1 Leptolyngbya sp. | reverse complement strand
AACTGTTCACTGGGCTTCGGGGGTAACTCCATGCAGGCTCTCCTGATTCACTGCTACACAGGCTAGCATGGCGAAAATCGGTAATTTAGTTCTCGGAAATCACCTGAGCATCTCTAGCGCCGCCTGGTACTGGGGGTCGGCATCGGTGGCCACGGTGTCGCGGTTGAGGGGCACGCTGGCGACGATGCGATCGGGCCGAATTCCCAATTTATTGATGTCGTGGTGAGCCGGGGTTTCGTACTTGGCCACCGTCACCGCCAGCCCCGCCCCGTCCGACAGGTCAAACAGCGACTGAATTAGCCCCTTGCCAAAGGTGGTGCTGCCCACCAGCGTAGCCCGGCCATTGTCTTGCAGCGCCCCGGCCAAAATTTCGCTGGCGCTAGCGGTACCCTCGTTGACCAGCACCACCAGGGGTGCATCGGTAATCGCCTGGCCAAACGCATCAAAGCTGTCTAAAATGCCCTGACGATTGACCGTGTAGACAATCGTGCCCTGGGGCAGCCACAGCCGCGCAATTTCGATCCCGGCCTGCAAGAGACCACCGGGGTTGTTGCGCAGATCGAGAATGTAGCCCTCCGCCCCCTGATCGGCCAGCGTTCGAATCGCAGCGGCCACTTTTTCCGAGGCATTGCCGTTAAACTGGCTCAGCCGCAGATAGCCCACCCGCTGGCCTGCTGGCGTTGTCTTCAGCGCCGCCACCACGGGGTTGAGGGTGATCACATCGCGGGTCAGAGAAACCTGGCGGGTCGTGGTCTCGTCGGGGTGCCGCAGTTGCAGGGTAACGGTGGTACCGCGCTGGCCGCGCATCCGGGCAGCGGCCTCATCCAGCGTCAAGTCTGTCGTGGCCACGCCATCAATCTCCAGCACCACATCCTGGGGTTGAATGCCCGCCTGCTCCGCCGGAGACCCTTCAATGGGGGCAATCACCCGCAGCCAGCCCGGTTGCTCATCCTTAGAAATTTGCAGCCCTACCCCGGTCAGCGCTCCAGCGGTGCTGGTTTGCAAACTGCGATACTGCTCCGGGGGCAGCAGCCGCGTGTAGGGGTCCTCTAGCCCAGCCAGCATATCTTGAATAGCCTGGTAGGTGTCGTCTCGACTGGCCAGGGCGCGATCGAGGGCTCGCTGGCGAGTAAACCACCAGTTCTGGTGGTTAAAAGTCTCGTCTACATAGGCTCGGTTCACGATGCGCCACACCTCCGCCACCAAATTTTGCTCCTCAGTCAGGGCGAAGGCAGGGCCTGCTGATACCCCGCCAATCACTAGCCCCATCAGGCAAAGGCTAAGAATAGAAAGACGCAACAGGGGTTTAATCATAAACGCAGGGCAGAGGCAGGCAATAGATTGCAGATGAACGAACTGTGGTGTTGACCGGCGTTTCTAGCTCATAGAGAGCCTGGGTTAAGGATCGACGATATCCCTAGCCATTCAGTCAGCGCTTCACATTAGTTTATTCTGATCATTTTTTTACTGATTGCGCCCAACTGGCAGAGATAGCGTTTCCCTACCAGGTTGTCGAGCTTCGTAGTGAGCAGTTGCTCAGATGGCTCTACGTTGTCACCATCAAGGCAATGTAACGGAATGTTGCGAAATTATGACAGGGGTCTAATTTATCTTCCAAAGCTGGCGTGGGCCTGGGGTGAGCCTTTCGCCCGAGTTGCCTATTCTGGGGATGGCAGGATGCATTCCAGGCCTTAGAATTTAAGGCAGAGAATTTAGCGTTGCCATTACGGCTATGTTACATTTTTCATTGACGGCAATTATTGATATATAGAGTTACCCGCTTCATGTTTACTAAGCAAGTTACCGACTCTAAGGCCTTCCAATGGTTTAACGAGCGGCTAGAGATTCAGGCCCTGGCCGATGACATCTCTAGCAAGTATGTGCCGCCCCACGTCAATATTTTCTATTGCCTGGGTGGCATTACCCTGACCTGCTTCCTGATCCAGTTTGCCACTGGGTTTGCGATGACCTTTTACTACAAGCCCACGGTCACTGAAGCATTCAGTTCTGTGCAGTACCTGATGACCGACGTCAACTTCGGCTGGCTGATTCGGTCTATCCACCGCTGGTCCGCCAGCATGATGGTGCTGATGATGATTCTCCACGTGTTTCGGGTTTACCTCACCGGCGGCTTCAAGAAGCCCCGTGAGCTGACCTGGGTAACCGGCGTGGTGCTGGCCGTTATCACTGTGACCTTTGGCGTTACCGGCTACTCCCTTCCTTGGGATCAGGTGGGCTACTGGGCGGTGAAGATTGTGTCTGGGGTGCCCGGTGCCATTCCTGTAGTGGGCTCTACCGTGGTTGAGCTGATGCGCGGCGGCGAGGCCGTTGGGCAATCGACGCTAACCCGTTTCTACAGCCTGCACACCTTCGTTCTGCCCTGGGCGATCGCGGTGTTCATGCTGCTCCACTTCCTGATGATTCGAAAGCAGGGCATTTCTGGCCCCCTCTAGGGTCTGGAATGCGAGGGGAGCCGTTGCTCAGGCAGGCTCCTGGAGGTAGTGTTTTTGGGCATGACGTTTGGTTTCGGCTACACCGATTGCCCTGGCTGAATAGTTTAGACTTTGGGCGTGGCCCAACTGGCTGTAACAGGAGAAGTTTTTTCAATGGCAACCATTAAGAAGCCGGATCTAAGCGATCCTAAGTTAAGAGACCTGCTCAAGCAGGGCATGGGCCACAATTACTACGGTGAGCCCGCCTGGCCCAATGACCTGCTCTACATTTTTCCCGTAGTAATTTTGGGCACTATTGCCTGCTGCGTTGGCCTAGCGGTGCTAGACCCCGCCCTGGTGGGTGAGCCCGCTGACCCCTTTGCCACCCCCCTAGAAATTCTGCCTGAGTGGTACTTGTACCCCACCTTCCAGATTCTGCGGATTGTGCCGAGCAAGCTGCTGGGTATTGGCGCGATGACCGCTATTCCCCTGGGGCTAATGCTGGTGCCCTTTATTGAGAGCATCAACAAGTTCCAAAATCCCTTCCGCCGTCCCTTGGCCACCACCGTGTTCCTATTTGGCACGGCTGTGACCCTGTGGCTGGGTATTGGGGCTACCTTCCCCATTCAGGAATCGTTGACCCTGGGCCTGTTTTAAGCGGCTAACTCTAGCCACCATGCAAGACCTGCGTAGAACTGTATCGTTTTACGCAGGTCTTTTTGCTGGGAGCGTACTCTTTCGCTAAGCTACATTTAGGGAGCTCTGGTAGGCGTTGATACAGGAGTGGCTATGGCACGGGTGGGCACCAGACAAGAACCCAGACAAGAACACCTACAGGTAGCCAGCAAGCTAGATGTAGTGGCCCAGGTGCAGCGCTGGTTTCGGGACACCTGCCGCTCCCTAGAGGGGGATTCGGCCTGGGTGAGCAACCACTGCGATCGCCTCGCCCTGGCCCTCACCGAAGGCTTTACCAACGCGGTGCGCCACGCCCACGCCCACCTGCCCGCCGACACCGACATTGACATCGACCTCTCCCTGGCCGCCGACTGCGTCGAAATTCGCATCTGGGATCACGGTGGCCCCTTCAACCCAGAGCTACTACCCGAACCCCAACCCGGTGAACTGCTAGAGAGTGGCTACGGCTGGTTTTTGCTGCGCCGCCTGGCCGACAAGGTGACCTACCACCGCTCAAAGGATGGCCGCAACTGCCTATCCATCGTTAAGTACGGTACTTTCCCGACCTGCTAGACCCGACATTCCCAGGCCGAGAGAATCCTTAGCCTAGAGCAGTGTTTTGGGTAGCCTAGGGGCACTTGGCGTCTGTTGGGCTATTTTCTTCCATGGGTTTAACCACCAACCTACCCGCTGCCTACGAGCCCACTGGGAACATGTCAGCTGAAATTTCCCCAGGCTCTGCCCATGAAGCCCAGGGATCGCTGGCCTTTGTCTTCCTCGAAATTTTTTCCTGGGAGGGGGGCATTCAGTCCTACGTAAAGGATGTTTTGGCGGCTTACCTAGAACAGCCTCACCCTGCCCCCGCCGATGTTTTTTTGCTGCGGGATGGGCCAGACTGCCTCAACCCCTACGATCGCTTCCCCCTGCGATTTCACTATCTGGCATCGGTGTCGCCAGCGATAGGGCGTGTCCGGCTGGTGGCGGCACTACTACAGCATCTGACTCTCCATAGACCGCGGCAGGTGGTTTGTGGCCACGTGCTGCTGCTGCCACTGGTCTCGACCCTCTGCCGCTGGCTCAGGCTGCCCTACACGGTAGTGCTCTACGGCAAGGAGGTGTGGGAACCGCTGCCTGAGCGAGAGCAACAGGCGCTGCGTCAGGCTGACTGGATTTGGGTCATCAGCCGCTACAGCCGCGATCGCGCCTGCACCGCCAATGGTCTAGACCCGGCCAGGGCGTTCATGGTTCCCTGCGCGGTCGATGGCGATCGCTTTAGCCCAGGCCCTGCCGACCCAGCTCTGGTGGAGGCCTACGGCCTGGCCGACTGCCGGGTGCTGATGACCGTCGCCCGTCTGTGGTCGGGGGATATCTACAAGGGCGTGGATGTGACGATTCGGGCACTTCCTGCCATTGCCGCCGCCGTGCCCACGGTGAAGTACCTGGTGATTGGCCGAGGCGATGACCAGCCCCGGCTGGCGGCGTTGGCCGAGGAGATGGGGGTGCGCGATCGCGTCGTGTTTGCCGGTTTTGTGCCCACCGAGGCCCTGGTCGCCCACTACCGCCTGGCTGACGCCTACGTCATGCCCTCCCAGGAGGGCTTTGGCATTGTGTACCTGGAGGCGATGGCCTGTGGTTTGCCGGTACTCTCCGGTAACCAGGATGGCTCCGCTGACCCCTTGCAAGACGGACGCCTCGGCTGGCGAGTGCCCCACCGCGATCCCCAGGCCGTCGCCGCTGCCTGCATTGAAATGCTGGCAGGCCACGACCCTCGCTGCCAGGGGGCGTGGCTGCGGCAGGAGGTTCTGGAGGCCTTTGGGACTGCGGCCCTAGCCCAACACCTGGAGCGGGCTCTAGCCAGCTATTCGGTAGCGTAGCGATAGAATAGAAAACTAAGGTTAGGGCCTGACCCAGACGTTTTCAGCCCCTACCGGTGCCGTGCGGAGAATGCCCCTGTGAACCCAAATAGCTCTAAACAAGTTCAAATTAACTTTTCGGGCCTGGGCTGCTGGCTCACCCTGATTGGGGTGGTCTGGCTGCTGGGGGCCGTCGGCCTGGGCTGGCTGGTGAAATCGCTGGCGGTGCTGGTGGTGCTGCTGCTGGCGGCTCCGGTGCTGGGGTTTATTGGTCTGCGGTTTTGGCTGCGGCGCAACCTAGTGCAGGCTGCCTGCCCGGTGTGTTCTACCCCACAGACCGGCATCAAGGGGGCCGACACCCGCTGCCTCAACTGTGGCACCCCGCTGCACGCCGAGATTGACGGGTTCTCGCGGGTGGCAGAGGAAGGCACGATTGACATCACGGCGGTGGATGTCACCGTTGAGGCCAAACCCATTTTGCCCGAGGGAGACTGACCCAGCTGCGGTTAACCGCTATGTCGAAGTGAGTCTGTGTTGTTAGGATAGATACCATAACGCTATAACCCTGGAACCCATCCCTATGCCCGCCGCCATTCAAGTCGAAAAAACCAAGCTCAAGCAGCCGCCTCTGGAAATTCACACCCTGGGCGATCGCGTGCTGCGCCAGCCCGCCAAGCGAGTGGCCAAGGTCGACGACGAGATTCGCGCCCTGGTGAAGGAAATGCTGCAAACCATGTACAGCGCCGATGGCATTGGCTTGGCGGCTCCCCAGGTGGCGGTCAATAAGCAGCTGCTAGTCGTCGATATTGATCCTGAGAACGCGGCCAGCCAGCCCCTGGTGCTGATCAATCCCCAAATCGTCAAAGTCTCCAAAGACATCGCCACTGGGCAGGAGGGCTGCCTTAGCATTCCTGGCGTCTACCTTGATGTGGTTCGCCCAGCAGCCCTAGAAGTTGCCTACAAAGACGAGAACGGTCGCCCCAAAAAACTTCAGGCCAACGAGCTGCTGGCCCGCTGCATTCTCCATGAGATGGATCACCTCGCCGGGGTGCTGTTTGTGGACCGGGTTGAGAACGCCCTGGCCCTCAACCAAGAACTGAAAAAGAACGGCTTTTACGCCAAAGATGTGCAGCCGATCGTGGCCTAATAATCGCTTTGGGGCCGTGGTATGCTGCCTCGTTAGGGCCAGGAGCTTGGCCCCTTAGCCGTTTAGGAGAAACCCTGTGACCCCCAAGAGTGGCCTGTTGCTAGCTGGTTCCTGTATTGCTGCGATCGCCGCAGTGGGCTCGATCTTTGAGCTATCTTCCGGTAGCCCCGACTGGGGTACGGTGCCGACCACGGTTATCCTGGGTCTCTGCGTGCCGCTGGTCGGGGTGTTCTTCTACGCGGCTGTTAAAGACGCTAAGGCAAACGAAGAATAGGCTGATCCTAACCACCGTCTTATTGAAGGGATGATTCAATGGTTTGGGATCTTCCGCTTCAAGGCAGCGTCTACTATAGGAACCATCGATAGAGGACGGAGCCATGGAGCCGAACCGAGACCCCCGTTTGCTGACCCGGCGATCGCTGTTGGCCGCCACCGCCGCTGGCTCTGTAGCAGTGCTGCTGAGCCGCCCGGCCCAGGCCTACGAGGTGGTGCTCAACCCCACCGCCCCAGAGCTGGGCGACACCATCTCCGTCATCGTCATTCCTGGCAGTCCGTCTGCTTCAACGCCCCCCAAGGTGACGGTCAACGACAGCCTTGAATATCCCACCTTCCCCATCGGCGGCAATCGCTTTCGGGCGCTGGTGCCCACCAGCCCGCTAAACCCTCCCGGTCGCATGGTGATTCGGGTGATCGGCACAGAAGAGACCCGCAACCTGGCGGTAGGGCTCAAAAACCGCAACTTCCCCACCCAGCGCATTACCCTGTCGCCGAGCCAAAGCGACCTGGGCACCCAGCACGAGTTCGACCGAGTGGCGGCGTTTAAGAACATCGTCAGCCCCGAGCGCTACTGGAATGGGCCTATGGTGCGCCCCAACCAGGGCCGCACCAGCACCCAGTACGGCGTGCGCCGCTACTACAACGGCGTTTTTGCCCAAGATTACTACCACCGGGGCCTCGACTACGCCTCTCCCACCGGCTCGCCCGTGGTAGCTCCCGCCGCTGGCCGCATTGCCCTAGTGGGGCGTGTGTCCGACGGGTTTGAGCTGCACGGCAACACCGTCGGCATCGACCACGGCCAGGGGGTGCTCAGCATCATGATTCACCTCAGCCGCATCGACGTAGCCGAAGGGGCCATGGTGCAGCCGGGGCAGGTGGTCGGAGCCGTGGGGAATACTGGCGCGGCCACCGGACCGCACCTGCACTGGGGGCTGTATGTCCATGGGGTGTGTGTAGACCCAACTCCCTGGCGCGATCGCGGCTTTGAATAGAGCACAGAGTTAAATGTGCTGCCGTAGGGTGGGCACTGCCCACCACCCAGAACAGCGTTTTAAAGCGATCGCCCCAGGAAGAACCCCATGAGCAGCTACGAGATCTTGGCCCAGACCCAGCGGCAGCGGGTGAGCGATGGAGAGACAGCTCCTCTGCTGAGAGGCTGTGAGGGAGCCGCCCAAATTTTGGTGCTGGTGTGGCCCCAACTGGGCGACTTTGACAGTTTAGAGTACGCCTGGTGGTTGCAGCGAGCGGCCGACACCCTGCACCAGCGGGGAATTACCGTGCGGGCGGTGGGCATTGGCGATCGCGCCTCCGGCCAAAAATTTTGCGATTACACCGGGTTCCCCGCCACATCACTGTTTGTCGATGAAACCGCCGCCCTGCACCGCGAGCTGGGCCTATACCGGGGGCTAACCCTCAACCCACCGGGGCTGAAGCCAGGCCAGGCCGCCTGGCTCAATCTGATGCTGATGTGCGCGGGCATTGCCAGCCCAGGCACGCTGCTCGAGGTGCTGCGGGGCTATACGGGCGATCGCACGGCACCCCAGCTCATCGGTGACGACGAAGTGGTCAAAGCCGGGCCCCTGCCGCCGCTGACCGGCAAGGCCTTTAACCTGGTTGGGGGCAGCGGCTTTCAACGCCCCATAGAGCTAGCCACCCTGCGCCTGCGCAATATGACCGAGGTGCTGAGCAACTGGAGCACCTACGTGCCCAACGCCGCCTATCTCACCCAGCGGGGCGGCACCTTCTTGTTTGATCGCCAGGGGAATTTGCTGTATGAGCACCGCGATCGCGGCATTCTCGGCTTTGCCGCCACTATGGCTAATCCCCTCGCCTTTTTAGACGATCTCGCCTCCGTGGTGAATATTGCCTAGCGATCGCCCAATACCGACACCAGCAGCCATCCTGATAATCTTGAGGTTTGAGTAGGGGTCGGTTGCCGTGGTTGAGCCTTTAGAACAGCTGCTAGAAGAGATTGTCCTCCTCACCACGTTTTGCCTGGAGGCAATTTCGGTGCTGTGCGTCGTGGTCGGGCTGTTTAAAGCAGCCCTCCTAGCCACCCGCTTGACCCAGCGGCACCGGGGCGACGAGTTTCCCTTCAATCAGGTGCGGCTGAGGTTTGGGCTGTGGCTGGCCCTGGCCCTGGAGTTTCAGCTGGGGGCCGACATTCTCTCCACCACCGTAGCTCCCACCACCCAAGACCTGATCAAACTGGCCCTGATTGCCGTCATCCGCACCTTCTTGAACTACTTTTTAGGCCGAGAAATGGCTACCGAGATGGCTCTGGCGAAGGAGCAGCGGCAGTTGGATAGAGACGTGGCGGAGTAGGGAGTAGGGGGTAGGGGGTAGG
>QBLT01000207.1 GCA_003249105.1 Leptolyngbya sp. | reverse complement strand
GGCAAAACGTCAACAAGGTAGAGACGGCAGTGCGTATTACCCACCTGCCCACGGGCATTTCGGTGCGCTGCACCCAGGAGCGATCGCAGCTACAAAACCGCGAAAAGGCCATGATTATCCTTAAGGCCAAGCTGCTGATTATTGCCCAAGAACAGCAGGCTAAGGCGATCGCCGAAATTCGCGGCGACATGGTCGAAGCCAGCTGGGGCGCTCAGATTCGCAATTATGTGTTTCATCCCTACCAGCTGGTCAAAGACCTGCGTACGGGGGTTGAGACAACAGCGATTGAGGACGTCATGGCCGGAGATCTCGAAGCCTTCATCCAGGCGTATCTGCGCCAGGAAAACCAGGTGCTGCAAGAGCAGGCGGTTTAGGGCAGGGGCGTCATTCCGATGAAGTCGGCAACCGGGGCGACTCCTTACTAATAGTTTCCCCACGCTACCCACCTAGAAAACCCGGTACATTAGAGCCATCTGCACTGCGACGTTTGCCATGAGCCAAGAGCAACCCATCCTAGACCCAGCCGCCCCTCAGCCCTCACCGACCGCCTCTGCTGAAGCACCCCCCAGCTTTGTCAAACTGGCCATGCGCAACATGGTTAAAAAGGGCGGCAAGTCGCTGTTTCACTTCTCCCTGACCGTAACTGCACTGCTAAGCCTGCTGGTGGGCCTAGCCTACCTGACCCGTTAACCCTATGGCTGCAACTATGTCTCCTGTGCCTACCCTAGAGGTGGCCCTAGACCTAGATCACCCCGAGGCTGAGGTGATATCCGCCGACGAGTGGGAGACCTGGTTCACCCAGTGGGGCCAGCAGATGGCCTTGGAGGGGTCGCCAATCGGAGCCTATGAGCTATCGCTAAAGCTGACCACCGATGGGGCGATCGCCGCCCTCAACCACCAGTTTCGCCAGCTCGACCAGCCCACCGATGTGCTCTCCTTCGCCGCGCTTGAAACCGACTTTCCTCAAATAGACGAAATTTTAGCTACAGAGCCTCTCTATCTGGGCGACATTATTATTTCCCTCGATACCGCTGCCCGCCAAGCCGCCGAAGCCGGTCACTCTTTGCGTTGGGAGACAGCCTGGCTAGCCGCCCACGGATTTTTGCACCTGCTGGGCTGGGATCACCCCGATGACCCTAGCCTGGTGGCAATGCTCGACAAACAGAGCGAATTGCTCGCTGCCGCTGGGTTAAAGTCTGAAAAAGTAGGCTAAATTAGCCCTGATTCGCTCTCCAAGGTACGGTATAGGGGCATATCGCCCAATGGCTTCTATCAGTATTTATCTATGACCCTCTATAGCGAAAAATCTGAGACGGTGGTGTCGGTACCGGAGGCTAACCTCAGCCCGGTCAACCGATCGCTCTCATGGCGGGTGGCTACAAATTTATTAGTCAGTTTCAAATATGCCTGGCAAGGGGTAGCCTATGCCTTTCGCACCCAGCGCAACTTTCGCATTCACGTAGTGGTCGGTAGCTTTGCGGTCAGTTTGGCGATCGCCCTCAGCCTTGCCCCAGTAGAACTGGCGGTCATCATCCTCACCTGCGGCATCGTGCTCACCATGGAGCTGATCAACACCGCCCTAGAGTCGGTGGTTGACCTAACCGTCGAGCAGACTTACCACGAACTCGCTAAGATCGCCAAAGACTGCGCCGCCGCCGCTGTACTCATCTCAGCGCTGATTTCGGTGTCGGTGGCTGCCTGCCTGCTGCTGCCGCCGCTGTGGCAACTCTTGCAACCTCAGTTGTTTTAGCCTCAGCTTTCTAAACCCCATTCTGCCTGCGCCCATGATTTTGGTCATCGACAACTACGACAGCTTTACCTACAACCTGGTGCAGTATCTGGGCGAACTGGGAGCCGAGCTACCGGTGGCGAGCGACCTGCGGGTGTTTCGCAACGACGAGATCACAGTAGATGAGATTACCGCGCTCAAGCCCGACGGCATCGTCATCTCCCCCGGCCCCGGCACCCCCGACGACTCAGGGGTTTCGCTGGAGATCATCGAAAAGCTTGGCCCCACCCTGCCCATCCTCGGCGTGTGCCTGGGGCACCAGAGCATGGGCCAGGTGTTTGGGGGCAATGTGGTGCGAGCGGCCGAACTCATGCACGGCAAAACCTCTCCAGTCTTCCACACCGGCCAGGGTGTATTTGCCGGTTTAGAGAACCCTTTTCAGGCCACCCGCTACCACAGCCTGGTGATCGATCGCCCCACCTGCCCCGAGACCCTCGAAATCACCGCCTGGGTCGAGGATGGCACCATTATGGGTGTGCAACACCGCGACTACCCCCACCTGCAAGGGGTGCAGTTTCATCCCGAAAGCATTCTCACCGAGTCGGGCCTGCAAATTCTGCGGAACTTTTTGGTGTCACTGCCAGTGCCTATCGCAGCTTGAGGTGTCGCTGCCTATACCGGTCGCAGCGTAGGGTGGGCTGTGCCCACCACTAGGACGGTAGTTTCATAGGCTCCCTGTGCAGAACCTGGCTGAGTTCTCTGCTGTTGAGTGCACATCTGCCTCTAAGCCGACCCGCAGCTACAATTAAAGTCACAGCTTTTCCGGGGTTCTCAGCTATGAGCGTTGCCAAAAGCCCAGTTCGCTGGACCACCAAAGACATCGAAGCGCTACCTGAAAATGAGTGGGTTCGCTACGAAATTATCGACGGAGAGCTGTTTGTGACGCGATCGCCCCACCATAAGCATCAGCAGCTAGCTGGCCGTATTTTTGCTGCGTTGGATAACTGGGCATTCAGTTCTGGCCAAGGCGAGGCGTCCATTATGCCTGGGCTAATTTTCTCTGATGCCGACAATGTTTCTCCCGATGTGGTCTGGGCAAGTACCGATCGCATGACCCAAATTCAAGATGAGGCAGGTCACTTCCAAGGAGCGCCAGAGTTGGCGGTGGAGGTGTTGTCGCCGGGCAAAGCCAATGAAGAGCGCGACCGTTCTGCCAAACTCAAGCTCTACTCTATTCAAGGTGTCTTGGAATACTGGATTGTGGATCGCACCGCCCAGCGCATTGAGATCTACCGTCGCGAGCAGGCTCAGCTGACCTTGACCACAACCCTTTTAGCCCAGGACACGATTACCTCAGACCTGCTACCGGGATTTACCTGCGAGGTAGCCCGTCTGTTCGCAGCGCGAGGTTAACCAGCAGTAGTAGAATACGAACACGTTATTAACGTTTGTAACAGATCTCTCAGGAGTCGACCATGGGCCGGAAACAGGCGATCGTGATTGGGGCTGGGGTAGGCGGGCTATCCATGGGCATTCGCCTGCAAAGCCTGGGGTTTGACACCACCATCGTTGAGGCGCTAGACGCCCCTGGTGGTCGGGCCTACGTGCGCCGCGAGCAGGGTTTTACCTTCGACATGGGGCCGACGGTGATCACGGTGCCCCACTTTATTGAGGAATTGTTCTCCCTGGAGCGCGATCGCGCCAACCTGACCGCCGAAGATTTCCCCTCCACCATCGTTGACGAGAACAAGCGCATTAAAGAAGGGGTTTCGGGCGGTCCCAACACCAGCCGCTATGTGCAGATCGTCCCGATTCTGCCCTTTTACCGTATCTACTTCGACGACGGCACCTTTTTTGACTACGACGGTGACGAGGCCCACACCCACGAGCAAATCCTGGCCCTGGGCGAACCGGGGGATTTAGAAGGCTACCAACGCTTCCACGAGCAGTCGCGCGCCATTTTCGAGCGCGGTTTTTTAGAGCTGGGCTACACCCACTTTGGCGACGTCGGCACCATGCTTAAGGTGGCCCCCGACCTACTCAAGCTCGACGCTGTGCGCAACCTATTCCGCTTTAGCAGCCGCTACTTTAAGAGCGACAAGTTGCGCCAGGTGTTCACCTTCGAGCCGCTGCTGGTGGGCGGCAACCCCCTATCGGTGCCCGCTATCTACGCCATGATTCACTTTGTGGAAAAAACCTGGGGCATTCACTTCGCCATGGGCGGCACCGGGGCGCTGGTACAGGGCTTTGTGAAAAAGTTTGAGGATCTGGGCGGCAAAATTAGGTACAACGCCCCCGTTACTAAAATCAACGTCACCCGCAAGGACGGCAAGAAGGTCACCACGGGCGTCACCCTCGGCGACGGCTATGCAATGAACGCCGACCTGGTGGTCTCTAACGCTGACTGGGCCACCACCTACGGCAAGCTGATCGAGCCCCAGTACCGCTTCTGGAACAGCGACCTCCGGGTGAAGCTGAGCCAGCAGTCGATGTCGGTGTTTGTGATCTACTTTGGCTTTAAGGCCGACGGTAACGAAACTGAGAAACTGCGCCACCACACCATCATCCTCGGCCCCCGCTACGAAGAGCTGCTGAAGGATATCTTTGGCCGCAAGATCTTCCCCAAAGATTTCTCCCAGTACCTGCATCTGCCCAGCTTGACAGACCCCTCCCTGGCTCCGCCCGGACATCACGCCGCCTACACCCTGCTGCCGATGCCCAACAACAAGTCTGGGATTGACTGGAACGAGATGGGCGATCGCCTGCGTGACATCGTCTTTGACTTCCTCGACGAGCGTGGCTACCTGCCCAACCTGCGAGAGCGGCTGGTGTGTCACAGCTACATCACCCCTGACTACTT
Organism: Leptolyngbya sp.; assembly: GCA_003249105.1. Taxonomy (GTDB): domain Bacteria; phylum Cyanobacteriota; class Cyanobacteriia; order Phormidesmidales; family Phormidesmidaceae; genus Nodosilinea. The sequence continues at coordinate 4,156 of QBLT01000207.1, read as the reverse complement.
TGAAAACACCCTCGATGCCTACGCGGGCAATGCCTTTGGCCTGGAGCCTTTGCTGGTGCAGTCGGCCTTTTTCCGGCCCCACAACCGCAGCGAAGACATCAACGGCCTCTACCTGGTGGGGGCCGGTACCCAGCCCGGCGCGGGTACCCCCAGCGTAATGATGTCGGCCAAGATGACGGCGCGGCTGGTGGCGGAGGATTATGGCGTGGATGATGCGATCGTCAGCGGCCAGACAAGCCCCGAGCTAAGCATCCGCTAGGCCAGAGCCATGTAGGGTGGGCACTGCCCACCAGCTACTACTGCTAATCGAGATCCCCGCTACTGTAAGCGGTGCATTGCGGCCCAGGGTTAGCCTGGGGAGCGCAGGGGTGAGGGCCGCTAATGCACCCTACCCACCCTTGGGTATCGGCCAATCTAAAACTGCCCAATCCAAAATCCAAACTTAGTACGTCCAGTTCTATGGCTGGCGCAAAATGGGGCAATAAACTGGTGGTTTGCGGTCTACACTAGGCTAGCCAAAGCTATACGTGCGGGAGTAAGAGTGCAATGAAACGGCGACAACTACTGGGTTACGCAGGGGCAGGATTGGGGGCCACCCTGGGGCTAGGGCTAGTCGGCTCCGCAGTCCAGGCTCAGAGCGCAGGCGTCACCATTCGCAGCCTGGGCCATACGGCCTTTCTCTTCACTGGTGGCGGGCGACGCATTTTGGTCAACCCTTTTCGCCGCATTGGTTGCACCGCTGGCTTCCCCTCTCCAGCAGTGCCCGCCGACCTGGTGATGATCAGCAGCCGCTTGTTTGACGAAGGTTACCTCGACGAGCTACCCAACCAACCCCGCGTACTCACCGATCCTGGCGTTTATGACTTTGAAAATCTGCGGGTGCAGGGCATTATTACCCCCCACGATCGCCAGGGTGGACGGCGCTTCGGCAACAACACCGTGTGGAAGTGGACCCAGGGCGGCGTCACCATTGTCCACATGGGCGGAGCTGCTGCCCCGCTGGGGGTTGAGGAACAGATTTTGTTGGGTCGTCCAGATGTCATGCTGGTGCCCGTGGGTGGTGGCCCCAAGGCCTACACTGCCGCCGAGGCGGTGCAAGCCGTGCAGGTGCTAAAGCCTAAAATTGCAATCCCGACCCACTATTTGACCACTGTTGCTGGCGAAAGCTGCGAACTCTCCCCGGTGGACGAGTTTTTAAGTCTGATGCAGGGCACCCCGGTAACTCGCGCCGCCAGCGGTTCTTTGGGCGTGCGACCCAACGATCTGCCCGGTCAGGGCATGCGTATTCAGGTTTACCAATACCCCAGAGCTTAGCCCCAGAAACCGGCCCAGAGCACAGGCCCAGTGCACAGGCCCAGGGCACGGGTTTCTGCGGTGAAGGCTAATATCTCTTAGCATTTACAACAGAAACCCGATCGCCACCCCCTTATTCAATTTCCCCTCCGCCATGACCTCCTCCTACGCCCACCGCCGTCAGCGTGCCATGGACCTCATTGGGGGCGGCACCGCCGTTTTTGCCAGCGCCCCGCCAGCGGTGATGCACAATGACGTAGACTACCCCTTTCGTCAGGACAGCAATTTTTACTACCTGACTGGGTTTAACGAGCCGGGGGCGGTGGCGGTGTTGGCCCCCCACCACGACGAGCACAAGTTTGTGCTGTTTGTGCGACCGAAGGATCCCGAAAAAGAAACCTGGTCGGGCTATCGGGTCGGGGTAGATCTGGCTAAGGAGCGCTTTGGGGCCGATGAGGTCTACCCCATTGGCGAACTCGACGAACACCTGCATAAGTACCTAGAAAAGGCCGATCGCCTCTACTACCACTTTGGCCACGACCAGGCCCTGAACAACAGGGTGATGCGCCACTGGCAGCGGCTGCTGGCCACCTACTACAAGCGCGGTACCGGCCCAGTCGCCATCGAAGACGCCACCCTGATGATGCAGACCCTGCGGCGAGTGAAGTCGGCAGAGGAGCTAGATTCGTTGCGAAGGGCGATCGCGATCGCCGCCAAAGCCCACAACCACGCCCGCGACATCACCCGCCCCGGTCGCTTTGAGTACGAAATTCAGGCGGAGATGGAGCACATCTTTCGTTTAGAGGGAGCGATGGGGCCAGCTTATACCTCGATTGTGGCTTCAGGGGCCAACGCCTGCATTCTGCACTACGTTGAGAACAACTGCCAGATGCAGGAGGGCGACCTGCTGCTGATCGACGCGGGCTGCGCTTACGACTATTACAACGCCGACATCACCCGCACCTTTCCGGTGGGGGGACGCTTTAGTGACGAGCAGCGAATTTTGTATGAGCTGGTGCTAGAGGCGCAGGTGAGGGCGATCGCCGCCGTCAAACCCGGTGCCCCCTTCAATGAATTCCACGACGCCGCCACCCGCACGATCACCGAAGGGCTAGTGGAGCTGGGCCTGCTGGCGGGCAACGTAGACACTCTGATCGAAGAGAAGAAGCACAAGGCCTTCTTCATGCACGGCACCGGCCACTTTTTGGGGCTAGACGTCCACGATGCGGGCATTCTACGCAACCCCGACAAAACCTGGAAGCCCTTTGAAGTCGGCAACGTGGTCACCGTCGAGCCGGGCATCTACATTTCCCCCACCTATGAACCGGTAGAGGGGCAGCCCCAGATCGACGATCGCTGGCGGGGCATCGGCATTCGCATCGAAGACGATGTGCTGGTGAACGAAGCCGGCTGCGAGGTACTGACCGCCGCAGTGCCTAAAGCGCTAGAAGACATGGAACGCTGAGGACTTGGTGAAACTATGATTGGCACTCAATCAACCGCAAAAACTATCTTCCTGCTGGTTTCCATGGTGGGTTGGCTGCTGGTGGGAGCGGCCATGATGTATCTCTTTCCGGCGATCGCCGATGGGCTAGTGGGCAACGATCTCACCCACCTGTGGATGACCAATCTCACTCGCAGCGGCTACAACCCAACCCTGGGCTGGGTCGGTGGTGGGGCCATCCTGGCGCTAACCGTAGCGGGAAACTGGGTGTGGTATCAATACTTTGAAGATCAGCATTAGGCTATGCAGAGTCCAATCGAACTAGTAAAGCTCTGAACCAACAGCAGACGGCTTTGACGAGTGAGAAGGTCTACGAATTGGGAGGAAGTTTATAGGGCGATCGCTCAAACAGTCCCTATCCTCTGCTAAGATATAAAACTGCGAATGCAGCACGGGCGATTAGCTCAGTTGGTAGAGCGCCTGCCTTACAAGCAGGATGTCACTGGTTCGAGTCCAGTATCGCCCATACAGGAAACCCAAGCCCTCAGGCCTTTTCAGACGGTTGCTTCCGGCATCGCCAGAACTGACTGAATGGGGCTGAACTAGAATAAACGGAGGCATTTCTAGATCAAATTTAGATCAGGAGCTAGCTCGCCATGGGACGAAAAGCGCTGACGGTGGAAGCGGCCAATCAACGGTTAGACGCGGCTCAGATGGGGTTGAGGCTCTACCAGCGCGGCGAGAAGCTGTCGCTGCGGGGCACCCTCCCACCCCGACCAGACAGCAAGGAGACTCGGCCTAAGCAGCAGTTCATCACCTTGGGAGTCTACGCCAACCCCGCGGGCATTGAGTACGCCGAGGCAGAGGCCTTTCGCCTGGGGGCGCTACTTGCCCAGAAGCGCTTTGACTGGCGCGAAGTTGAGCCCGACACTAAAGAGAACAGCGAAACCTGCCAGGCCTGGATCAACCGCTTTCAGCAGGACTGGCAAAAGCAGCAGGAGGGCGATGAAGACGCCATTGCGCTGCGCTGGCGAGAACAGTTTTGGTACCCGGCATTCAAATGGTTACCACCAACAGCAAAACTAACGCCTCTTCTTTTGGATGATGTGGTGGATCGGTGGAAGCCCAATAGCCGCAGTCGCCAGGTCGCCTGCCAAAAGCTCCAGCGATTGGCCGACTTTGCCGGTATTGAGTCTAAGAGTAGCCCAAGCAAATAATCATCCATTATGGTATGAGAGACCTGTGTTGTTCTTCCCCTGAGATGATGGATGTTGCCTCTGTAGTATTAACCAATAGACTTGTTGTGAAATAGTACTTAGCCAGATTTTTCAAAGGCGTCCTCCCTGCTCCCTCTTTTAAGTCGTCATCAGATAAAAGTTCCAGAGTCCTGCCGCCGTAAAGATGGAGCGGTCATCAAAG
>QBLT01000206.1 GCA_003249105.1 Leptolyngbya sp. | reverse complement strand
CGCTCCGCTTGAGCGGCACTTCGGGCTTGGCGCAGGCTTTTGAGGAGGTAGTCTGCACTTTCATGAACCTTGAACTTCAGCGGACGAGCCATCCTTCATGCTTGAATGCACTACTCCTCTATTCTGCCTTACCTCATAGAGAATCGGTATCAGCTTGACTGGTAAAGTCGCCCCGGCGCAGCAACTTGCGCACCAGGATGCTGAACCAGATTTCGATTTGAGTGAGCCAGGAGCAATGCTTGGGCGTGAAATGCACGACGAGGCGATGGTGTGGATTGCGCAGAAAGGCGGCGCGAGTGGCCATCGACTGCAAGATGCCAGATTTGCCCTTCTGTCCCAACTCGATAGGCTCAAGCTCAAGGGCCGCCACCAGGCGCACCACCGCCTCAGACTGATGGGTATTGAGACAGTCCATGACCAGATGGAGTTTGGCTGCATTGGCATGCTGGGCTATCAACGCACTCAGGTGAGCCGCCAAATCGGATTCGGTGCGGGTGTCACCGACGCTGGGATGGTCAATGCGCCCAGTCGCTAGATTGAACGACACAATCAAGGTCTGGGTGCCATGACGGATATACTCGAACTCCGCTTTCTCAGGTCGCCCTGGCTTCATCGGTAGAGTCGACATGGCACGCCCTAGGGTTTGAATCCCCGTCATTTCGTCTAGGCTAAGGGTCACTTCTCCCTGCTCCGCCCGTTCGATAGCCTGCTCGTAGACTTCGCAGATGTCAGTGACTTTGGTGGCAAACTCATTGTCGGGGCGGGATGGAGCCAGTAACGGCTCTAGTGCGGTTTCAGTTCTGCTTCGGCTAACAATCGCCCGACATGGCGTTCACTAATCTGCTCAACGATACCCTGCTTCACCAGTTCGTCGGCCATTCCCGAGGACTCCAATGGCTGATGGGTCGTGCGTATTGCTCAGGCGGTGCGCAGGCCAGGGCATAGAGTTGCGTGATTTGCTCCAAGCTAAAGGTGGCGGGCGCTCCCGGTCGGGGGGTATCCCGCAGCTGCTCAATCACCGGCTCCCTCGGGCACTGACTTCGATCCAGCGAGTCCGCCACAGCCGACTCATGTCTTTGCTGATACCCATCTCTTGCAATATTTGGCCGTGCCCTTCACCCCGGCTCGCCCGCAGAATGATCTGCGCTCGCCGCGTGAGCTGCTGAGCAGTGCTCGGTCGGCTGACGAGTGTCTCGAGTTCTGCCTGCTCTGACGCAGTTAAGGTGATGGGGGCTGCAGTCAGTCTTGGCATCAGGAGTATCCTCTTATACCCTACGCCTTAATGGTAGGTCTTTTTCTGCCATGCAGTACTAGGGGTGGGGCCTTTATTGAAAGAATGCTAGCAACTCCTTGGCCGACTCCAGCGTATCGGCTTCGATCGCAGGTTTATCCTTCCGCCAGCGCAAAATGCGGGGAAAGCGCACCGAAATGCCCGACTTGTGACGAGTCGATTTTGCAATGCCCTCAAAGCCAATCTCAAAGACGTGAATCGGCTCCACCGATCGCACTGGCCCAAACCGCTCCGTCGTGTGGCGGCGAATCCACTTATCTAACGCGTCGATTTCGGCGTTGTCCAACCCGCTATAGGCTTTGGCGAAGGGTACTAGGGTGTCGCCCTGCCACAGCGCAAAGGTGTAGTCAGTGAACAGGTTGGCCCGCTTGCCGCTGCCCGCCTGGGCGTAGATCAGCACCGCGTCGAGGCTCATAGGCTCAACTTTGTACTTCCACCAGTAGCCGCGCTTGCGGCCCACCAGGTAGGGGCTGTCGATCGCCTTTACCACCAGCCCCTCGGCTCCCTGCTGGCGAGAGTTTTGGCGCAGTTCTGCCAGTTCTGTAAAGGAGCGGAACTCTAGAGGGACGGACTGGTGCAGATTGGGGGCAGTGTGCACGGCTAAAAGAGTGGAGAGGGATTGGGTGCGATCGCCCCAGCTTTTCTCCCGAATATCTACCCCGCCGTACTCCAGCAGGTCGTAGGCGATGAAGTGGACGGGGCTTTCCTCCATTACCTTTTTGCTGACTTTCTTGCGGCCCAGGCGCTTTTGCAGGTGGTTGAACGACAGCGGCATGCCGTCCTGCCAGCAGAGAATTTCCCCATCCATGACGATGCCGTTGGGGAAGGTGGCCATCATCGCTTCGATTTCGGGGAACTGCTCGGTGACCAGGTCTTCGCCCCGCGACCAGACAAACACCTGGTCGTCGCGCTTGATCACCTGGGCGCGGATGCCGTCCCACTTCCATTCCGCCCGCCAGCGATCAAAGTCTTCGTCCTGGAATTTGGCTTCGTCCAGGGAGGTGGCGAGAAAGAAGGGGTAGGGCTGGCTAGGGGCATTCTGCGTGGCTTCTTCACTGGTCAGGCTGGTGTAAAACTCGACCGTGGGGCTAAAGTCGCCCATCAGCCGGTGGGCCAGCACGGCTTCGGAAACCCCCGTGGCGGCGGCCAGCCCCTTGATCACTAGCTTGGCCGATGCGCCGACCCGAAAGGCTCCGGTGAGAATCTTGTTGAGCACAAAGATCTCGGTGTTATCTAGCGCTGCCCACCAGGAGACAATTAGATCGCGCCGTTCATCGTCGGTCGCCATCGTCTTATACATGGGGATAATCTCCTCCATCCACTGGTGCAGGGAAATCGAGGATGAGGAAGATGAGGAAGATGGGGAGGCTAAATCCACATCGCGCAGCAGCAGGGCGATCACCTCGGCAGAGTCGCCCACCTGGGCGTAGCAGTCTTTAAACAGCCATTCGGGAATGTCGGAAATCTGCAGAAACACGTCCCGCAGCACCCGTGAGGTCACCGTGCGGCGGCGGGTTTTGCCCAGCAGCAGGTAGAGCGCCCAGACTTTGTCGGCGGGGTCAGTCTCCTGCGCTTGAAAATAGGCTTGCAGCGATCGCACCTTTTCATTGGTCGAGGTGGTGGCGTCTATATCTTGAAAAAGCTGGGTAAATCGCTGCATAGACAAGTTCGCGGCTCGGTTCGAAAAACTCAGCGGTTCAGAATCTAGCCCCGTCAGCTTTTCTACTTCGCTCTTCTTTGTTCGGTTTTCGTGCTTCAGCTACATCCTACTGTTCTTGCCCAACCTCTGCCCTCACGCTGGCGACGTGAACCAGAGCATCGCCCTGATTCACCAGCGGATTTTGGCCGTGGCCAATGACAATGCCTGCTCTGGGGCTGCGCACCTGCATCGGCTTGTCGCCAAAGGTATCGCTGATAAAGCCCAGGGGCTGCCGCTGCTTGACCTCGTCGCCCAGGGAAACCGCTCGGTGCCAGATGCCGCCGCGAGAGGCACGGACCCAGCGAGTGTCACGTACTTCTAGCGTTGTTGGCTGAGCCATTGGCGGCGGCGTATACATGCCCAGATAGGCCATCACCCGGTAGATACCATCGACCCCGGTTTGAATGGCGGCTTCGTCAAACCGCAGCGCTTCGCCCGCCTCGTAGAGCAGAGTCGGGATTTTGCGCCGTGCCGCCGCCTGGCGCAGCGAGCCATCGCGGTGGGAGGCGTGGATGATCACCGGTGCCCCAAAGGCTTTAGCAAAGTCGTAGGTGGCCGGGTTGTCGAGGTCGGCCCGCACCTGGGGCAAGTTGATGCGGTGAATCGCCGCCGTGTGCAGGTCGATGCCGTGGGTGCACTGGCTGACCACCTCGCGCATAAACAGGGCGGCCAGGCGACTGGCCATCGAGCCCCGCGCCGAGCCGGGAAAGGCGCGGTTGAGATCGCGGCGATCGGGCAGGTAGCGCGACTGCTCTAGCAGGCCAAAGATATTCACCACCGGCACCGCAATCACTGAGCCCGCCAGGCGGTTGGGCCGCAGCGACTTCGCCACCCGGCGAATGATGTCGACCCCGTTGAGCTCGTCGCCGTGGATGGCGGCGCTGAGCCACAGGCGCGGCCCCGGTTTTTTGCCGCTGATTACGGTCACCGGCAGCGACATCATGGTGCCGGTGGTTAGGCGGGCCACCGGCAGATCGAGCCGCACCCGCTTGCCCAAGGGAATAGTTTCGCCCCCGATGGTGAGGGGAGCTAAGGGAACGGCGGCAGGGGTCGTCAACGGCGGCCCTGCGGCTCCGATGCGCTGGAGAGAATCTGGTGAGGGTTTGCCCAAGGGAATCTCCGCCGGGAGGAGGAGTAGCTTGCCGCCACTATAGCCAATTAGCTTCAGGATAAATAGGGAATTGAGGAATTGCCAGCAGGATTTGAGAGTCAGCACCTTTGGGGGAGGCCTGACGGTCGCTTCCCCGATGGCAAAACTGACCTTCCCTTGACAGATTGCCACAAAACTTATTAACTTGAAGTCATTACGAATACGACTAAGCAGTTGGGAGGCACATAGTTATGGTGAAGTTCGTGGGCATTGCCGGCAGTTTGCGGCCTAATTCCTACAGTCAGCTGGCGCTGGGGCTGGTTTGCGATCGCCTCCGCTTTCTAGGGGCCGAGGTTGAGCAACTCGACCTGCGTGAGATGAACCTGCCCCTCTGCCACGGCGGCAAAGACTATCCCGACCATCCCGATGTTGAGCGGCTGCGCCAAGCCTTTCTCGATGCCGATGGCTTTGTGCTGGTGACGCCCGAGTACCACGGCAGCGTCAGCGGCGTGCTCAAAAACGCGCTCGATCTGATGAGCTTTGACCAGCTCGACGGCAAGGTGGCTGGGGCGGTTAGCATTCTCGGTGGCCAGTCGAACAACAACGCCCTTAACGACCTGCGCACCATTCTGCGCTGGGTGCACACCTGGGTGATACCCGAACAGGTGGCGATCGGTCAAGCCTGGCAAGCCTTTGACGACCAGGGCAAAATCGTCGATGAACGGCTTTCTCAACGCCTCGATGGTCTCGCCCAGAGTCTCTACGACAACACCCGCAAACTGCGCGGGGTAGATTGAGGCGGTTCAACCCAGCGATGCCTGAGCTTTTTTATATCTCTGCTTGGGGCTGCGGGGGCTCTCTGGGTATTGCATCACTACGAAACCGGCTTTGAGGGCGGGGTTGAGGTAGTTTTTGCGAAAGGTGGGCTTGTGGGTGAGCGATAGGTGTGCCATCAGCTCTTGGGCGCTCCAATAGCGATCGTCCATAAGCGAGAGCAGTTGTCTAACTTGGTCGCTAACTTGGTCGCTAACTTGGTCGCTCAGGAAATTGCTGGGGGCACTAGGCTGGCTGAGGGTTGACCGAATAATATCCAGCATGAACTCGATAAAGCAGGTGCTGGCGGCGGCGCGATCGGCCTCCTCTAGGGCTTGGTAGTAGCGGTCTTGCTGGTCTTTGATCAAGCTTTCGATTGGCAACAGGTAAAAGAGATCGTGCCATTGACCGAGGATGAGAGTTTGCCAGAGGCGGCCCATGCGGCCATTGCCATCGACAAAGGGATGAATGAACTCAAGTTCGTAGTGGAATACGCTGCTGGTGATCAGCGGATGGTGGTCGGTGGTGGCTAGCCAATTGAGCAGGTCGTCAATCAGCTGAGGAACGAGTTTGGCCGGGGGGGCAACGTGGGAAACCTGGGTGCCTTTATAAATGCCAACACCGCCTGTTCGCAGCTTGCCAGGGTTAGTGAGAATGTCGGCCATGAGCAGGCGGTGGGCCATGAGCAGGTCTTGGCCCGAGGTGGGAGACCAGGTGGGGAGAGCTTCGTAGGCGCGGATTGCCCCCTGAACTTCGCTGATTTCGCGAGGATGACCGAGCACCCGCTGGCCGTTGAGAATGGCGGTGATTTGGTCGAGGGTGAGGCTGTTGCCTTCGATCGCCAGGGTGCCCTGGATAGTGCGAATGCGGTTTTGCTTGCGGAGTTGAGGGGATGTAGTCAGCGGTGAACCGTCGAGCCGCTCGACCAGCCCAGCGATCGCACTGATCTGATTAACAATGGTTGGGGTGAGGTCAAAGGGCGGCTGGTAGGTCATGACAGCATTATTGCCGATTGCCATGGGACAGGCGATGCGCGAAGCACTTAGGAACTGCCTCGGAACGGGTAGCTGTTCTGAAATCGCGCTAGGCTGAAAGGGTGCCGTTACCTGGGTTTTCATGCCTACGTCAGAGTCGCCTGCCCCCCTCGTTTCCGCCTCCCTAGCTGACGGATTCGATGCCCAGCATCCCCCCGACCCCAAGCTGATCGATGCCTGTGTGCACTGCGGGTTTTGCCTCACCACCTGCCCCAGCTACCGCGTGCTCGGTACCGAAATGGACTCGCCCCGAGGCCGCATCTATTTAATGGATGCGATCAACACGGGGGAAGCGCCGCTGTCGGCCACCTCGGCGAAGCATTTTGACTCTTGCCTGGGCTGCCTGGCCTGCACCACCGCCTGCCCCTCCGGCGTGCAGTACGACCAGCTAATTGCGGCGGTGCGGCCCCAGGTGGAGCGCCACCATGAGCGACCCCTGGCGGAACGGTTGGTGCGATCGCTGATCTTCAGCCTGTTCCCTTACCCTACCCGGCTGCGGGCGGTGGCGGGGCCGCTGTACCTGTATCAAAAGCTGGGCATTTCTAAGCTGGTGCAGCAGACCGGGCTGCTGGCCAAATTTTCCCCCAGCTTGGCCGCCATGGAGTCGCTGCTGCCGCCGATCACCGCCGAAAGCTTTCAGGATGACCTGCCCGAGCTGATTCCCGCTGTGGGCGAAAAACGCTACCGGGTGGGCATGGTGCTGGGCTGTGTGCAGCGCGTATTTTTCTCCGATGTGAATGCGGCGACGGCGCGGGTGCTCAGCGCCAACGGCTGCGAGGTGGTGATTCCCCACGAGCAGGGGTGTTGCGCGGCGCTGCCCGCCCACCAGGGGCAAGAAGCCCAGGCCCAGGCGCTGGCCCGCCGCATGATCGACTGCTTCGAAGCCGCCGAGGTCGATTTTGTCGTGATCAACGCCGCAGGCTGCGGCCATACCCTGAAGGAATACCATCACATTTTGCAGGATGATGCGGATTATCGCGATCGCGCCCAGTCCTTCGTCGCCAAAGTCCGCGACGTGCAAGAATTCCTTGCCCAGGTGGGTTTAGTCACCCCGCTGCATCCCATTACTGAGGGCGCTTTACCCATCGTCTATCAAGATGCTTGCCACCTGCTCCACGGCCAAAAAATCAGCCTTCAGCCCCGGCAGTTGCTCAAACAAATCCCCGGTGTCACCCTGCGAGAGCCCATTGATGCCGCCCTTTGCTGTGGCAGCGCCGGAGTCTACAACATGCTGCACCCCGACGTGGCCGCAGAGCTGGGCCAGATGAAGGTGAAAAATCTGCTGAATACCGGTGCGGCGTTGGTGGCCTCGCCCAACCCCGGCTGCTCCCTACAAATTCAGCAGCACATGGCGGAGCAGGCACGCCCCATCCCCCTGTTTCACCCTATGGAGCTGCTCGATCTCTCCATTCGCAATCTGCCGCTACCGTCGGAGAAGCCTGGTTGACTTCGCAGGGGTATCCTAAGCTCAGCCTATGTCAAAGGCCCCATTCCCTTCGTTTCCCTGCTGCAATGACTCCTCTTCACGCTCGCCGCCATCAGCTTAAAACTCAGCTGCTCCAAAGCATCGACGCCTTAGAAGTCGAGGATGCGATTTTGCCCGTAGAGCATCCCGCCATCGACCAGATCATCTGCGAACTCGAATCCCTCAACCCCATTGACCAGCCCCTGCGGCCAGAGCACTGGCCCATGCTGCTAGGGTCTTGGGCCTTGGTCTACGCCTCGCGGGGTACGGTGGTCACCCGCCGTCTGGGGCGGCAGTTGCCGCTGCCGGTAGGCATTCAGCGCGTGTGGCAGCGGCTGACCGACTCCGAGGGCGGCGGGGCTGGCATTGCCACCGAAAATGGCGCTGTGCTGTCTCTCCCCTTCTTTGGCGAACTCACCGCCACGGCCCAGGGCGTCTGGAAGCCCTACGAAGAAGGCGAAAGCGCCCGCGTCAGCTTTGGGGCCTTTACGGTGCAGGCCACCCGCCTGCTGGGTATCGCTGGATTGCACCTGCCCCAAATCACCGTGCCAGTGCTCGAATTTCTGCGCCAAGAGGCCCTGTGGATTACCTCTTACCTGGACGAAGACCTGCGGTTTGGGCGCGGGGCGACGGGCAACTTGTTTGTGTTTCGGCGGTAGTTAGGCGACTTCTGGAAAGCTTTTTCCCTAATGGTGGGCAGTGGCCACCCTACAGTGGCCACAGTTGCCCGATAAAGCGGGGATCTTCTTTTTTAGAAATCTCCTTAGCGATCGCGCGGCGATCGCATCCCAGGCCTCGACCCACCCAGCTCGCGTTTGACCACGATCGCCCATTTATCCACCATTGTCATCGTGGCAGGCATGTCCTTTGAGCATTTTGACTGCCAGCCCAAATCGGCCACCACGGCATTAAAGCCGCGATTTTTGGTCATGCGGTAGGCGATTTCCTCCACCTCGGCCCAGGTGAGATCGCTTTCTACAAAAGCCTGAATCATGACATTGAGCAGGTGTTGGTAGCGGTGGCCATCCTGCACCGTCATCATGCTGTGGGGAATATCGAGCACTTTATCAAACAGCACATGCCAGCTCTGCGGCTGGTGCTTGAGGGCGGCCTCAAAAAAATGCCGATGGTCAAAATTACTAACCGCCCGATCGCTTTCACTAGAAATGGTGAATGTGGGGGCGGCTGAAGTTTGCTTAACCCGCTGTTGGCACAGCTGCCCCAATTGCAGAACCGCCCGCAGGGCGGGCGTGGCAAACCCGCTATAGCCCAGAGCGGGAGGCAAGTTTTTAGATGCGGAGTCTGGGGCAACAGCCCAGGAAAAATAGGTGTCAATCTTCTGCACAAACAGGTCAATTACCTTGCTACTTGCCCCCAGATAAGGGGCACAGAGAATAGCCCGATCAATCTGGGCAGAGTTATTCAGAGCGAGCCATGCGGCTAGGG
>QBLT01000205.1 GCA_003249105.1 Leptolyngbya sp. | reverse complement strand
TTGGGGTAATTGCACTACAGCTATTTTACCTATCATCGCTTACCAGACCAGTGCCGGCAACCCACCAAAAGTCATTTGGCTCCGCCTTGGCAACTGCTCAACACGTCAAGTTGAAGATGTGTTGCGTCGAGATTTTGACGCGATCAAATTATTTTATGAAGATGAGAGCTTGTCACTACTTGCCTTATCGTGATGCACGAAACCCTGAGGTAGGGCAGCAACTGTAAGTGCGATCGCAGATCTCCTGTAGGTTGGGTTGACGCAGGAAACCCAACAATCCCAGAAGGTTTTTGCTCTCAACCTACTGTAGTATCGCATAGTACTAGATTAACGGTGACTGTTGGGTTACTCTGCGAGAAGGCAAAGCCTACGCTAGCTCAACCCAACCTACTAACTTTGTCTTGATGTTATGAGTGCAAATTTTTGGCAGGCTCCAGCTTACGAAGTTCCGATTGATAAAGTAGTTCGAGTTGAACTATTGAAGTTGCGTAGTCAGAATATTCTTTCGGAAGACGGTTGGCCAGAATCTTGCTGGAACGGTGTTCAAGACCGTAAATTGCTTGATGGCGACGAGGCACAACGCATTATCCAATTATTTCAAAACCTCTCTCCAGGAGAACCAGCGCGGTGCCATATGCCACCGTGGGGATTAGCATTCTACGATGAGACAAAAATTTTGTTCACAACCACACTTTGCTTTGAATGTTTCAATGCCTACGTTTACACAGTTCATGGCAAAGATCTACGTGCATTTGACGTTTCTGAGCCCCATGCTGAGGAGTTGCTAGCTTTTCTGAAGCAGGAATTTCCTCTTGGTTAAAGTGAGGACATCGCAGATCTCTTGTGGGTTGGGTTGACGTAGGAAACCTATTAATCTCCCTATACTGTAAGGCAACTCAGCCATAGCAGCTCTAGCAAAAGCCCTATGTTAAGCCTGACCAATCCCCACATCGAAAAAAACGAGCACCAGCCCGCACGATTGCAGCGCATCCCCCGCATTCACGTTGCCAAATTGTGATTGATTACTTCGCCTACGGGTGGTCAGCCGAAGAACTCTGCCGCCCCTAATAGTACATTCCTTATAGCCGCGTTGGCTGTTGGCATTACAGCTCGTGCAGGTACATGACAATACAATACATAAACAAAACCGTCTTTTCTTAGTTATATTGGCTACCACCCTGTTGGATGAGATTATAGTGGTTAAATATTCTCTGCTGAACTCATCTGAGAGATAGGGCTATGAACAGCTTGACCAAGCCTGAAATATCCGTAAAAGACCTTAACATCCCTCTAGAGAGAGATGTATTTTTACGCACTCTAATTCGCGAACTGGCGGGTACATTGCAGGATGTCGTGGGCTTAGAGGAAGCCTCGGGGTTCATCAGTGTTGTCGGCCAAAATATGGGAAAGCAGATCAACCAAGACTATAAGACGGCTCTCAAGGTATCCCACCTATCGCCAGAGCAAGTAGCCGATGTCTTAGTAGATTTAAAGAAGCGCATCCTGGGCGACTTTTTTATTATTGAGCAAACCGATGAAAAAATTGTCTTAGGAAATCGGACTTGTCCGTTTGCTGAAAAAGTCATCGATCGCCCTGCTATGTGCATGATGACCTCCAACGTGTTTGGTTCCATTGCAGCGGACAATTTAGGCTACGCCAAAGTAGAACTGCAAGAGACGATAGCGACGGGTGACTCTGGTTGTCGGGTAGTCGTTTATCTAAAACCCACCCTAGAGGCAGAAGAAAGTCACGGCAGAGAATACTTTAAGGGAGAGAGCGAGGGGTGACTCCCGAACAGTTTTTCGAAGTTGCCAGAATTTTGCCAGAACCTGTACTTCTAATTGAGGGAAGCGGCCAGATCTTGGCTGCCAATCCGGCATTCTGCAAACTGCTGGGGTTACCCCGTCAGATAGCCCAAGCAAAGACAATTTTTGAATTGGTAACGGATTCACCAGATAAGGTCAAACAGTACCTGCGGACTTGCTCCACCAGTCGAGAGATTGTGCTTGGCTCATTGTCCCTAGCGACTGGCGGTGAGGAGACTTGTCTGTGTCGCTGTGAGGGGGCTGTGATCCGGCCCTGGTCGCCCGCAGCGCCTGCCCTCATTTTCTTGCGGTTACAAAACCGAGAGACTACCAGTAGCCGATTCACTCTACTGAACAAGAAAATTAATGAATTAGCAAAAGAGATCCAGCAGCGCCAACGAGCAGAAGAAGATCGGGCAAAACTTTTGGTGCAGGAACAAAATGCCCGCATGGAAGCTGAAAGGCTGAATCGATTGAAGGATGAATTTCTATCGACCGTTTCCCATGAACTGCGCACCCCTCTCAATGCCATCCTGGGTTGGTCCCAGATTTTGCGGACGACCAAGGCCGACGAGGCCAGAATCAATCGTGCTCTAGAAACGATCGAACGCAATGCCAGATCTCAGGCCCAGTTAATTGATGACCTCCTCGATGTTTCACGCATTATTACAGGCAAAATTCGCCTCAATGTGCAAACGGTTGAGCTATCGTCAGTCATTGAGGCCGCGATCGACACGGTGCGACCTGCCGCCGATGCCAAAAAGATCCGCTTGCGATCGGTGCTTGATCCAGCCGCAGGACCCGTTTTAGGAGATGCCGAACGGTTACAGCAGATTGTCTGGAATCTGCTCAGCAATGCGCTCAAATTCACACCAAAACACGGACGAATTCAGGTTTACCTGCAACGCATTAATTCCCACGTTGAAATTGTGGTGGCAGATACAGGTCAGGGAATTAGTGCAGAATTTCTGCCCCACGTCTTTGAGCGCTTTCGTCAGGCCGATGGCTCCACGACCCGTTCCTTTGGGGGGCTGGGGTTGGGTTTGGCGATCGTTCGCCAATTGGTAGAGTTGCATGGCGGAACGGTGCATGCTGAAAGCCTAGGAGAAGCCCAGGGCGCAACGTTTACGGTAAAACTACCGCTGATTGCCGTGGGGCCAGCAGCCATTGAACCTGAGCGAGTGCATCCAGCGGTGGGAGGCGGTGCTCCGTTTGTCTGCTCGCCTCGCCTAGACGGATTGAGGATTCTGATTGTGGATGACGATGCCGATATGCGGGATCTACTCACCTACACGCTAGAAATTTGTGGGGCCGAGGTCATAGTGGCAACGTCAGCCGATGAGGCCATCTCCCTGCTGACCCGAGCTTCGCCACCCATGCATCTTTTAATCAGTGATATTGGCATGCCCGATGAAGACGGTTATGCTCTGTTGCGTCGAATCAGAGCACTGGAACCAGAGCATGGCGGTCGAATTCCCGCGATCGCCCTGACGGCCTATGCCCGATCGCAAGATCGTACGGCGGCGCTGTTAGCCGGCTTTCAATCCCACGTAGCAAAACCCGTTGAACCGGCTGAACTAATTGCAGTGCTGGCGAATCTGGCTGGACGAATCGAAGGTGGCTAATTCAAATTTGAAAGTTTGGCTCTGGCTGAAAAAGTGTCTATAATTACGCCACTTCTAAAATTCAGAAAGAAAAGCCTTTTTCTGAGTTAATTTACGGCTATCAACTCGGCGGCACCATTGGCCAATTTGTCAAAGACCTAGGGCTAATTGCCAAAGTTTCAGAACCCGATGATTGGAAAAACGTAGTGGACTATATTCCTTACAAGTAGCCAGCAGTGCGATCGCAGTTCCCCTGTAGATTGGGCTCACAAAGAAAAGCCAACCGTCCCAATAGAAATCGTCCATCGAGAATAGACCAAAAAAGATTCCCACCTTCAAGGGTCTGAAGCCGCTAGAATTTCTCTGACCCGACTGCACCACCAGCGGGCAGCACCCTACTTCGTTAGCGCACTATGGTTACGCTCTCCCTGCCCCGACGTCAGCTTCAACCCCTGGGCCATCGGCGATCGCGATGGTTGGGAGCCGTAGGCGGCATGGCGATCGCCCTCACCACTGCGATCGCCGCCCCCGCCCCCGCCGCCCAAAACCCGGTCATTCAGGTGGGCATCGTGCAGCGCTTTGGCGAAAACCTGCAAGACCGCATCACCCTCGAAGCCCTACCTGGCGAGCAGCTCACCCTCAGCTTTGAGACCCAGGGCCAGCCCCAGACCGTGACTGCAACGCGGGTTGTAATTGGCCTCACCCCCGAGCAACTGCCCGAGGCCACCCTGGGCGAACGCGTTGTGCTCAGCAACCACCGCAGCTTCGAAACCGCCGAATACAGTGCCCAACAGTGGCGCGATCGCGGCATCGAGCCCGAGATCGCCCAGCCCGATAGTTGGGAAGTGTGGGCCAACCGCGAAACCTACGACAACCCCCTGGTGCGCCGCCTGCTGGTCAAAAACCTGCAAGCCCAGGGCTTTACCGAGGTCTTTCTCAACACCGAGTTGATAGATCAAATTCCCCGCACCTACTTTGAGGCCAACGGCTACCGCTACGGTCGCGACACCCTCGACATTCGCGCCAGCGGTGGCCGGGTGCGGGTCACCCAGCCCGGCGATCCGCCCGTCACCCGCGTCTACGGCGGCACCCTGCGGGTGCAGCCCAACACCTACGGCACCTACACCCTGGTCAACAGCGTACCGATCGAGACCTACCTGCGCGGTGTAGTGCCCCACGAAATTGGCCCTAGCGCCCCAGTGCCCGCCATTCAGGCGCAGACGGTGCTGGCTCGCACCTATGCCCTGCGCAACCTGCGCCGCTTTGCGATCGACGATTACCAACTCTGCGCCGACACCCAGTGTCAGGTGTATCGAGGGCTGACCGGCACCGCGCCCGTGGCTGACCAGGCCATCGCCGCCACCCAGGGCCAGGTGCTCACCTACCAAAACGAGCTGGTCGATGCCCTCTATTCCTCAACCACGGGGGGCATTACCGCCGCCTTTAGCGACGTGTGGGATGGCCCCGATCGCCCCTACCTGCGCCCGGTGGTCGACACCGTCAACGGGCTTTGGGATATCAACCGGTACCCCCTCAGCTCTGAGGAGGCAATTCGCGCCTTCATTGCGATCGACAAGGGCTTTAACGAAGACACCTGGGATCTGTTTCGCTGGCGCAACGAGAGCCCCCTGGCCGAAATTACTCAGGACTTGAGGACTTACCTAGGGCGGCGGCAGCACCCCATGGCGGGGCTGACCGAGGTGCGATCGCTGCGGGTTTCAGAACGGGCCAACTCGGGTCGGGTACAGGCGATCGACATCGAAACCGACCTGGGCGTGGTGCAGCTCAAAAAGGATGAAATTGTGCGGGTGCTCACGGCCCCCCGCAGCCTGCTGTTCTATGTCGAGCCTATGTATCAGACTCCTGCGGCGGCAGGATCATCTGCTGCTACTGGCGGTGCCGCTCCACCAGCTAGCCCGCAACTCAAAGGGTACGCGTTTGTGGGCGGCGGCTGGGGCCACGGCGTCGGCATGAGTCAAACGGGGTCGTACCGGCTGGGCAACCTGGGCTGGGCCTACCCTCGCATTTTGCAGTTTTACTATCCCGGCACCACGCTACAGCCGATCGGCGAAAATCTGACCTTTTGGCGTGAGCCGATGTAGGGATGGGTCTGGTAGGGGCAAACGGTTGTTTGCCCTAAACCGGCACCACTGGGTCATAGCAATTTGTCACTCTCCCTTTAACCAAACCATGCCCTCGCGGTAGTCTGTAGTCAACGCGTCCGCAGTTTGATTTCTGGGAGATAGCCGTGGTCTTTAACCTCCGTCAGCTCGATAACCTCGACTATGACGATGCCGAGCCGCTGCTCGAAGACTATATCCATGGGGCGTTGGAAGATTTTGCCAACTCCAAAACCGGCACGGCCCACATCGAGCGCAACCCCGAGGGCGGCAACTGGATTGGCACCTTTATTGAAATGGCCTATATCTACGGTGGCTACACCCTGCCTAAGATGACCAAGGCCAATGTGCAGGAGGTGATGGAGTACATTCTGCCGCGCAAGTTGACCCTGCTCAACCCCAGCGATACCGATGGGGCCATTGACGAACTGGTGGCGTTTTGGACGTTTTTGGATGAAGGATATGGGCTGCGCAGTGCCAGGGCGATCGCAAAGTATCTCAGCTCCATCGCAACCAAATTTCCTCAGTGGATGTTTGACCCCAATCGGGGCGGCATCGCTAAGTCTTTCTTAACTCAGGGCATGGCTGCCGGTTTCGACATGACTACCCAAGCAGGCGTAGATGCCTTCCGCGAAGAGTACAACCGCAACCTGGCCGTTCCACCCCAGCCCCCTCAGGGGCCAATGCTGCCCGTGGAACCGTTCGAGATGACCACAGCGCCCCCGGATATGCAGCGGGCCTTTGAGCAGTTGGGCATTGAGCTGCCTAAGCAGGGAGAGATGGTGAATCCTATACAGTTGGTGTCTCAGTTTTTCGGTGGTCTTTTACAGATGGATCCCGATGCCGCAGAAGAATTGATGGCCAGCCTGGACGAGGACAAGGACGGGCCAGCGGATGCTGCGGCGCTGCGGGAGCGATTGCAACAGCTGGACTGGAGTGAGGCGATCGCTCTCTCCCCAGCCAACCAAGCCATTCTCCAGGGCCAGACCATCACTGAAATGACCCCTGGCACCATTCTGCAAGACCTGAAAATTGCTTTAGAGGCGATCGCAGATCAGGGCATTCCTCTCAGCGGCAAGCTTCAGCACCTGCCTGCCAAGGTGGCGGCAGATATCAATCAGCAGCTCAGCACCCCGATCGTCATCGCCATGCAGCGACCGGTGCAAAAGTCGTATCCCAATGTGCATGGGCTGTACCTGCTGCTGCGGGCCACGGGACTGGCCACGGTATTCACCGAGGGCAAGAAGGCCAAGCTGGTGGTGAACTCAGAGATTTACCAAGCTTGGCAGCAGCTCAATCCCACTGAGCAGTACCTGTCGCTGCTGGAGGTGTGGTTTTTGCGCAGCCACCCCGAAATGCTGGGGGAAGAGCGCTCTGGGCCGCTGATGATGGGCGATCGCTGTCTACAATCCTGGTCTCGTCTCACGAAAAAAGCTTCCACCACCTTCGCCGACTACAACGCCCAGGATCAGTACGCCTACTTCCTCGGCCTGCACAACTTGGCCCTGATGGAGCTGTTTGGGCTGATTGCCGTTACCCATAGCCCTCCTGCCCCTGGCAAAGGCTGGCGGTTCAAAAAAATTGCCGCCCAGCCCTGGGGCAAGGCGCTGATGACTGCGATCGGTAACGCCAACCAGGTGGTGGCCTACGACTGGCCCGGCACGATTGATCCAACCCTACCCCTGGGCGACTTTCAGCTCTTTCTAAAACCCTACTTCCCCGATTGGCAGGGGTGTTTAGCAGTGCCTACCGTCGAGTTTCGCCCTGGGCGGCATGTGTTTAAAGTCACGCTGCTGAATGGGCCCAACGAGGTGTGGCGGCGTATCGCCATAGCGGGAGAAGCCACCCTGGCTCACCTCAGCGACCTGATTCGCGAGTCGGTCGATTTCGATGACGACCACCTGGATGTCTTCACTTACAAAACTCCCACAGGCCTAACGATAGAGGCGTTTCACCCCTTCGCCAATGCAGATTTATTATCCGACGAGGTGAAAATTGGCGATCTGCCCCTGCCCGTGGGGGGCACGATGGAATACCTTTACGACTTTGGCGATCGCTGGCAGTTCGCGGTGATGCTAGAAGCTGTGGAATCTGAGCCTGAATCATCCCAGGGCTTTCAGAAGGTTAAGGCTACCAAGACTAAAAAGGCAAAACGCAATTCCCCCAAAGCCCCAGGTAAAATTATCGAGTCTCACGGGGAGGCCCCTGAGCAATATCCCAATGCAGATTGGTAGCTTATCGCAGCACGTCTCGCAGCATTTGGCGGTGCTGGCTGACGGTCGCCAGGGTGTTGGCGGTCATCAAGCCGCAGGCGGCTACTGCCGGTAGGCCGATGCCAGGGAAGGTGGAACCGCCCACGCAGAGCAGCCCCTCCAGCGGGGTCTTTGACCCTGGGAAGAGGCCGTTTTGAACCGAGATGGCGGGGCCGTAGCTGCCCCGGTGGCAGCGCAAAAAGCGTTCGTGGGTGAGGGGAGTGCCGACCAGTTCTACCTCCACCCGCTGGCGCACGTCGGGGATGACGCGCTCTAGGGCTTGCCAGAGGGGTTCTGCCCGTTCTGCCTTGAGTTGGGCGTATTCGGGGCTGCGGCGATCGCACCCCTGCCAAAGTTCATAGGGCTCAGTGGCGGGGGTATAGACGTGGATGGTGTGTTTGCCCGGTGGAGCCAGCGACGGGTCGAGCACCGTAGGAATCGACATGACGATGAGATTCTGCGGGGCGTCAATGCCTCGCTCCCAGTCCTCTACGGTGATGTAGTGACAGGCTAGATTGGGCGGCAGGCCTTTGCCGTCAATGCCCAGGTGCAGGTGCAGAAAGCTGGGGCACGCGGGGGTGGCCTGGCGCTCTTCTACGAATGGCTTAGGTAATGCACCCTCGGGTACCAGTTTCAGCGTGTCCCAAATGGAGGCGTTGGAGATGACGGTGCCTGCCCTGAGGACTTCTCCCGAGCGGAGAGTAACGCCTATGGCGCGATCGCCCTCCACCAAAATTTCTTTGACATGTGCCCCCAGCCGCAGGGTGCCGCCATATTTTTCCAGACCGCGCACCAGGGCATCGACCAGGGCCGCGCTGCCACCGATGGGGTAGTCGAGCGTGACGCCAGGGCGATACCACTCGGCAAACATAAAGGCCATTTCGGCGGTGCTGGTGCCCTCGGCGGGCAGGCCCGAGAGCAAAAAGCACAGCATGTTCATCCAGTGGCGAATGAAGGGGTCGCGGGTGGTGCGATCGAGCACGGTGCTGAAGGGCTGGCTAGATTGGGTCAGTGCTGGAGCATGGCGCAGCAGTTCCCAAGCGTAGGGAGCGACAGTTTGCGCTGCGCCCAGATCTAACCGGAGGGCGGCGGGGGGTAGGGC
>QBLT01000204.1 GCA_003249105.1 Leptolyngbya sp. | reverse complement strand
CTACAAACTTTTGCCCCATTCGCAATAGACCAGCTTTGTTGCGGTGACTAATTACGATCAAATTTAGAGAATGCCAACCTCTCCGAAAGCCTATTAAGTAGGTGGGACGAATTAAATATCAAACAGGTTAAACATCTGCAACCCTTGCCAATTAGGGATTTTGGCGATTGTGAAGAAGCCGAGCCATCTTATAGATGATTGAGCCTTGTTACTTACAAAGGGTTGTTATTGATAATGCAAATTTATCATGCACTAATTTTCGCGAGGCTAAGTTTGTAGAAGTTTCGTTAAAGGATTCTGATTTCCAGGACTCTTGTCTTAATAGCGCTAATCTAAGCTATGCCGATCTTAAAGGATTGAATCTTCGATCATATGACCTAAATGATGCAGTTTTTAAGTGTGCGGATTTGGAGAAATCTGTTCTTGATGAAGCTTACTTGAGAGATGCTGATTTTGAAGAGGCAAAGCTTGTAGGTTCAAGTTTTAAGAATGCGAGACTTCAATCTGCAAAAATCAAAGGAGCAAATCTTCAAGAAGCGGATTTCACAGATGCTCGCATAATTGAGGCTGACTTCAGATCTGTTGTCAATCTGAATTCGCATCAAGTAAAGGTAGCAAGGCATTGGGAAAGCGCAATTTACGATCCCGAGATGCAAAAAGAATTAGGTTTGGCACCAGAAAGCGACGAATGATTTAATCCTTGCTTGTCAAGACATCTCCTAGGTACAGTATTACGAATTTTTCAGCTGCCTGAAAATTAAGGCGTTTTAAAGCTTCTACTATTTCCACCACCGTCTCTGCTGTGGGATCGCGTTTCTCGTGGTACCAGCGGGAGACGCTGCCTCGTTCTATACCCATAGCTCCGGCAAGCTGGTTTTGACTGATGCCGTAGGTGTCTAACACCTGCTTTAGTGCTTGGCTTGCTCTACCCATGCTCCAACTGTGTCAGAGAGTCACGGGAACGTAAATGTTGCTTTTTGGATCACAATCCTGAAATCAGTGCTATGTTGTGATCCATTAAGCGGCAAAGGAGCTTTCTATGCCGCAAGCGTTCATCCCTTCAGCCCTGGTTAACCCCGCATTGCAAGTCACCATCAAGCCTGCCACCGAGCCGGGGCGCGAGGTGATTCGCATCTTGGTCATCGGCAGCGCCCACGGTGTAGAGCGCATCGTCCACGAACTCTACCGCCTCGGCTTTGCCGAAGTGTGCGCATGGAGCAAGCCCCAGCCCACCGGGCGCACCCACGAAATCATGCGCGTGCTAACCCGTTATGTCTTGGTTGAGTAGTCGCAAGCGAGGTGCGACTGTGGCGACTCAAAAGTCTGCTTATTCTGAAATATGCTTGAGCACGCGCTTATCGGTGGCAGACAGCACATCTTCGCCCGATGCCTCAGCTTGACGGGCGCGATCGCTCAGTTCCTGCATTTTTTGGCTAGCTGCGTCTCGCCCCTTCTCAATCGCCTGGTTGCGGGCTTCGGTTTTGCCAATAATCTTTTTAGTGGTGTCTAGCCCGCCGTAGACATCGTCTGCAAGCTTGTCGGCCTGGTTGGCAGCTCGGTCGAGCTGAATGGGGGCGGGCTCAGCCTCAACCGCCTGGCTGGCTGGCGATAGGGCCGTGCTCCACACAATCAGCCCAATGGCGATCGCGACGATACCAGCACCGATCGCAGAACTCAGTATAAATATCCGCTTGCGAACGCCCATAGTGACTCCTATGCAACGCCTTTAGCTTAGGCAAGAGACCTGACTTTGCCATCCTTCTGCGGGGAGACGATCGCATTAGTCCCCCACAAAGGGGGCTAATGCAACCTCCTTCTTAGGGTTCAGCGGCGGCCTCTGGGGTCGGCTGGTCGGCTGCTGTGCCCACCAAGATAGCGACTGGGAAGGTGGCCAACAGATCTGACAGGGCGGCATCTTCGGTGGTGGTTACCGATTCGCCCGTAATCCAGTTTTGCCAGTGCTGAGGGCCGCTGGGCAGGGCCAGGGTGGTGTCGCCCCAGATTTTGCCAATGGGGTATTCGCCCGGTGCAATGCGGCTGGTGAGAAAACGGGGGGCGATCGCCACTACCCATTGATTGCCCCACTGACGGGCAAAGGCCAAAATGTGCTCTTCCGCATCACCGCGCGCAAACAGTGGCTGGTAGTCGCCCTGCTCAAACAGCTCCGGGTAGGCCTGCCGCGCGGCCAGCCCGCGATGGGTGACCCACAGTTTAATGCGTCCGTCTTGGCGGTACTCCAGCAGGTTTTTGAGCAGGGCGGCGCGATGGCCAGAGGCCGACTCTTGGTCATCGCCCTCGCTCCACTGCTGCAACTCGTTGAGCCAGTGACGACGCAGGTTATAGTCCACCGGGCGGCGGTTGTCGGGGTCAACCAGGCTAAAGTCCCACAGTTCCTGGCCCTGGTAGAGGTCGGGCACCCCCGGTAGCGCCAGTTTGAGCACCACCTGGGAGAGCGAGTTGTAGATGCCGTAGTCGGCAATGCGCTGCTGAAACTTACGAAACTCTGGCAGAAAGTTGTTCTTGTTGCCGGGGGTCAAAATGGCGCGGGCAAAGGCCACATAGCCCTCTTCGTAGTCGGCGTCGGGGCGCAGCCAGGCGGTGTGCACCTTGGCTTCTCGCACGGCTTTGACTACGTAATCGGCCACGCGATCGCTAAAGCTGGGCAGCTCGCTCTCGTCGAACGGGAACGCCCCCACCAGGGTTTGGTAGAGAAAATATTCGTCGTTGGCGTCGGGCACCACCTGGTCGCGCACTACGGTTTTGTGGCTGCCGTTGAGGCTGCGCCAGAGGTTGACCGCCGTCTCCCATTCGCTGGGGATTTCAGATAGCACGTTGAGTCGGGCGCGCACGTCTTCGCTGCGCTTGGTGTCGTGGGTCGAGCTGGCGTTCATGGCGTGGGGCCACTGCTGCTGCCGCTGGTGCTGCCGCTGGTGAAACTGCCGCATCGAGAGGCCAAAATGCCCCGGCGTGCCGCCCACCTCATTGAGGCTAATAAAGCGGTTGTAGCCGTAGAACAGGGTGTCTTCTAGACCCTTGGCCATCAGCGGGCCGGTAAACTGCTGCAAACGCATGACGAAGTGCAACCACTGGGCCTTTTCTTCCTCGGGCAGTGAGCCCTCAAAGTTGAGCGATAGGAATCGCTCGATTAAATTTAGCTCGTTGATCAGCTGGGGAATGCGCTTGCGGGCGGCCTCGATCGCCTCCCGCACGTAGGCCAGATCGCGCTCGGAGATCTTTTCCTGGTTGACGTAGGTGCAGTAGATCGGGAAGGCGATCAGCACCTCTTCGATGGCGGTGCGCAGGCCGTAGAGGGTGAGGTCGCGCCCGTAGCGATACTGCTGGCAGACGCGCTTGAGAAACCGCGCCAGGTTATTGATATCGCCCACCAGGTTGGTCTCGGCGATCAGTCGCTTTTTGGCGGCCACCAGCTCGGGGTAGGGGGTGTTTTCGCCGGTCAGCTGTTGATAGATGTGGGTAAAGGCGTCTTGGTTGTCCTGCTGGCAAAACACGCCATTGAGCTGAATTAGCGAGTCGTAGCCGGAGGTGCCCTGAATCGGCCATTCGCTGGGTAGGGTTTCTTCGTCTTCCAGAATTTTTTCGATGACGACGTAGGTGTCACCTAGGCGATCGCGCAGCCGCTCTAGATAGCGGGTGGGGTCGTAGAGCCCGTCGATGTGGTCGATTCTGACGCCGGTAAACTGGCCGGTTTTGACCAGCTTGCAGATCAGATCGTGGGTCTGCTCAAACACCTCTTCGTTGTCGATTTTGAGGCAGATCAGCTCGTTGACGGTGAAAAAGCGGCGGTAGTTGAGTTCTTCGGCCCCCACCTTCCAAAAGGAGAGGCGATAGAACTGCTCTGAGAGCAGCTCGTCGAGCAGGTCAAAGCTGCTGGGCTGGTCGGGGGTGCCGTTGAAGATTACCAAGTTCTGGTCGATAAATTCGCGGACGGCGTCGCTCTCCTGGTAGACATCCCACAGCAGCCCCTTGGCAAACTGGGCCTGGTCGCGGTACTCGCGACCCTTGAGGTCGACGATCGCATTTTTTACCAGGTAGAGAATGCCCGAAATCTTGACGAAGGTGCGATCGCTGCTGTCGAGCTGCTGGGCCAGCCGCCCCGACTGGTAGCTCAAAAACCGCCCGTAGGACTCGATGCGCACCGGAAACCGCAGGCCGTAGTAGTTGACGCTCAGCCCAGTTTCGTCGTAGCTGAGCTGAATCTCGCCCCGTTCCAGACAGCGATCGTAAAAATCGCCCAGCATGGGGGCTAAGACCCGGCCCCCCAGCTCCTCCGGCCCTTCCCACTCAATGTCGAAGAAGTTGAAATATTCTGAGTCGGGGCCGTACTCCATGATGTCCATCAGGTACGGGTTTTGGCCGTCGTAGGCCATGTGGTTGGGCACAATGTCTTGCAGCCAGCCCAGCCCGTGGTGGTGCACCGTATCGATCAGCGGCTGAAACGCTGCTTCTCCCCCCAGTTCGGGGTTGAGCTGGGTAGGGTCAACCACGTCGTAGCCGTGGGTGCTGCCCTTGCGCGCCTTAAAAATTGGCGAGGCGTAGATATCTGAAACTCCGAGGTTTTTGAGATATTCCACAATGTCTTGGGCCGCAGCAAACCCAAAGTCTGGGTTGAACTGAAGCCGGTAGGTCGCGATAGGGATACGCATGGCGAACTCAGAGATGAACGATTTAATAACCTGTACCAGGCCAGAATTACCGCTGGGGCCGATAGCGTTTAAACTGGCCTTGGTATAACCCAGAGCGGCTAGAGAGTCAACCGTTCCTACATAGTTGTATAGAGAACAAACCCCAGCGGTGGCACCTCTAAAGACTGGGCCTCGGTGATTTTTTCGGGCAGGGAGGAGCCTGGCCCGGCCCACTCGGCGGCAGCCGAGTCGAAGATCCGCACCCAGGGCTGCTGGGGCGGGGCCAGGTCAATCACGCTGACGCCCTGGTTAAAGTTCATCAGGCAGAGCAGTTGCCCATCGGCGATTCCCCCAGGGATGGCTTCGCGAAGCGCCCGACGATAGACAATCACCTTATTGTCTTCGTCGCTGCTGATCTCCATATCTTTGGAGTAGGACGGCACATTGAGCTTAAGCTCTCGCCGCAGCTCTAGCAGGCGCTGGTAGTAGTTCAGCAGCGTTTTGTGCTTGCCTTCGCCGCGCAGGTGCCAATTTAGTTTTGACGCTTCGTAGGTGGCTACCTCGTGGGCGGGGGCGGGTTCCCCAAAGCCGTGGGCCTCTTTAAACTCGCGTTTGCGTCCTTCAAAGACGGCCTCAATTAGCTCGGGATCGCTGTGGTCAATGAAGTAGTTAAAGGGGGCTTCTTCACCGTATTCTTCGCCCATAAAAATCAGGGGAATGTAGGGCGAGGTCAGCAGCACCCCCGCCGTCAGCTTGAGGGCCTCAAAGGGTACGAGTTTAGAGAGGCGATCGCATCCTTTAGCATTGCCAATTTGGTCGTGGTTTTGGGCGCAAACAATGAACTGGTCAGAGGGCAACTCGGTGGCCGCATTGCCGTGCCGCCGCCGCCGAAAGGGCGAATAGGTGCCGCTATAGACAAAGCGCTCGCGAATGGCCGTCGCCAGCGCTTCGCAGGTGCCAAAGTCTTGGTAATAGCCGTAGCGCTCGCCCGTAACCAGCGTGTGCAGCGCGTGGTGAAAGTCGTCGCTCCACTGGGCGGTGAGGGCAAAGCCCCCCTGCTCAGCGGGGCGAATAATGCGGGTGTCGTTGAGGTCGCTTTCGGCGGTGACGTAGAGCGGTTTGCCGACCTGCTTAGACAGCTCCGCCACCGCCTCGGCCATCTCGGCTAGCAGGTGCTTGGCGCTAAAGTCGTAGATGGCGTGAATGGCGTCGAGCCGCAGCCCGTCGATGTGAAATTCGCGCAGCCAGTAAAGGGCATTTTGAATGCAGTAGTGCCGTACCCCGTCGCACCAGGTGTCATCAAAGTTGATGGCATTGCCCCAGGGGGTGTTGTATTTGTCGGTGGTGTAGGGGCCAAAGCTGCCGGTGTAGTTGCCCTCTGGCCCCAGGTGGTTGTAGACCACATCGAGAATGACCGCCAGCCCTTCGCGGTGGCAGGCATCGACCAGGCGCTTGAGCCCGTTGGGGCCACCGTAGGAGTTTTGGGTGGCGTAGGGAAACACGCCGTCGTAGCCCCAGTTGCGCTCGCCAGGAAACTGCGCCACGGGCAAAATTTCGACGGCGGTGATGCCTAAGGCTTTGAGGTCGGCTAGCTGGGCGATCGCCGAATCAAAGGTGCCTTCGGCGGTAAAGGTGCCAATGTGCAGCTCGTAGATGACGTAGTCTGACCAGGGAATATTTTGCCAGGCGCTGTCGCCCCACTGGTAGGTGTTGAGGTCAACCACTGCCGAGGGGCCATGCACCCCCTCCGGCTGATAATACGATGCCGGATCGGGCCGCAGATCGGCCTGATCAATGTAGTACATATACTGCGTACCTTCCGCCACATTCTCGACCGTAGCAGTCCAGTAGCCTTCTTCGCTTTTCTGCATAGAAAAAGCGGCTTTCTTAGGCGAAAGTAGACGTAGTTCGACCGAGTCTAGCTCAGGCCCCCAAAGTGTAAAACGGCACTGTCCATTGGTGTGGAGAATGGCTCCAACTTTGAGGTCTGATCTCATAGGAATAGTCTTTTGTGGGCGAAGGTAGGGGGGTGATGCCTAGCCCTCACCCTAAATCCCTCTCCCAAAGCGGGAGAGGGACTTTGAAGCCGACTCCCCTTCTCCTGTTTTGGGAGAAGGGGCTGGGGGATGAGGGCTAGTTTGCGAAACTGGGATGTAACCCAAGCGAAGCATCACGCTCCGTTACTTTATCAGCGCCAAATTAATCACCAATCTCCTCTTAGATAGATCTTGCTCTTCACTTAGATGGAAATCATGGCGCTAGGTGAAGGCTCTATAGTCAGAAGGATTAGAGATTTTTCTGACCGTGCCTGACCTACCCTTTCATGCCCTAGATGCCTTTTTAAATGGGGTGCAACTCGCCGATCTAGAAGCGACTGACTACTATTACCAGGGCTACTGCCCCCGCACTGGGCAGCACTATCGGCTCCCGCGCACGGCTCTGGCTCGGGCGATCGCCCAAGCACTCATGGCCCAGCTCGGCGATGCCAACCTAACCGAGGGCAAGATGTACGGGGTGCTGGTGGTGCAAACACCAGACGAGCAAATTGGGGTGCTCAAGGCGTTTTCGGGGCTGTGGCGGGGGCAAGAGCGGGTGCCTGGCTGGGTGCCGCCGATACCGGGGCGGCATGGGGTGGTGCTGCAAGAGGCCCGCACCCTCACTGCTCTGGGGGCAATTAAAGACCGTCTGCTGGTGTTGCAGCGGCTGCCCGAGCGCGAGACCGTCGCTCGATTGCAGGAGGAGCAGGCGCGCGATCGCACTCTACTCAACCAGCGGCACCGCGATCGCAAACAGGCCCGCGACCGTCAGCGCCAAACCTTGGCTAGCACCTTCAATGGAGATGCGCTTACGGATGCCCTAGCGGTGCTGGAGCAAGAGAGTCGGGGCGATAAGGCCGAGCTGCGGCAGTTTAAGCAGTGGTGGTGCGATCGCCTCGCCCCCCTAGAGGCCACTATTCAATCTGCTGATGCCGAAATCGCCGCCCTCAGGCAGCAGCGGCGGGATCTATCCCGTCAGCTCCAGGCTGAGATGCACGCGGCCTATACGCTCACCAACTTTGCGGGTGAATCCCTGGCAATTCAAGACTTAGCGGCGCAGGGCAACCTGCCCACGGGTACGGGCGACTGCTGCGCCCCCAAGCTGCTGCACGCGGCGGCTCAGCACGACTTGGTGCCCCTGGCCCTGGCCGAGTTTTGGTGGGGGTCGCCCCAGGGCGACAAGCAGCCCGGCGAGTTTTATGAAGCCTGTGCCGACCGCTGCCAGCCAATCATGGGGTTTCTGCTGTCAGGATTGTCGGCTCAGGTCTTGCAGACGGCAGGCGTCCCCGTAGGGACGAACGGCGGTTCGCCCTTACCCAACCCCAGTCCCCAACCGAATTCTCTGCCCGTTCTGTACCAAGACCCGTGGATGATTGCGGTGGATAAGCCAGCGGGGCTGCTGTCTGTGCCGGGGCGCTATAGCGATCGCCAAGACAGCGTGCTCACCCGCCTGCGATCGACCTTACCCGAAGGCTCGTTTCTGCAACCTGTCCACCGCCTCGACCAAGATACCTCTGGGGTGCTGGTGCTAGCACTCGATGCCGAAACCCACCGCCAGCTCGGCCAGCAGTTTGAGCAGCGCCAGGTGCAGAAAACCTACCAGGCGATCGCAGTGGGGAATGTGGCCCCATCGGCGGGGATCATTGACCTGCCGATGTGGGGCGACCCGACGCAGCGTCCCCGACAACAGGTGAACTGGCAGCAGGGCAAACCCAGCCAAACCAAGTTTGAGGTGCTGCACCGCGAGGGGGATCTGACGCGCATCGCCTTTTACCCGCTGACGGGGCGTACCCACCAGATTCGCGTCCATGCCGCCCAGGGGTTGAATGCGCCAATTTGGGGCGATCGCCTCTACGGCCACAGCGAACCGGGGCAGCGGCTGCACCTGCACGCTCAATCGCTGCAATTCACACATTCCCATAGAAAGGTTGTGATTTCCCTAGACTCTGCCGTGCCGTTTTAGCTGAGGCAGCTTTGAGGAAACAGTTTTCCCATGGTGGGCAATGCCCACCCTTGTATCTTAGAAAGTGTGGCAGACCGTCCCACCCTAGGTTAACCAAACCGCGTGTAGCTTGGGTCACTGCACCTTTAACTCCCGGTTCGCTCATTTCTAAGGAGGTTCGTCAGATTCTGGCCCCAAGCGAGTGTAAATACTCACCGGGAAGTTGAGCTTTTGTAGAATATGGTGCTGTAAGGGCGTCAGTTCAGTCAGATGGGCATAGGTCTGCCCTCGAGCGTTGATCATTATCAACGTGATGTCGCGAAAACTAGCCAAGAGTAATTCCGCTGTTGGGCGAGCCGTGGCCCGCTTGG
>QBLT01000203.1 GCA_003249105.1 Leptolyngbya sp. | reverse complement strand
CCCCTCATCCAGGCTGTATTTCTACCTATGGCAGCATGAGTTTTCGATCTACTGAGCCTCAACTATTGAGTCTGGAAAAGTTTGGCGATGGGTTAGTAGTTCTGCCGCAGACGGCCTCGGGTGCGTCCGCTGAGGCGCTCAGACACCAGGTCGCGGTCTTTGTCGCTGAGGCCGCTAATGCGCTGCTGGGCCTGGTTGAGCTGGTGATTATCAGACAGGCGATTGATTAGATCGGCTTCGTAGGATCGCTGACGGGGACTAAGGCGCGACTTTCCCATGGGATGCTCTGCAAGAAATCAATAAACGGGATTGACCCTAGTCTAATTTCAAACCAGGCACCTGGGGAGTCAAACGGCCTCTAGCAAGAAATTGTTACTGGGGCTACCCAGCCGCCCCCCTGCCGATCAGCGGCTGGGTAGCCCGCCCAGGAAATGCGATTCTCCCTTGAAGAGGCTGCGCCAACGCCCTCTCGGGCGGGTTTTTGACCATCGCCCTAAAGGCCGCTCTCCAGTGCCTCAGTCAGCTTGTCGAGATAGATCATCATGAGGTTGCTCTGGTCGCTGGGCAGGCTGGTGCGCACTTCTTCTTTGAGCAGCCGGTAGGCCACCACACAGGCCGCCTGGCGATGGAAGGCGCGAATAATATTCTGCATCCACACCAGATACTCTTCCATGAAGCCATCTTCGTCGTGGAGCAAAACGCCCTTGGCAACGTACTCCAGGGTGTAGGTCATGTCGCGCTGGCACTGCTGGGCATGCTCTTGAACCACCTGGCGATGGGGGGTTTGCATGAGCCGCCGCAGGGTGTTTAGCACTAGATCTTTGCTGTGCTCTCGAATGTGGTTATAGAGATTGACCCGAGATTGAAAGGCCTCCATCATTTGCTCGAAGGGGCGCAGCTCAACATCACTCAGATAGCGACCGTCGGCTTCACGGACAGAGGCAAGTAGTGCATTGTTCATGGCAAGTAAAGGCGCGATCGCGCGGCCTGGATGGGTTCCCTCCCAAGATGCCCAGGTAAATTGGTGTGATGCGTGATACCTCAATAATTCTTCGCACTGAGATAAGTTGCACCGCCGTCTTCCCCATTGCCCCGCTGGTTCCGCCCGATCAAGCAGCACCTCTTGCCCCGCCAAGAGCTGTGGAGACGCTCGACCTAAGACTTTGCTAGGCGCGATTTCGTGGGGGCAAGTCGCCGCCCCTGAGTTTAACAAGGCTGTGGATTGGGTCTATTCTGGTAAAGATGCCGAATTTTGCCCAGCCGTAGCCATGCACAACTTTTTACCCGTCGCCTACTTCGAAGGCCAGTTTTGCGATTTTAGCGACGCCAAGATTTCTATTGCCACCCACGCCCTGCATTACGGCACCGGGGCCTTTGGCGGGCTGCGCGGCATTCCTGACCCGGCGGGGAGCGGGCGCATTTTGCTGTTTCGCCTCGATCGCCACTGCCAGCGCCTCAGCACCAGCGCCCGCCTGCTCAACTACGACCTGCCCGCCGACAAAATTCAGGCGGTAATCGAAGATTTCGTCCGCAAAAACAGCCCCGACAAATCGTTCTACATTCGGCCCTTTGTCTACACCTCCGATCTGGGCATTTCGCCCCGACTGCACAACGTCGAAAAGAACTTCTTTGTCTACGGCCTAGAGCTGGGCGACTATCTCTCGCCCGAGGGCGTCACCTGCCGCATTAGCTCCTGGTATCGCCAAGAAGACCGCAGCCTGCCCCTGCGCGGCAAAATTAGCGGGGCCTACATCACCTCGTCGCTGGCCAAAACCGAGGCCGTTGAGTCGGGCTTTGACGAATCGATTTTGATGAACTCCCAGGGCAAGGTCAGCGAAGCCTCGGGGATGAATGTCTTTATTGTGCGCCACGGCAAGCTGATCACCCCTGGATACGAGCAGGATATTCTCGAAGGCATTACCCGCGACAGCATTATCACCGTGGCCCGCAATTTGGGCATTGAGGTGGTCGAGCGCCCGGTCGATAAATCGGAGCTGCTGATTGCCGACGAGGTGTTTCTCAGCGGCACGGCGGCTAAAATCACCCCCGTGCGCAAGGTGGAGTCGTACAACCTGCCCACCGGCCGCCCCGTCACCGATCGCCTACGCGAAAAACTCACTGCCATCACCGAGGGGCGCGACGATGAGTACAAAGACTGGGTGTTTGCGGTCGATTTGGGTTAGGCGACTTCTGGAAAACTTTCTCCCTAATAGTGGGCAGTGCTCACCCTACAGTGGCTACAGTTGCTCGATAAAGCGAGGATCTTCTTTTCTTGAAATCTCCTTAGCCTTCCCCCCAAGTCACGCCCTTAGCACTTTGCGAAAGGTCACTTTGTCGTAGCCCGTTGCATAAAAGTCGCGGATGCGCCCTTCCGCTTGATAGCCACAGGTCGTGTAAAACCGTCGTACCGCTTCGAAGTCAGGGGAACCGGAGGTGTCGACGATGAGCATGCGCCCACCCCTGGCCGTCAGCATTTGCTCGACGTGGTGCAGAGTGCTGTGCCACGGCCTTGCCCCTGGCGGCTAGGGTGAATCGCAATTAGCTGTAGATTCCAGGTTTGATCGGTCATGCGTTCTGGCTCGCAATAGGCCATGCCCACGGGGCCACTGTCGTCGTCGGTCAACCAAAATGCCTGGCTACCCGTACTGCCGTCTAAGGAATTGGCCAGTAAGAGGCTCAACTCCTTGAGCTGGTGGGGCTCAAAAAGTCCAGTGGCATCGGCTAGGGATATCACAGTGCTAGTGTCAGCGGCGATGGTGGGGCGAATCATGCTTACAGCTCAGGGTTGGCAGGGTGTGAATAGCGCTACGACTACAACTCATACTACAGACACTACATCTGCTTGCTTGAAATATCCTGAGTCTTGGAGCAATCTCCGCAGGCTGAGCCCCTAGCCCCTAGGGCGGGTCGTCAATTCTGGCTAAAATCCTGATCCCATTAGAGTTGCCACGCCCGACCGAAAAGACAGGCTAGGGGCTGCAACCAACGATGCTTGCGGCATCAGCGGCAAATTGATGACAGCCCCTAGAGCAATTGCCTAAACAGCAGCGCCATCTGGCCCTTGATCTTTTCGGTGGTTGGGCGATTGAGCCATTCGGTATAGGTGAGGCAAAGGCTGTTGGCCATGGCATCGGTAAAGAACTGCTCGACCTGGCGGGCCAACTCGGGGTAAGCCCCGGAGATATTCAGCTCGTCGTTGTGGAAATAGCTGCGGGGGTCAAAGTTGGCGCTGCCGGTGCTGACCCAGTCGTCATCCACCAGCACAAACTTGGCGTGCATCATGCTGGGTTGGTACTCGCAAACTTTGATGCCGGCCTTGAGTAGGGGGCCATACAGGCCGCGACTGGCCAGGTGCACCATTTTTTTGTCGGTGGCCGCCCCCATGGTGAGAATGCGCACATCCACGCCTTTTCGACAGGCGCGAATCAGGGCTTGGGTGGTGTCGTCATCTGGCACCAGGTAGGGGCTGCCAATCCACAGCCGCTCTTTTGCCGCCAGAATGTGGAGCTGCATCAGCAGCCGCATAGATGATTCGTTGAGGGTGGAGGTGTTGTCGGTAATGTAAAGCGGCGTAGACCCCGGCTTTTGTACCGAGTGCAGGCCCTGCTTGAGGTCGATGCACCCCCCAGCGGAGGACCAGTTTTGCAGAAATTTGCCCTGGAGTAGACTCACTACTTCGCCTTCGTAGGCCACTTCAAAGTCGAGCCAGGGGGCCACATCGTGGTCAAAGGCGACCCCATCCCAGAAGTCTGATACCCCAGCCCCGCCAATAAATACCCGGCGACCGTCAATGATCAGCAGTTTGCGGTGCGATCGCGAGTTGTATTCCAGCGGCGCTCGCCAGTCTAGGGGGCGAAAGAACTGAATTTCAACCCCGACATTTCGCAGCCGCTGCCAGTATTTTTCGGGCATGGCCTTAGTGCCCTGGTGGTCGAGCAGAAGCTGCACCGTCACCCCGGCCATGGCGCGATCGGCCACTACCTCGGCAAAGGCATCGGCCCGGCGGCCCGGCGTCATAAAGTAGGTTTCATACTGAATCAGCTGCTCGGCACCGGCCATGGCGGTGTCACGGGCGGCGTAGACATCGTCTATCTTGCTCCAAAACCCAACCAGATGCCCGGTCGTGTCGGCGGAGTTGGCCAACCCCTCTAGACTGAGGGCAAAACAGGGGTCATCCAGACTGGGTACGTTGTCAATGGTGCAGCTAGAGGCCTGGCGAAAGCTGCCCCTGAGATAGCCGTAGCTGACCAACAAAAGCACCAGCAGCAACACCCCAACCGCCAACCACCACAGCCCCACAGGCGGAGGCTCTCCATCAGACTCTGAGGCTTCGGTCGAGGTAGGCATTGCAATCGTTACCGTAACGACATAGCTAAGCCCTTAGCATAGTCATTTGCCTGCGTCTAGTATCTCTATCTAGAGGAACAGCCCCAGGGCGGCAGACACCTCAGTTGCAACGGAAAGTAATGGATTTAGCGACTGATAACTGTAATAAATCTAGTACAGATCGGCAGAAAAGGCCTATCCGTAGGGCATAGGGCCACAGGGTATCGAGGTAGCTCCATCGGTGATGACGGCCCAGGGGTCTAGACGCCTTTGACCTTGGCTAGAACTAGATTGCCGTACCAGGTGTACTATTCTGTACCTCGGATCCAAAATCGATAAAAATTGCCTATTTCAGATGCTACTCAGTAGCGAGATAGTGTTAAGCGAGACAGTGTTAAGTAGGCAGACCTAAGTAATCAGCATGCTGACCACGGCGCAGCAAGGTTCCTAGCGATTCAGGGCTACGTTTAATTAGGCTCACCCACTTATACGCAATTTGCTCAAAGTAAATTTCTGCAAGTTAACAGAACATAGGGTTATTTTTAACTAGTTTTTTACCTGAGTGTTCCAATTTAGTGGAAAAATACCTTCGTTGAGGAATTTGCTTATGGGTGATTGGCGAAAGCATTTTATGCTGAATTTTTTATTTTTTTCAGATCTCAAAAAAAAAGCAGAGAAACTACTGGCCGCAGCAGTTCTTGCCTCCGTTGTTGAAGTATTTTTAATAGGTCAACCCGTCCATGCAAATCCGGATCCCGTAACGGTAACTATAGAAGTTTATGGCACCCCTCCGCGGAGTGTTTTGGATGGACAGGCTCAATCTGCAGCAGTCGATGAGATTACAAGAGCCTTTGCTCAAAACTCGCAGTTAGGCTCAGTTGAAATCGATGTTTTAGGACATATTAACGGACGGGTGGTGCCAATTTTTAGTCTTAGTGTTTCTCGAGAACAGTGGTCAAGCAATCGCCAGCTTGCGCTTCAAACGGCTCAATATTACTATTCTGCCTACGGTTTACTAGGGTTAGACTCAACCGATGGAGGCCAGACCCCGACAACCCTGGTCCAGGCATCAGCAGCGCCCCTGGTTAGCCGAGATCCGTCTGTTCAAGTGGGTGAGGCGTTTCGTCAAGGTCGTTTAAGCCCCGAGGAATACGATCAGTTAGTAGATGCCCTCGACTAAGGTACTAAAGTCTACTTGCCTGAAATACGTTATAGGCAAGCCCGTGCATCATTGGCTAGGGCTTCGACTTGCGGAGACTTTAAGTGTAATCAATAGTCTCCAATCATTGCTTCTGCAAAACAGAGAGCAACAGATTTTCAATTTCGATAATCCAAATTCAGAGTAGCTTTAAAGGCTCATTAACTTTCGATTAGAGTTTTAATGAAGTGAACTTTATTGATGTAAGGCTAGATTGTTAATTCAAAATTTTTTGGATTAACCGGATCTTAACTTCAATTTGGTTGCAATTAATACTTTATTGAGTAAGTATTGCTGACGGAAGAGCTTGCCCAAGATAACCATTAATTTGTAGTAGTTGTCTTGCTGTGTTTGGATTCATCTCATCCACAAAAAGAGATGAAGTAGCCTTGCCAAAAGAAGCTTTTTAGCCAGCTTTTAGGGGTAACTCTAGAGCAGGTTTGATTGCCTTTGGCTTTGCAAAGGTCTGTAAGTTTTAATGCTTTAGAGAGGAGAAGGAGTAACGATGTCTAATTTCTCACGGCGTCAGTTTGTCATGCTGATGTCTGCGGCGGCGGCAGGTACAGCAGTGGCTCCCATGGGCTTGCTAAATGCTCGTCGGGCGATCGCCCAGGGAACCTGTAATACCGCTAGCTTTACAGTGCCAGGCTTCGGCACCCCCACGCCTAAGTTGCCCAACAACACCAAAAGTTTGGGAGCCTTCGCTAATATTCCCTTGATTACCCTGCCTGACAAGTTTCAGTACACCGCTATCTCCATTCGTGGAGATGTCATGTCCGATGGGGCAATTGTTCCTGGCAACCACGATGGCATGGCCGCGTTTCAGGGACGCAGTGGCAACTACATTCTGGTGCGCAACCATGAGCGGAGCATTGGGGGCAGTGGCACCATTGCACCTAATGGTAAAGAGTATGACTCTTTCACAGGCGGCAGTAAAGGCGGCGGTACCACCACGGTTGAAGTCGATCGCAACGGTCAGGTAGTCCGGCACTACGTTTCCCTGGCGGGCACCATCCGCAACTGTGCTGGTGGCCTTACACCCTGGGGATCCTGGATTTCTTCT
Source organism: Leptolyngbya sp. (assembly GCA_003249105.1). Lineage (GTDB taxonomy): Bacteria > Cyanobacteriota > Cyanobacteriia > Phormidesmidales > Phormidesmidaceae > Nodosilinea. The sequence goes on along the minus strand of QBLT01000203.1, from coordinate 2,460 downwards.
GAGGAAAACGTAGCCATTCCGACTGTTGGCCTTCAGGGATACGACGCGCGGGTGACCAAAAAGCATGGCTATAACTTTGAGGTTCCTGCCGAATTGGGTCAAGCGGTTGACCCAATTCCCTTGGTAGCCATGGGCCGCATGAACCATGAAGCGGTTTCGGTTGACCCTCAGAGTGGGTATATCTTTGAAACCGAAGACCGGGGCGATAGCGCTTACTACAAATTCGTTCCTAAGGTAGGGAAACCCAATAAATTTGGCGATCTGCAGCGGGGGGGTGACCTCTATGCCATGGTCATTAAGCCGGGGCAGCGTTCTGACTGTACCGGAGCCTTAATTCCTACTGGCGGGACAAATGACCGGGGCGGAAGCTTTCGCGGGGTTGATACCCGTGGCCTAGGCGCGAATGGTTCCGGCAGCCTGCTACCTTTCCTGGGGCAGCCCCTCCGCGTAGAGTGGGTCAAGCTAGATGATGTTGACCCAGCAGAAGATACCCTACGGTACGAAGCGCTGGCTAAAGGAGCCGCCGTGTGGTATCGGGGCGAAGGTGCCTGGTATCACCAGGGCAAGCATTACTGGGTTTGCAGCAATGCCGGAGATGCTGCCGAGGGGCAGGTATGGGCCTATGACCCCCGCACTGAAACGGTCACCCTGGTGGTTGAGTCAACGAGTGAAAACCTCCTGGATGGCCCCGACAACATCACGGTGGCTCGAGATGGCACCCTCTACCTCTGTGAAGATGGCAGCGAGGGCACACAAGGTGCTCCTAACGCCAGCCAGCGGGTGATTGGCGTCGACGCTAGCGGTGGTTTGTTTGAGTTCTGCCGCAACATCATTCCCGCGGGCGTTTCCGGCAACAACGCCGAGTTTGCAGGGGCCTGTTTCTCACAGAATGGCAAGTATATGTATGTCAACTCCCAGGGAGGTGGCATTACCTACTGCATCTGGCGGACGGATAATCGCTCGATCGCCTTAAATGGTGCAACTGCTTAACTGTGTTGAGTCGGTCGTTCCAGTTCTGACGTAACCCCTACCAGCCAGCTTTTGGTTTTTGCCCAAGCTGGCTGGTTACTTGACCCTTTGGTTATTCCTCCCGCCGTCACTCAAAACAAGAATGAGAAGCGGTTTCTGTTCTGGCAGCTGGTGGGGCTGGATCAGTTTTTCATCATGCTTATATTTAGGAGCCCGATGCTATGCAAACCGTACCTTGGCCAGTTTCTGCTTGGAAACAACTCAAACAGGGGAAAATTTCCTGTGAAGAGGCACTTAGCCTGGTGCGCGATGATGAGGGCATCCTCAAGCTAGACCTGCTGGATGAAGAGGTTTGTAGTCGGTTCTTTCAGTATTGCCAGGGGCAAAAACTGCCCCCTGTGGTGCCGCTGCTCCTCTGGCAAAGCTGCTTCTACCTGGGCAGCCCGGTTGACGTTTCCCCTGAGGCCTTGGAGACGATTAGCGATCGCACCCTGACCACCGTTAAAGTCTTACCCATTTCAGCTAAGAGCTATCGAGCCTGGTACCACACTCGCACCGCTGACCTGAGCCGCATTACCTCTATCCGTCTGCTGGACCCAATTACCGGTCAGCAATCGACCGATGATATTGGCGAGACCACTGAGCTATTTTTGTCGAAGGCCGAGGGGCAAATTGAGCGGATCAAGGCGATCATTTCGAGCGCCCTGCAGCACCAGGCCAGCGACATTCACCTAGAGCCAACCCTGGAAGGGCTGCGGGTGCGGTATCGAATTGATGGGGTACTGCGGGATATTACCCTGCTGCCAGGAGAGATCAGCCGCCGGGTGGTCGTGGCCCTGAAGGTAATGGCCAACATGGACATTGCCGACAGCCGCCGTCCCCAGGATGGCCGCATCGGGGAAAAATACCAGGTCGATAACGAAGCTGACCAGAGTATGGACATGCGAGTCAGCACCTTGCCCTGCGTCTGTGGTGAAAAAGCCGTCGTGCGTCTGCTGCCCCGCGAAAACCCCTTCACCACCATCGATAAGCTGGGGTTTTCGCCCAAAGCGCTGAAGATCTACAAAACCTGGCTAGAGCAGCCCCAGGGCATCATTGTCTTCACCGGCCCGACCGGCTCTGGTAAAACCAGTACGCTTTACACCAGTTTGCAGGCGATCGCCACCGAGCATGTCAACGTAGTCACGGTAGAAGACCCGGTGGAGTATGTGCTGCCCCGCATCACCCAGACCCAGGTAAACGAAGCGGCGGGCATGTCCTTCGCGGCGGGGCTGCGATCGATCCTGCGGCAAGACCCAGACATCATTATGGTGGGGGAAGTGCGGGACCACGAAACCGCAGAGACCGCCATTCGAGCGGCCCTCACCGGCCACCTGGTGTTCACCACCCTGCACACCAACGATGCGGCGGGGGCGATTCCCCGAATTAAAGATATTGGGCCAGATCCAGGGTTGATCAGCGATGCCCTTTTAGGGGTGGTCGCTCAACGCC
>QBLT01000202.1 GCA_003249105.1 Leptolyngbya sp. | reverse complement strand
CGTTATACTCAGACCAGTTGCGGACTCGGTACTGCATCGGCGTCAGGTTTTGGGTAGTACTTAAACCTTATGCCACTACCCCGTCCGTAACACCCTATTTATGCAACAACGCCCCAGAGCACCACAATTCCTAAAGCAACAAAAATACCCATCAAGGAAAATAACCTCCTATGACAGGCTATAAACTTAATCAATCGTTACCCTGCGCCATGGGTTAGATATTGTCGCTGCGATCGCGGCAGAAATCGCTTAGATTTCGCGCATAGTTTCGGTCCTGGGTGCCCAGCAGCCGATCCCAAAATGTGAAGTAAAGTCCGTAGTGCACGGTGTACTTTAGGTGGTGAATAGAGTGATGGGCGGGGCCAATCACCCACTGCCCTAGCCAGTGGTGGGGAAACAACGTCGGTAGGCGATCGGGCCCCAAATGATTTAGCACAGCCCACACCGTCATCGTTGTGAGCACCGCAATCACCGTAATAAAATGCAGCGGCAGCACAAAGACAATACCCACTAAAAAGAGCGCCTGCACAACGGCTTCTAGGGGGTCAAAGGCAAAGGACGTCCAGGGGGTGGGATAGCGCGATCGGTGGTGCCCCCGGTGTAGCCAAGCAAACAGTCTGGGGTGGTGAAACAGTCGATGGGTGAAATAGAAATAGGCGTCTTGCAAAACCAAGACTGCGCCATAGCTGACCCCCAAATACCACAGTCCATGTTGTCGAGGGTCGCTGTAGAGGTGGGTAGCACCCTCTTGATAGGCGGAGAGCACAAAGCCAGCGGCCAAGGCAAACACCAGAGCCGACAGCGCTGATAGCTTGATATCGTGACGTATTGCGGGCCAAGTTGGCACCCGATGCCGCAGTCGGTGGTTAATAAATGACTGACTGACCGGCGAATAAAAGAACCAGTAGGTGACACCGGCCACCAAAAAGTAGCGGCACAAAATAATTCCTAAAAAGGCGATGCTGTAGAACCCAAAGGATTGTTCTCTCAAGTTGGTCTAGTTCCTTGTTCGACCCTGGAGGGTGTGCGCAGCGCTGATCTGCCGAGGTGCTGCCCCTGACCGGGGGCAGTAGCTTCATACCCCAGGGCAGCGGTCATCGCTACTGGTTACCCCATTTGCTTTACCCTATCTTGCCAACCACAAATTGCCACCCATCGTTGGGTGGTTTTTGGGGCGATCGCCAACGGATTGTGAGCTTCCTACATCCGACTACCGGTTCAGAATTCGGTAAGCAAGCCCACGGTGGCGTTCTGCTCCTACCGCCCTCTTCTCTAAACGACGACAGGATTGCATGCTTCTGGAGAAAACTAGCGCCTTCAACACCTGCTACGCACCCGATCGCCCAACGCAAGGGCACCGATGTAGTCTGCTGCAATCGCTGTGGGATTACGGCGATCTAATCGAACAACTTGATTGACTAGGTTAGCTAGAGCGCAGCTCGCCAATCCTGCTGCACCGGCATGGCCAAAGCTAAGTAGTGGCCCCGGTAGGGTGATCTGCATCCGGTGAGCCTAAATACGGGGCAACAACGCCTAACTAGAAGACCGCCTGGGGCATTGGGGAGCCGGTGGACTGCTGCTTTAGACCATCCCCCAAGTCAGCGGGCTATCCCTCCGGCTGGAGTGGCGGCGCGGCGGTGTCAGGGGTGCGATCGCCAGCGTCAGCCCCAGGGCGCGCTTCCCCTGTGGCGATACTCCGCGATCGCTGGGTCTTGATCATGTTCAAATTGATCGTCAACAAAAAGCTGGTTAGGCTGGCGATCACAATCACCGGCACCATCGCTGTATCCGACAGCACGCTGAGAATCACCGTGGTGCTGATCGGGGTTTTGGTGATCGCCACATTCACCGCCGCCATCGTGCAGACCATGCCAATGGTGGGGTGCACCTGGGGAAAGCCAAGGGCGATCGCCAGCCCCACCGCCGCCCCAATATAAAACAGCGGAAAGATAAACCCGCCGCGAAACCCCGAGTGCAGCGTGCAGCTAATCGCCAGCATTTTAGCCAGGCCAATCATCAGCAGCATGGTGATGCCAAAGGTGGAGCCGGTTTCGATAATCGTCTCAATTTCGCGCTCGCCAAAGAACAGCGTTTGGGGAAACACCAGGGCAATCAGCCCAATGGAAAGACCGCCCAGGGTGGCCAGCAAAACTGTGCGACGTTCCAAAGGCCGCGTCAGCCAGCCCACCGTGCGAAACACCAGCACAAACAGCGCCGCCACCGCAGCCCCGATCGCCCCCAGCACCGCTCCCTCCGCCAAATTTATCAGCGTCAGCGGGGGTATCGAGGTGAAGTGATACATGCCGCCGATGGAAAGCCCCGTAGTCAGGCGAAACACCACAAAGCTAAGAATCGCCGCCAGAGTCGCGGGAATCAGCGCTTCGTAATACTCCAGCCCCCGCCGATGGGGAATTTCTAAGGCAAACAGGGCACCGCCCAGGGGCGCACCAAAGAAGGCCCCCAGCGCCGCCGCCATGCCGCAAAAGGTAAAAATTCGGGTGGTGCGCAGGGTGAGGCCCAGCTTTTGGGCCATCCAGCCGCCGACGCTGCCGTTGACCTGCACCAGGGGCGCCTCTGGCCCGGCGCTGCCCCCCGCCATAATCGAAAACAGCGACGCTACCACCATTGCCGGGGTCTGCTTAATGTCGATGCGGCCGGGGTCGTGTACCTTTTCGACCACAAAAGAAACCTCGCCGGGCAGGCCCATCAGGTACAACGTCAGCCCCACCAGCAGCCCGCCCACGCTGGCGGCAATCCACACGTAGTTAGTGGCGGGAAAGCTCTCGCTAAAGAAGGGTTCGAGCTGCTCGGGTAGGGTGTGCCACACCAGGTGCATAAACCCCTCCAGCACCAGGTAGTAGGTGGTGGCGACGATGCCGCCGACAATGCCGATGGCGGCGGCGGCCAGCATGGTTTGGGCATAGTCAAGGTCGCGGGGAGCGGTCTCGGCCGCCGCCGCGCCCTCAAAATTCATAGATACCGTCATGGCCTGTTCTCACAAGTAGGGGACGGGGTGCAATTTCCTTTGGGGAACGCTGCGCCATCGCCTCAACGTGCAGTGGCTTTCTAGCGCCAGATTTCATCAATGGCGGCAACCTAAATCCCCCCTTTTCAAGGGGGTAGGGGGGATCCCCAGGGGTTTCAAGCGCTAAAAATCCAACGGCTAAATGGTTCGCTTAGGCGACTTCTGGAAAACTTTCTCCCTAATGGTGGGCAGTGCCCACCTACAGTGGCTACAGTTGCCCAATAAAGCGGGGATCTTCTTTTTTAGAAATCTCCCTAGGTTGTTTATCGACAATCCAGATTCTCGATTACCGCAAGCGGTGCACTGCAGCCTAACGCTAGAACTTGAGATGCTTGCCCAATGTTCCGAAGGCCGGAATGCACCCTGCGATTGACCTGACACTACCGGGAATCGCCCTGCTCCACCGGCACGCCTACTGGCATCGGCACCCCCTGCTCGGCGTGGGCACCGACCACTTCCTTCAGAGTAAAGGCATTTAAAAAAGCCACGATAATCGCCACACAGCCCAGCATTTGAAAGAACAGCTTGTCGCCCGCCACGCCCTCGGGCAGCAGGCTGTAAACCGTCAGATAGGTTACAGCCCCTACATTGCCGTAGGCTCCCACGTTGCCCGCAATCTGCCCGGTAATGCGGGGCTTTACCAGTGGCACAATGGCAAAGGTTGCTCCCTCGGCAGCCATGACAAAGAACGACGCCACCATGGTCATCAGCACCACAAAGAGAATCGGCACGCCCTGGCCAAACAAGCTGAACAGCAGGTAGCCAACCCCCGTGCCCGCGATGGTCACCACCAGCGTTAGCTTGCGGCTGCCGAGTTTATCTGACAACAGGCCACCGCCCGGTCTCGCCACCAGGTTCATAAAGGCATACATGCCTGCAACTGCTCCAGCGATCGCAGCGGTGAGCCCAAAACCGCGTTCAAAGTAGGTGGGCAGCATCGACACCACCGCCAGCTCAGAGCCAAAGCAGGCCACGTAGGCCATTTCGAGGTTAAATACCTGGGAAAACCTGTAGCGTTCCTCGGGGGGGTAGCGCTTGGTGCCGGTCATTAGCGGCTGGTTGGCCTGCCAAATGTTGTAGGCCTGAAACAGGTACAACCCTACCAGCAGTACCCCAATCACAGCCAGGGTTTGTGTCGTGATGAAATTGACCTTGGTCAAGCGCCAGGCAATCAGCCCCAGCACTCCCACCAAAGGAATATTCGTCGCCAGCAAAAACCAGAAATCGCGCTGGCTGGTAACTTCCATCCCGGCGCTGCTGGGGGGACGCTGGTAGACCTTACCCGGCGGCGTATCGGTGACGTTGAAGTAGTAAACCACGCCGTAGCAGGCAGCGGCGATGCCGGTCAGGGCGATCGCCAGTCGCCAGTTCACCTGGCCCGCGGTCAAAAAGCCCAGCGCCGCTGCAATACTGGGGAGCGTAAAGGCCGCCCCAGCGGAGCCAAAGTTGCCCCAGCCGCCGTAGATACCCTCGGCCAGGCCAATTTCATTGTCTTCAAACCACTCGGCCACCATGCGAATGCCGATCACAAAGCCGCAGCCGACAATGCTCAGCGCCAGGCGCGAGTAAACCATCTGCTCAAAATTTTGCGCCAGGGCAAAGGCAATACAGGGAAACGCGGCGTAGATCAGCAGGCAGGAGTAGGTAATGCGCGGCCCAAAGCGATCGAGCACCATGCCGACAATGATGCGGGCGGGCACCGTCAGCGCCACGTTGCAGATGGCGATGGTGCGCATTTGTGGGTCGCTCAGCCCCAGGTCGGCCTTGATGGCCGTAGTCAAAGGGGCAAAGTTAAACCAAATCACAAACGTCAGAAAGAAGGCAAACCACGTCAGGTGCAGGATTTTGTACCTGCCGCTAAAGGACCACAATCCAGCCATAACTACTCAACTCCAGATAGATGATTGCCCCAGAAACCCGATTTAGCCGCATTGGGTTGGCAGTAGACTAGCGCGATCGCAGCCTCAGCCTTAGAAGTCGATATCTTGACGAATGCGCTAATGGGTAGAAAAACTGGGAACTTTCGTCAGCATTGGGAAAAACTTAAACGCGGGCCAGCCTAAACTCGTGAGCTGAAATTGCCGAAGAAAGGATTGCCTACAAATAAATCTTTTTCATAGGCAAAGATTAATAGCGAACCCATCGGTGCTCTGTGTAAGTGCCTACAAAACACCTGCGCTGATGGTTTTTCTGCTTTGCCGCGATGCGGTTGTTGCAACCACACAGGACAAAGCCAAGGAAAGGCTCCTGAAAATTTTCTGTATCTTGAAATACAAAAACGTTAGAATTAGATCAGAAAATTTCCTTGCCGTGCCCCCATGAGATTTCAAGATCCTCAAGTTGCGATCGCCCTTCACCGCCTAGAGATCGTAGCCACCGTGGCCGCTGTTCTCACGGCGTCAGTCTTTGTCGGCACCGCCACAACCCTGGTTGCGATCGAGCAGGCCGAAACCTCAGGCCAAGGTCCGGTGATCCCCAGCGAAGCGGTGCTTTGGCAGGGGTTAGGGCAAACAGATTAGCCGGTAAAAGCGGTTTAATCTCTTTCTCAGGCGGCGCTAAGCGTATCTTAGGCTACATTTATTTGGCTCTCAGCTGGGCTCGGCACTATAGAAGCCGTAGACCAAAAGCAAGCAAAGCTTAAGCCCTTTGCTAAGGAGAACCCTATGAAACGCTACTTATCTGGTTTGACCATTGTGCTGTCCACCCTGGCTATGGTTTCGGCGGCCCATGCCGGGCAGACTCACCTCAACGACCTCGCCGCCGACCACAATGGCGACGGCATCGTCACCATCGGCGAACTGATTAACTACAACCGCGACCAGCGCGACTAGCGATCGCCCGATCTGCTAGCATCGCTTTGAAGCCAACCAGAGAAGCCCTGATCACCAGATTTGGGCTCCTCTGGTTTAAGTTCTGTGATTAAATTTTGGCAGCGCCTCAAGCCTTGGATGTGTAGGTATGGCGAGCCTCATCCCAATCTCAACTTTGTTTATTGGCTTGCACGGCCTCATTGCCCTGGCGCTCTCTTACCTGGTGGTGATGGAGCGCACCAGCACCCGAATCTGGCACGGAGCGTCTCAGGCCGAGGTTTCAAACCAGCCAGACTACCTAGAAACTCCAGGCAAATGGGCCGCCTTTGTCGAAGGCTATACGCAAAAGGTGGTGGCCCCCAAGACTAGCGATGACGGCCTCTTGCAGCGCAAAGTGCGCGCCTACGGCAATTTTGTCGAGTACGTTCCCCTGGCCCTGCTGTTCATTCTGGCGCTGGAGTTGATGCAGTCTCCAGCCTGGCTGGTGTGGATGCTGGGCCTGACGCTGACCGTGGCTCGCATCGCCCACGCCTGGGGGTTGATCAAAACCTATGGGCCATCGCCGGGTCGGGCGATCGGGGTTTTTTCTCACCTGGTTCGTCTATCTGGTCGGTGTCGGAGCCTGCATTTAAAGGTCGCTGCTGGCGTTGGGCCAGGGGTAACGTCCTAAACCTCCAGCGATAGCTGTACATGGTCGGGCTCCCCGCTTGGCTCCAGGTTCGAGAGGGTGAGGCCGAGCAGGCGCACGGGCTGGCTGCCATCCAGGTGGGCCAAGAGCATTTCTTCAGCCCAGGGCAACAGGGGCGACTCAGCACCAATGGCGGCGACAAAGGTGCGGCTGCGGGTAATCTGCCGGTAGTTGGCGTACTTGACCTTGAGGGTGAGGGTGTGGCCCCGGCGGGGCTGGTCTTGCAGGCGGCTGATCACCTCGTTGGCAATTCGCTCTAGCGCTGTGGTCATCTCGGCCAGGGTGGTGAGGTCGGGCGAAAACGATCGCTCCGCCCCGAGCGATTTGCGAATGCGGTTGGGGTTGACGGGGCGATCGTCCTGGCCCTGGGCGACACGGTAGTAGAAGTGGCCCACCTTACCAAAGTGCTGCACCAGGTCGGCCTCGGCCCACTGGCCCAGGTCTGCCCCGGTGGCAATGCCCAGGGCGTGCATTTTGCGGGCGGTGACGTGGCCAATGCCGTGAAACTTTTCGATGGGCAGCGCGGCGACAAAGGCGGCGGCCTGCTCAGGCAAAATCAGCGTCAGGCCATCGGGCTTGTTTTGGCCGCTGGCCATTTTGGCTAAGAATTTATTGACTGATACCCCCGCTGAGGCCGTGAGCTGGGTGGTGGCCTGGATGTCGGCCTTGATGGCGCGGGCCAGCACCAGGGCCGAGGGTTCTTCCAGGGCATTGGTGGTGACATCCAGGTAGGCTTCGTCGAGGGATAGCGGCTCAACCAGGTCGGTGTAGCGGTGAAAAATTTCTCGAATTTGTCCCGAGACTTCTTTATAAACGTCGAATCGGGGGCGGGCAAAGATCAGCTCGGGGCAGCGCTGCTGGGCCAAGCGGGCGGGCATGGCCGAGTGAATGCCGTACTGACGGGCCTCGTAGCTGGCCGCCGCAACGGCCCCCCGCTGCTCAGGCCGCCCGCCCACCACCAGGGGCTTGCCCCGGTACTGGGGAAAGTCGCGCTGCTCTACGGAGGCGTAGAAGGCGTCCATATCGACATGGAGGATTTTGCGCATCGAGACGGCGGCGATCGCAGACATTGACTGGCGGGGTATGGCGGTTATACCACCTTTGGGCAGGGGGCTTTCCTCCCTGCGGAATAGCGGACTGGCCGCGATGATTTAAGTATAGAAAACAGAGAGTTAGGGCTATGGTCACTTGGCAATCATCGTCTCAACCCCAGAATGCGCAAGCTATGTGGAGCTTGGGTGCAGCCCAGGCCCAAATGAATGCGATCGCCGCTGCCCTGATGCCCCTAGGGCTTTCTCCCTCGGGCCGAATCCAGCTGCCCTCCATTGAAATTGACGACACCGCAGACGCTCTGGTGGTAACGGCCTTTTTGCCGGGGGTAGAGCCCCAGGCTGTGCAGGTGCGGGCCACCGCCAAGTCGCTCACCTTTTCGGGCCAGCGGCAGTCGGGCTATCGCAGTCCCCTAATCCAGAGCCTGGGGATTAACTATTTTCAGCAAACAGTGCCGCTGCCCGAGCGAGTGCTCGATCGCCAGGTGCAGGTGGCCTACCAAGGCGGGGCGATCGTGGTGACGTTGCCTAAGGCCAAGGGCTGGGGACAGCGGCTCATGCAGGGCTGGCAGCGGGCACGGGTGAAGCTGGGTCTGGCGCTCAAAGCCTGGGGGCAACGCCTGTTAGAAGATCGGTAACAGAATCTAAAGCCTAGGTAAGAAAAAGCGTTGGGCGACAACATCTGATCGACACTGGATCTACGATAAGACCTAGGACTGATTCCGTTTATGACTGACTTTGACGATTTTCTGCGCCACAAATACGCCTACGTAGCCATTGGGGAGTTTAAGCCCGGCTGCTTTAGCGAAGCCCGCCAGCTCTACGAAAAGGCGGTCTCGACCTACACCAAGGGCTTCCAGGGAGCCTACCTGCTGCAAGAACCGGGCAGCGATCGCGGCATCGCTATCATTCTCTGGGACAGCATTGAGGATATGGACGACAACCAAAGTGAAGTTTACCAAAAGACCCTGGGCAAAATTGCCCACCTGTTTGAGACGCCTCCCGTGACCTCGTTCTACGAAGTGTGCAGCGAAATTGGCCTGCCCCAAATTTTGGCCGCCGCCAGTGCTGGAGCCAAATAGCTGCAACACTGCTGGAGCTAGGCGTCTTTATTACAGCTCAAAAAAACGCTCAGCTCCAGCAGTGTTGTCTAGGTCTAGCTGCCCATGATATCCCGTCCCAGACGGCTGCCGTCTTTGAAAATGTGGGCACTGGTCTGCTAGACGGTGATGAGTAAAATGATTGTAGTGTAACTACCTCAATCTCATGGATTGTCCACACTGTCAGAGCCAACAGGTCGTGGAAAAATGGGCGAGAGTCGCTTTCAGACGGCGCTGTGCTTCAGCGCTATCGCTGTAAGGGGTGCAGTAAGGGACTAGCAGATAAATAAGGTACCGATCAGGCTGGGAAAACGGATATATCCCATTTAGGGAGGATTGCAGAACGTTGCCACTGTTGCTCAAACGCAGCAATTGTAAATTCAGAATTTGACAGTTTTTCAGCCCCACCGCGAGGATAGAACAACCGGGTGGAGGCGAGGCGATGGAAGAGCAACGGCTGAGTTTTGCACT
>QBLT01000201.1 GCA_003249105.1 Leptolyngbya sp. | reverse complement strand
GAAATCCTTTGCATGAGAGGGTTTAGATGCATCTCCTCTTAACAGACCAGTGCCCTCTATCGTGACCGGGGCTTTTACAGCGTGCCAGTGATTCGCTGGTTGATGGCCTTGAGGCTCCCGTTTATCATGCCCGCCATTATCCGAGGCAAAACGGGCGGCACCCGTGCGCTCTGCAACGGACGTCGCAGCTATCAAACCCCCTACACCCTCAGCAGCACCTTCCATGGCTCGGTGACCTGCCCGATGGTCGTCATCTGTCGCTATCGCAACGGTGCTCAAGGGAAGCACGGCGTCCAATACCTGCTCTATGTGGTCTATCGAGCCAACGTGGCGTGGTCGCAGGTGCATCGCCATTACCGCTACCGCTTCGGGATTGAGACCAGCTATCGCATCAAAAATCAGGCCCGCATCCGCTCTACCACCAAGAATCCCGTGCTGCGGCTGCTCTACGTCGCCCTGGCCTTTATCCTAGTCAATCTCTGGGTGTACCTGCTGTGGCAGGTCGTGAGTGCAACCCGACGAGGCGGGCGACGGGTCTTTCAAGAGCGCTTCCCGCTCAAAACCATGCTCTCCTTCATTCGCCAGGTAGTTGAGCGACATTTTCCCCTTGTCCAGGCTGTATTTCTACCTATAGCAGCATGAGTTTTCGATCTACTGACCCTGTTTGAAATCACCCAATGCATCAGCGAGCGCCTGGTCAGCATCTTTACCAAAGACGAAAACGGTCGCCGCCCGGTCTACGGCGGGGCCGAGAAGTTTCAGACCGACCCCCACTGGCAGGACCTGATTTTGTTCTACGAATACTTCCACGGCGACGATGGCTCGGGCATTGGGGCCAGCCACCAGACCGGCTGGACGGGCTGCATTGCCCGCGTCATCCAGGCTCTGGGCTACTTTACCTCCGACACTGTGCTGGAGACTATTTCGCCGGGGGAGTTAGTCAAATACTCCGCATCGGCTCCCCAGTAGGCGTTTAATCAACTTAATGTTTGCCCCACGGGGGTGACCCCTATGGAAAAATAGGCCCCCTAGCTGCTTAGCCGGTTGGGGGCCTATTGCTGCCTGTCGATAAGCCCTCAGGTCCTAGGAGGTATCGCCTTCCCGACCTGAGTTCTGCCAACTGCTTGCTTAGGGCATGCTTAAGGAGACAGTCAGTGCAGTCAATGGTCATTGTTCCTTTCAATCGTTGCCGTGATGCCAGAGCTATTGGCTCAGTCTATGGGGGTACTGCGTCGCCGTCGATTTATGCAGCTGGCGGCGGGGGCGGGATTGGCGACCTTAACCAACTGTCAACCGTCGAGCCGATCGCCTACCAGTAAAACGGCGATCGAGTCTGACCCAAATTTTGACCAGAGTTTTGACTGGCGACGGTTTGCGGGCGATCAGATTGGGCTACTGCTGGACGATCACCCCTGGACTACGGGCCTGCTGCCCTACCTGCCCGACTTTGAGGCCCTGACCGGCATCACCTTGAAACTGCGCACGGTGGCAGAACCCGCTTACTTTGCCGAGATGGAGGCCTTGCTGCGGGCTGATCCCGTGCAGGCCGATGCCTTTTTCTTGCCGATGGATTCGACCGCCTACCGGCTGTGGACCGACGATCTGCTGCTGCCGCTAACGCCGCTGCTCCACAACCCCAGGCTAACGGCGGCCAACTACAACCTGTTTGACTTTCCCGAAGGGTTTCGGCTGGCGGCCATGTACCCCCCCGACAGCGGTAGCCCCCAGCTCTACGGCATTCCCGCCACTTTTGAAGCCTACATTCTGTTTTACAACAAGCGCCTGGTGAATCAATTTCTGGCAGGGCGGGTGCCCCAGACCATGGCCGAGCTGGTGCAGGCCGCGACCCAAATCAACGAGAGCGGCCAGGCCGCTGGGATGGCGATGCGCGGGGTAAAATCTGACGCCATTATCGATACGGTGTCGGGACTTGTGCTCAACGGTTGGGGGGCCGAGCCCACCCCGCTGCCCTTCAACCTGTGGTTTGACGGTGACTGGCAACGGCCCGGCCTCACCGATCCGCGCGTGGTTGAGGGGTTGACCACCTATGCCCAGCTGATGCGGGCGGGGCCAGCCGACATCAAACAGATGGACTGGCCTGAGGCCACCCAGCTCTTTCAGGCGGGGAAAGCGGCGTTTTATATCGATGCCAGCCTGTTTGGGCCTGACTTTGAGCAGCGCGATACCTCTGCGATCGCCGGTCAGGTGGGCTACACCGTGCTGCCCCCGGTTCACCAACAGAGCCTGACCGGCCACTGGCTGTGGGGTCTCGGCATTCCCCAGCGCTCTAGTCACCCCAAGGCGGCCTGGCTGTTTATTCAGTGGGCCACCAGCCCGGAGATGGAGGCCAAAATTGCCGTAGCTACCGGGGGGGCACCCCGATTTTCGAGCTGGCTGACGCCGTCGGTCTACACTGAGGCGATCAACTTTGACTACGCCCTAGCCGTGCAAACCGCCATGCAGACCTCGCGCCCAACTGCGGTGCTGCACCCCCAGTGGAACCAGGTGGCCCTGGCGATCGCCACGGCCATTCACGCCATCTACGACGGGGCAGAGCCGACCCTGGCCGCCGCGCAGCTCCAGACCACTGTCACTCAGCTGATGGCGGGCGAGGGGCCGCCATGAGGCAGCGTTTGCGGTGGTTTAAAGCCATTCGAGCCCAGCTGATGCTGGGGTTTGGCATCATTTTGCTGCTGCACGGCCTCAGCGCCGCTATTGGCTACGGCAGTTTGCAGCGGCTCCGGCACCGCAGCCAGACCACCCTTGACGATGCCGCCCAGCTGCGAGAGCTTAGCCTTGAGTTGAAAACCAACTTTTTGCTGGCTCGGCAGGCGGAGGAGGCCTATTTTGATACCTGGCAGGGGGGCAATGTCGATACCAACGCCCAGGTGCATATCCAAACCAACCAGGTCTATCTGGCCCAAGCTCGCCAAAATCTAGCCGCTCTGAGGGCGTTAGAAGCCCAAAACCCCGAGCTGGCCGAAGAATTTGCCCTGCTGGACTCGCTGTTTAACAACTACGAATCGGCCTTTGCGACCACCACTCGCCGGATTGCGGAGGACGGTCTCAACCATGAGGTTCACCAGCAGCTGGAGGAGTTGATCGCCACCCTGCCCAGTGGCAGTCAGCGCTCAGCGACCCTGCGCATGCTGGTGTGGCAGCTGATGGCCCAGCAGCAGGCCTACCTAAATACCCAGGACCCCATCTATCTCGACGACCTGCAATCGAGTCTAGATCAGCTGACGGCCACCCTGGCGCAGCTGCCGACGGGGGCGTTAGACCCTGAGAGCCAGGCGCTGATGCAAACCTACAAGATCTCCCTCAACGCCCTGCTGTTTCTCGATCAGCAGGTGCAGGTCAACCGCATCATTGCGGCTAATATCAACCGCGACATCAACGAGATTATTCAAGCCGTGAGCGATCGCTCCGCCGCCCGCGCCGCTGCGGCGCGCCTTGAGTTAGCCAACACCGCCAACCAGAGCAGCGCCGCCCTGCTGGCTACGGCCCTCACGGCCCTGGCCCTGGCAATCGGGGCCAGCGTGGTGCTGGGGCGACGGATTATCACCCCGCTGACGCTGATGGCGATCGCTGCCCAGCGCATTGCCCGGCAAGACCTCGACCAGCCCCTGCAACTCACCGGAGACAACGAGTTTACGGCGGTGGCCCAGGCCTTTAACCACATGGTGAACCAGCTGCGGCAAACCCTAGACACCCTGGAGCAACGGGTTGAGGAGCGCACCGCCGCCCTGGCCACCGCCAATCAGGCGCTACAGCAGCAAACCCACTCCCTGGAGATCGCCCTCCAAAAACTGCGCCACAGCGAGGCCAACTACCGCCTGCTGGTGGATCATCTCCATGCCGGAGTGATTGTCCACGCCGCCGACACCAGCATTGTCATGTGTAACCAGATGGCGGTGCAGCTGCTGGGGCTGTCGATGGAGGACATGGTGGGCCAGCGCACCAACCACCCCCCCTGGACGATCGTGGATGAAACCGGCGTGGCGCTAGCCCCCGATCGCTTGCCGGTGACTCAGGTGATTGCCAGCCAGTGCCCCCTGCAAAACCTGGTACTGGGCGTTTGCTCCTCCCAGACCCAGGACTGCACCTGGGTTTTAGTCAATGCGTTTCCCACCTTTGACGATGCCCAGCGGCTGACCCAGGTGGTGGTGACCTTTATCGACATCAGCGATCGCAAATTAGCTGAAGAAGAACTGCGCCACCAGGCCCTGCACGACGCCCTCACCGGGCTACCTAACCGGGCCCTGTTTACCGAGCGCCTGGAGCAGGCGGTGCAGCGGTTTAAACGCCACCCCGATCAGCTGTTTGCGGTGTTGTTCATCGACTTAGACCGCTTTAAGGTGATCAACGACAGTCTAGGCCATCTGGTAGGCGACCAGCTGCTGGTGCAAATCGCCCACATTTTGCAGCGCCACGTTAGGGCCAGCGACACGGTGGCCCGCCTGGGGGGCGACGAGTTTGTGATTTTGCTGGAGCAAATTACCAGTTTGAACGAAGCCATTCACGTGGTGGAGCGCATTCAGGCCGATATCAAAGCGCCATTTCGGCTGATGGGCCACACGGTGTTTACCTCCGCCAGTCTGGGCATTGCCCTGGCCAGCCCCAGCTATGTCCGAGGCGACGACATGCTGCGCGACGCCGACAACGCCATGTATCGAGCTAAGGCTGAGGGGCAGTCCTCAGGCTACAAAATTTTTAACCCGGCGATGCACGCCAGCGCGATCGAGCTGTTTGAGCTCGAAACCCATCTGCGCCAGGCCCTAGAGCGTCAAGATTTTGTGCTGCACTATCAGCCGATCGTCAGCCTGAGCGATCGCCACCTATTGGGGTTTGAGGCACTGGTGCGGTGGGTGCATCCCCAGCGCGGGCTCATTGCCCCCGGCGAATTTATTCCCCTGGCGGAGGAAACGGGACTGATCATTCCCCTCAGCGACTGGATCTTTGAGACAGCCTGCCATCAGATGGCCGATTGGTGTCGTCGGTTCCCGCTGGCCAAGCAGCTGAAAATGAACGTGAACGTGGCGGCGGCGCAGTTTGAGCGGCCCGAATTTTTTCAGCAGATCAAGGACATTTTAGCGCGGGCATCGCTGCCGGCTGCCAACTTGAGTCTAGAGGTGACCGAAAGTCTACTGCTGCTGAATGTGAAGGGCGTGCTGTCGACGCTATTGAACCTTCAAACCCAGGGGGTTGAGATCAAAATCGATGACTTTGGCACCGGCTATTCATCCCTCAGCTATCTCAAGCGCTTTCCGATCAACACCCTGAAGATCGACCAATCGTTTGTCGAAAACATCGATGTCAACCACGACGATGTCAGCATTGTCAAAGCGATCATTCAGATTGCCAAGTCTTTGGGCCTCACTGTAATTGCCGAAGGGGTTGAGACCGAGTTTCAAACCCATCGCCTAGAGCAGTTGGGCTGTGACGCTGTGCAGGGCTTCTGGATTGCGCCGCCGCTGCCCCCCGATCAGGTGGAGGCGTTTATTCAGCAGCCCAGCCATAGATTGGCTTAAACGGCTTGCATTATCGGGGTGGGGGATTGTGGCTAGCCGGTCACAGGAGTATGGTGGGGGCAACATAAGAACCCTCCTTTAGACATATTTTTTGTGATGCCCTCTGACCATGAAAATACTGCTGCTAGAGGATGACCCATCCACCAGTGAGTTTTTATCGGATATTCTGACTAGCCATCGCTACGCTGTCGATGCGATCGCCGACGGGGCTACCGGCCTCGATCTAGCCAGCCGCTGGCCCTACGACCTGCTGATTGTCGACTGGCTATTGCCATCGCTCGATGGACTAGAGGTTTGCCGCCGCCTGCGGGCCCAGGGCAGCCGTACCCCCATTCTCATGCTCACCGTCAAGGCCACCAGTGCCGATATTGTCGCCGGGCTAGACGCCGGGGCCGACGACTACCTGTCAAAGGGCTGTGATGCGGCGCAGCTGCTGGCGCGGGTGCGGGCCTTGTTGCGCCGCAGCAGCACGGCACCCCCAGTGCTGAGCTGGGGCGAGCTGCGCCTCGACCCGGCCCTCACCCAGGTGACTTACCGCCAGCAGCCCATTGCCTGCCGCCCCAAAGAATACGAACTGCTGGAGCTGTTTTTGCGCCAGCCCCAGCGGATGCTTACCCGCAGCGCTATCATCGATCACCTGTGGCCCATGGCCGACACCCCGGTCGAGGGCTCGGTCACCAACTTAATCAAAGATTTGCGCCAGCGGTTGAAGGCGGCGGGCCTGGTAAATAGCCCCATTGAGACGGTCTACGGGCTGGGCTATCGGCTTAAGGCGGCACCGGCTGACCCGCCGCTGTCGGGTCAGCCCGCCGCTGGGTCACCCGCCCCTCGCCTTGCCCGGGTGATGCAGCAGGCGACCCAGCGGTTTCAAGCCTCCCTGGAGCAGCGGCTAGGGGTGTTAGACCGAGCCATGCAGTCTTTAGAATCTGGCACCTTTAGCCCAGAACAGCAGCAGTTGGCGACCACCGAAGCCCACCGTTTGGCCGGAGGTTTGGGGTTATTTGGCTATGCCCAGGCAGCGGAGGTGGCGGAGGCGATCGAGCTGCTGCTGCGCTCTGCGCCCCATCCCAAACTGCGCCCCCAGCTGTCCCATCGGCTAGAGCTGCTGAAGCGATCGCTGATGATTTCGGCGGGTGAGGAAGGCGCGCTTAGCTGTGACCAAAGGGCAATGCCTTAGCCCCGTTAGTGCTCTATCGTTGCGCCTATGCGTCTGCCTCGCTTGAACCTGCATCCCCCTCTACCACTGCACTGGGTGCTCACGGTGCCGCTAGTGCTGTTTGCGCTGCTGGCTATGGTGGTTGCAGGTCACTGGCTTGAGCGGGGGCCGGACCGGGCGCATCAAACTTTACTGCTGTTGGTTACCCTGGGGGGGGCGATCGCCCTGGGGTTGCTGCTCACCCAGGGGTTGCTGGGTCGCCTGCGCCTGTTTGCCCGAGTCAGCGGCGAGCTGGCGGCGGGCAATTTTGCCCAGCGGTTGCCCGCAAATAGCCGAATTAGCGAATTTAACCATCTGGCCCGATCCTTCAACCAGATGGCCGATCAGCTGCAGCAGTCGTTTCAGCGCCTGCAGACCACCCTGGCCGAGTCGGAGACCAAGTTCACCACCATTTTTCGCACCAGCCCGGACCCCATGGCCATTGCCACGCGGACCGAGGGCCGCCTGCTGGATGTCAACCACAGCCTGCTGGAGTTTTTTGGCTACCACCGCGATGAGATGGTGGGGCGCACCGCCATCGAGCTCAATCTGTGGGTCGACCTGAGCCAGCGCCGAGTCTACCGCACCCTGCTGGAGCAGCAGGACCGGGTGCGCAATCTAGAGATTCAGGTCAAAACCAAGGGGGGCGAGGTTAAAACCGTGCTGCTCTCCGCCGAGGCCCAGGCCCTGGAGGGCCAAGATTGTCTGATCGTCACCCACCGCGACATCACCGATCGCCACCGAGCCGAGGCCGCTCTGCGCCAAAGCCAGCAGCGGCTGGCGCTGGCCCAGCGGCTGGCCCAGGTGGGCTACTGGGAATTTGACGTGGCCACCCAGGGACTTTCCTGGTCGGAGATGACCTTTCGCAACTGGGGAATGGAGCCTGCCCCGGTGGCTCCATCCTACGATGAGCTGCTGCAAAAGCTGTCTCCTGCGGATGGCGATCGCCTCACCCAGCACATGGCCACTGCCATTGCCGAGGGCAATCCCTACCAGGTAGATCTGCGCCCCATTCACCCCGATGGCTCGATCCACTACCTCGATGCCCGAGGCGAGCCGGTCTTTGACGACCAGGGCCGGGTGGTCAAGCTGGTGGGCGTTTCGGTGGATATTACCGATCGCAAACAGGTGGAGCTGGCCTTCCAGGAGAGCGAAGCCCGCTTTCGGCAGCTGGCCGAGGCCGTGCAGGAGGGCTTTTTTGTCTACGATACTGGGGCCGCCCAATATACCTACGTCAACCCAGCCTACTGGGAGATCCGTGGCCTAGACCCCGTCGCTGTCCCTATCCCCGACCTGGAAGCCCAATGGATAGCCTGCATTCACCCCGACGATCGCGATCGCATCGTCGCCGCCCTCAGGCGAGAGCGGCAGGGCGAAAACTTCGATCAGGAGTATCGCTACATCACCCCTGGGGGGGAGCTGCGCTGGCTGCGCTCAAAGGCGTTCCCGCTGTTTAACGAGGCGGGCCAGGTGGTGCGGGTGGTCGGCACCGTCGAAAACATCACCGAGAGCAAGCGCACCGAAGAAGCCCTGCGCCAGAGCGAAGCCCGGTTTCGCAGCGCCTTTGACGATGCCCCCTATGGCATTTCGCTGGTGTCAACCACCGGGCAGTTTGTACTGGCCAACCCCTACTACTGCACCCTGCTGGGCTACACCGAAGCCGAGCTGCTGACCCTCACCTTCAAAGACATCACCTACCCCGACGACCGGGCCGAAGACTGGGCTGGATTTCAGCGCATGATGAGCGGCGCTGCCCGCACCTACGCGATCGAAAAGCGCTACGTGACTAAGCAGGGGGAGGTGATTCCGGTGGTGATCAACGCGGCCCCAATCTACGATATGGCAGGCAACCCGCTCTACTCCGTCGGCCATGTGCAAGATATTCGCGATCGCCTGGCCATCGATCGCATGAAAGATGAGTTTATCTCCGTGGTCAGCCACGAGCTGCGCACCCCGATCACCGCCATTCAGGGGGCGCTGGCGCTGCTGGGGGCCGGGGTTTATGCCGACCGCCCCGAAAAGGCCCGCCGCATGCTCGACATTGCCATCAACAACAGCGATCGCCTGCTGCGTCTGGTGGACGACATCCTCAGCTTTGAGCGGCTCGAATCGGGCAAAGTGCAGCTTGAAAAAGAAGCCTGCCAGGTAGCCACCCTGATGTACCAGGCGATTGACAGCGTGCAGCCCCTGGCCGATCGCTCTGGCATCACCATTGCCCTCGTGCCGCTAAATCTCACCCTGTGGGCCGCCCCTGACGCCATGATTCAGGTGCTCACCAACCTGCTTAGCAACGCCATTAAGTTCTCGCGCCACGGGGAAACGGTGTGGGTGAAGGCGGAAGTAGTGGAGAGTGATGGAGGAGGGGAGTTAGATCGAGCCACCCCTAAGTCCTGCGGACAGGCTTCGCCAACACCCCAACAC
>QBLT01000200.1 GCA_003249105.1 Leptolyngbya sp. | reverse complement strand
GCCGTCAGTGCCATTTATCGGAATCGAAAGCCCGAATTCGATGACCACCTGATGCTCACCGCGGCTGGATTATGGAACTTCTACTTGATGGCGGCTTAGGACCAGCGCCACAACAGAACCACCGCCACCGATGTTAGCCAGGCTCAGTTATTTACCAACGGCTCTTTTCTACATTGGGTCAGACTTTCGGCTACCCCCCCAAGACAATTCACCGATTGATATCAACGTCTTTGGCCCGCCGACCCTGGCGATCGAGATTGGCGGCAGCTCTTTCAAAGACGACCTGGGGGCCAAACGACTGCTCTACAAAAGGCTGGGCGTAGGCGAATACTGGGTGGTGAATGTGGCCGAACAGCAGGTGCTGGCCTTTGCTGTAGCCGAGGGTGGTAGCCGACAAATCCGGGTGTCGGGGGTGCTGCCGGGGCTAGACCTAGCGTTGGTGGAAGAGGCATTGGGGCGATCGCAGACCGAAGACGACACCACCCTCATGCGCTGGCTGATGGAGGCTCTAGCCTAATCGGTGCTACTTCTTCTTTTTCTTGCTCTTTTTGGGGGCGATTGGCGGCCCGCCGCCAAAACCAGCTTTGTCAGCCAGCTTTTTGGTGCCCGACTGAACCAAAATGTCCTTAAATTCTGGCGGTTTCTCGAAGTTTGGGAGGCTTTTTCTGCTGGGCTTAGGGCGATCGAGAGAGGCCCTGATGTTGGCCATCATCTGCTCCTGTCTGGGCGTGTAGCGAATCTCTAGCTCTTCGGGAGTAAAGTCTAACTCCTGTTTGAGCCCCAGGTCGATCTGTACCCTGGCCCAAGAGCCCACAAACATTTCATCGACTTTCTTGGCCTCGTAGGCAGCTTCCATCACAGGCACCGCTTCAGTCGCCTTGAGATCGAGCAGTTGGGCTATAAGGGCACCGTTGACGGTGCGGTGGTGGTTTTTGAACTGGCTCAGCTGCCGGGTGAGGGCCTCCACAGTGCGATCGCGCAGGTCAGGAAACGCCTTGACAATTGCGCCAAACCCCTCTACCAGCGTAATTTTGTTGTTGTAGTCAATTTTGGTTGAGAGCAGGTCTTCCAGCGGGGCAAGCGCCCCAGCCCCCATCAAACCAAAGACCTGGGGCAGCTCTTCCCAACACCAGTCCAGGTCGTGCTGCTGCAAAACCTGGGCGAGGGGTTCAATGGCCTCAATGGCTTGCAGTTGCCCCAGCGATCGCCAGGCGTGGATCGGAGCCCAAAGCGCTTCTTCAGGGAGTATGCCTGCGTCTGTGAAGTCGTCTTGCTTGTCGAAGTTGCCCATGAACAGCTCCCACAGCTGCTCATCTTGAACCATCTGAATCAGAGCCGGAACATGCTCGGCGGTGAGCCCCAGATCTTGCACATAGTTGGGCCAGTCTTTTGAGGTGTTGCCTTCAGCCTCGCCATAGCTCAACAGCTCAGCAACGGGGGGCTCGTAGGTAGAGATCGACATGGCTGGTTCCGCCAAAACAGCATCAAGGCCAAAGATAACGTCATTTTACGCCTCAAAAATCTGAAGTCGCCAGCAGTTAATGGGGCGTTCAGCGGTGGGATACGCTGAATGCCCCCGATCGCATGGCCGTTAGCTGAGCTGCACCCACCTAGCCACCGAGGGCACCCCCTGCTGATCGGTGACGAACAGCATATACCAGCCCGGCGGGGCCAGGTTGGGTTCGTCGATCAGGTCAACTTTGAGGCGATCGCCGCTGATCTGCGTAAACGACAGTTCCACCAGCCGTTGCTCGGTATCGAGGGTGTGGGTGGGGGCAGCCGGTTTAACCAGGCTGACCCACTGAATCTCTGCCGCCTGGGACGTTTCAATTTCCATGGCACCGCCGTAGGCAACGGTCTGGGGAGCTGACGCAATTACCGGACGCGCCCCCTTAAACAGATAGGGCGGATAGTATATCTCCAGGCGCAGTTCTTCGTCTTGGCGGGCCGGATTAGACCCCGCCGTAATCACCCGGCCATCGGGCAAGAGGATAGCGACAGAGTGGTATAAGCGAGGCACGCGGGCCGCCGCAACTTCCGTCCAGGTATTGGTGGTGGGGGTGTAGATTTCGGCTTCTAGGGTGGCTTCGGCCCGCGATTCGTCGGCTCCACTGCCGCCGCAGACCAGCACCGTGCGATCGGGCAGGGTCACGGCCATGGCGTGGGTGCGGGCATGGTGTAGCTCTGGCCCAGGTTGATAGACCGGCGTGGCAGCTTTGAGATCGACAATGTCAACGTTGTCGGTGGCCCCCTCGGCGTGCTGGTGGCCTGCGCCACCGCCCAAGACCCCGCCGCCCATAATCATCACCTTTTGGGCCTGCACCGGGGGCAACAGCACGCTGGCCGCCTGGTTGCGGTGGTTGGGTTCGCTCAGCCCAGGCACCGCCGTCACGGTGTTGTTTTGCAGGTCGATCAGGCTGGGCGGGGTGCCTTCGTTGATGCCATACTGAGCGCCAGAATAAAAGATGCGGCCATCGCGCAGCAAGAACAGGTGGGCATAGAGGGGATAGCGACGGTTGAGGGCTGGGGGCAACGTCGTCCAGCCCGTGCCGTCTTGGTAAATCTCTGCGGCCTGGTTGAGGTTGCCGTCTTTGTCTAAGCCCGACACGGTGAAGACTCGCCCATTGGCCAGGGTAACGAGGGTCGGATACCAGCGCCCATCGGCCATCGACGGCTGCTTTTCCCACTGCTCGGTGAGCGGGTTAAAGGTGTAGGCATCGCGCAGCCCAATAAAGGGATGGCCAAAGTCATACTCTTCGGTGCCGCCCGCCACCAGCAGCCGACCGTCCGGTAAAAAAGAATGACCGGCGCAGAAGAAGTCGGCGGGGGTGTCGGGAAACTGGAAGGTGTTTTGGCTGTAGTCCCACACGACGCTGCCAAACTCGCCGTTGGCCTTGGCGGGGTTGTTGCTCGAACCAGAGAAGAACAGCACCTTGCCCGTGTGCAACAGCGCCGCATGGATGGCGAGGATTTGCGAGGTGTCGGGCAGCAACCGCCAGATTCCCTGGGTAGCAGCGGTGTCTAGATCCAGCAGCAGCTCAACGGTGCGGTAGTAGCCCTGGTTGACCTGGGGCGGTGCGTCGATGGTGGCCAAAATCAGTTCGGGGCGCTGATTGGGTGCGAGGGCGGCGATCGCCACCCCCGCACCCTGATTTTCCCAGGAAAACCAGTCGGGAATCGCCGTCCAATTGCTCCAGCCGCCCGCGACTTTGCCGGTGGCATCGAGATCCCAGCCGATTTGATAAAAGCCCTGGTTGGCACCGGGGGGATTGTCGATCTGAAACACCACCAGCTCGGGGCGACCATTGCCATCGAGATCGGCGATCGCAATGCTGGCATCCTGGTTATCCCACGAGAACCAATCCACCGCAGTCCAGTCGCTCCAGCCACCCGTAACTAAACCATCGAGGCCAAGATTCCACCCGACCCGGTAGTAGCCCTGGTTCAACCCCTCGGGGCTATCGACCTGAGACACCACTAGCTCAGGGCGGCCATCGTTGTTCAGATCGGCCACGGCAATGCCGCCGCCCTGGTTCTCAAAGGCAAACCAGTCGGGCACGGCAATCCAGTCGCTCCAGCCGCCGGTCACATTGCCATTGCCGTCGAGGTTCCAGCCGATGCGGTAGTAGCCCTGATTGACACCGGGCGGGCTGTCGATCTGAAAGATAATCAGCTCTGGCTGGCCGTCGTTGTTGAGATCGGCGATCGCAATATCTGCGCCCTGATTGTCCCAAGAGAACCAGTCGGGCACAGCAATCCAATCACTCCAGCCACCGGTCACCGTGCCAGCGGCATCTAAATTTTTGCCGACTTTATAAAACCCCTGATTGCCACCGGGCGGGTTGTCGATTTGAAACATGACCAGATCTGGCCTGCCATTGCCGTCCAGATCCGCCACGGCGGTGCCTGCGCCCTGGTTTTCCCAAGACACCCAGCCGGAGATGGGGAGAAAATCGGTTGCCATGGTGTACCTCTTGTTTAGGTCGGAGCGGGAGGGTTGTTTTTGCCAAGCGAGAGCGTGAAGTCTCATGCTGTCAAATTCACCACCGCTTTCCTATGACCCGCACGGGTACCTTCTGTTTAAGCCTTTCTTTGGGATCAAGACGTTTCTGTAGCGGCTTTCTAATCCTTGAAACCATTGGTAATTTTGGGGCGATCGCAGGAGCACCTGCACCAGTCGCGTGGTGCAGCAGACGAATCACGTGCTAACGCCTCATCAGCTTTTGTCAGCGAAACCTGAACTACGTCCGCGCCCCCGCTCTACTTAAAAAGCCCCGATGCTTCAGCTTGAGCATCGAGGCTTTTCGACGGTTCGTGAGGTAAACGCCGGGTTTACTCGTCTTCGTCCAGGTAGGTTTCGTCTTCGACCTCGATCTCCACGTCGGCCATATCGGCCACCGCGCCACCGATTTCGAGCTTCTCTCTCACCTGGGCTTCGACCTTGGCAGCAAATTCAGCATCTTCTTGCAGACGCTGAATCGTGTTCTCGCGCCCCTGGCCAATGTTGTCGCCTTCGTAGCTGTACCAGGCTCCTTTGCGGACGATGATGCCGTGCTGCTCGGCCAGGTCAACCAGACAGCCCATGCTGGAGATGCCCTGGCCAAAGAGAATGTCAAACTCACCAATGCGGAAGGGAGGAGCCACCTTATTTTTGGCAACTTTGACCTTGGCGCGAATGCCGTATTCTTCGGTGCCTTTCTTTAGGGTTTGAATGCGGCGGATATCGAGGCGCACCGAGGCGTAGAACTTAAGCGCGTTGCCCCCAGTCGTGACCTCAGGGTTGCCGTAGGAGATGCCAATTTTTTGGCGCAGCTGGTTCAAGAAAATGACCGTACACTGCGACTTGCCAATGCTGCCGGTGATCTTGCGCAGGGCTTGGCTCATCAGTCGCGCTTGCAGGCCGACGTGGGCATCGCCCATTTCGCCTTCGATTTCGGCGCGGGGGACGAGGGCGGCTACGGAGTCAACCACGACAACGTCGATGGCGGACGATCGCACCAGCTGATCGACCACCTCTAGCCCCATTTCCCCCGTGTCGGGCTGAGACACTAGCAGTTCTTCGACGTTGACCCCGAGGGCGGCGGCATAGATCGGGTCGAGGGCGTGCTCAGCATCGACAAAGGCCGCTACCCCGCCCATCTTCTGCACTTCGGCCAGCACGTGCAGGGCCACGGTGGTTTTACCCGAGCTTTCAGGGCCATAGATTTCGATAATGCGCCCTTTGGGTAGGCCGCCACCCAGGGCCAGGTCGAGGGTTAGCGCGCCAGTAGGAATGGTCTCAACCTTCATGCGGGCAGCATCGCCGAGGCGCATGATGGAGCCTTTGCCAAAGTTGCGCTCGATCTGGCCCAGCACCATCGTCAAGGCTTTTTCCTTCTCGCTTTGCTCTTTGCTTCCGCCTTTCTTTGCCGCCATAGTCGCCTCAATGCTTTAGGACAAGACCCCTGAACCCGAACAGTTGTCTTCAGAAAACCAGTATAGTACAATTGACCTAAATCACAATAGGTAGTTATCTAGTTCACACCTCAGAAATCCTAGATTCCTGAAGCCAAATTGATGCGCTAGATATTCCTGAAAACAAGCCTTCCAAACCTGTGGAGGGGGTTAACCCATGGCAAACGATCAGCTCAATACTCTAATTGCCCTTACCGATTGGATTGTGGCTGTGACCTATCGGCCTGCGAGGGGCTTTTGCTGCTGGGTGATCACACCCGAATTGTCTACCCTCACCGATGGTGAAATCTACGCCACTAACGGTGCAGCCCTGGCCGCTGGCCGCAGCCTGGTGCAATGTTCTACCGGGCCACAGATCGATTTTAGCCGCTGCCGCCTTTCAGAGTAGCGATCGCAGCTTAGAGCGCCTCTAGCATCCCCTGCCTGCCTCGAGCAGTTGATGGGGCCAGTGAAATCTGAGTTACGACAGCGACGGCCCACAATGCCAGAGTTTAAGCCCAGCGGGATTTTTTCGTTCTTCGTTTTTCGTTCTTTTGCCGCATAACTCACCCAGCAGTCCTGTTAGAGTCATGTCTTGGAGACAATCAACAGGCCCAGTTCACCGAGTCTTACCCATGCCCGGAACGCTCCTTCGTCAAGCCATCTACGCCGCGCTGACCCTAATCGGCTTTGTTTGGACGAACTACTACCTGGTGCAGTTCACCATTGCCACCAAGGGAGAGTTCACCGCCACCAACCTGCTGAACTTTGACCTGTCTGCCTTTATCGAGCAGGTCTGGGCTAACCCGGCCTCTAGCTTTGTCGCCGTAGATCTCACCGTGGCGCTGCTGCTAGTGATCACGTTTATTGTGACCGAGGGGCGGCGGCTGAAACTCAGGTTCTGGGGCATCTACATTGCCCTGATGTTTGCGATCTCCTTTGCCTTTGGCTTTGCGCTATTTATGTTTGTGCGGGAGCGCAAGCTGGCCGAAATAGCGGTTTCTGATCCAACGCCTTGAGTCACAGGCCTGGGGTGGTTTGGGCAAAGAGCGCGTCAAAGTCGGTGGTGACTACGGCCCCAGGCGTGCCCTCGGGTTTAGAGATCACGTCAAAGGCTTTGTTGCGGGCGGCGGGCGTGAGCAATGCCTGCACCACTACTTCTGCCACATCAGCGCGGGGAATGGAGGTGGGAATGCCGTCAGGTGGACTGGCCAGCAGCTCGTCGTCTTTGCCCACAATCAGCTCGCGCTGGCCCCCCGGCTGGTCTTGCAACCCCCCGGCTCGAATGATGGTGTAGTCGAGGCCGGAGTCAATTAGGTAGGCTTCGGCCTTGCGCTTCCAGATCAAAATGTTGCCGTTGGCCATGCGGTTGAGGGGGTGCTGCTCGTTGGTGCCGCCCATGGAGCCGACGAGGACGATATGTTTGACTCCGGCGGCTTTCGCGGCTTCGATCTGGTTGATTTGGCCGTGGTAGTCTACCTGCTCGGGGGTGCCCCCTTCGGGATAGGTAAACTCTGGCCGCTGCCCCGGTTCTGGGGGAGCTTTCATCTGCGGTACAGCGCTGGTGAGAATGACTAGGGCATCACAGCCGAGCAGGGCGGTTTGGAGGCGATCGCGATCGCTCACATCCCCCAGGTAAAACCCGTCTGTGGTGCCAAATAGCTCTTGCACCTTCGCCTCAGAACGGGCAAAGCCCTTGACCACAAACTGCTCTGGCCGCTGCTGAAGTTTTTGAACGGCGATCGCCCCAGTGCGCCCGGTGGCACCCGTGACTAAAACAGAGAGGGGAGTAGTCATAGAACGTTTCTTCTCTTGCTTTTATAGTTCTATTCTGAAGCTGTCTAGGCCGACGGCCTCTCTACAATACACAGCCAGGGGATAGCTAAGGAAGAGCCGGATGGAGCCAGCACAAAACCAGCGACAGCCAACCATTATCGGATTTTCGGCGGTGCTCATGTGGGCCACCCTGGCCCTGCTAACTGACCTAAGCGGCACCGTGCCGCCCTTTCAGCTGACGGCGATGGCGTTTACGATCGCATTCTGCATTGGCCTGGCCGCCTGGCTGCGGGCCGGGGGCAATGTGCTGCGCCACCTGCGGCTGCCCTGGCGGGTTTGGGTGCTCGGGATCGTCGGGCTGTTTGGCTACCACTTTTTCTATTTCATGGCCCTGCGCCACGCCCCTGCGGTGGAGGCGAGTTTGATCGCCTACCTGTGGCCCCTGCTGATCGTGTTCTTTTCGGCGCTGCTACCCGGCGAGCGGCTGCGGTGGTTTCACGGGGCGGGGGCGATCGCAGGCTTTCTCGGCGCGGGTCTGCTCGTCACCAAGGGTCAAGGCTTCAGCTTTGATGCCCAATACACCACCGGGTATCTGGCGGCCCTGGTCTGCGCCCTCACCTGGTCGGGCTACTCCATCCTCTCTCGATACTTTGGGGTGATTCCGACCAATGCCGTAGGGGGCTTTTGCGGAGCCACGGCGGTGCTGGCCTGGATTTTTCATGGTCTGTTTGAAACAACAGTGGCCCCGGTGGGTTGGGAATGGGTTGCCATCCTCGCTTTGGGGCTGGGGCCAGTGGGGCTGGCCTTCTTCACCTGGGATTATGGTGTGAAACGCGGCAATATTCGCGTGCTGGGGGCGCTCTCCTACGCGGCCCCCTTGCTCTCGACCCTCCTGCTGATCGCCTTTGGCCGGGCAGAGGCTACAGCGGTAGTGGGATTAGCCTGCGCTCTAATCGTCGGCGGAGCCGTGTTGGCAACGCTGGATTTCTTTAGGCCCCAGGCAGGCAAGTTTTGAATTTTGAATTTTGAATTGGGGAATAATTCAACACTCAAAACTTAAAACTCAAAACTAATGTCAGCGGCGATCGCGCCATCCCAGCACCAGCGTTGCTCCCAACAACAGCGGCGTCAGCCAGTCGCCCCAGCGAATATAAGGGGTGAGGCTCTGGCGGCGATCTAGCTCGGCGCGGTGGGTGAGATAGGTGTGGGGCTCCCCCAGCCAGCGGGTGCGACCGTGGTTATCCACCAGGCCAGAGAGCCCGGTGTTGGTCACGCGCAGCGCCCAGCGATCGCTCTCCACCGCCCGCAGCACGTCAAACCCGTGGTGCTGCCTCATCATCCACACCGGGTAGGGGTCGTTGTTAGAGGCGGTGACGATGAACTCGCCACCGTTTCTAACCTGGGGGCGAAACAGACGGCTATAGGCCGACTCGTAGCACACGCCGACAATGCCTTGGCCAACGCTGGTCTCAAACCGCTGGTCAGAGGCCCCCGGCACCAGGTAGCTATCCAGCGGTGACAGACGACTGATGAGACGGCCTAGCACCGCCTCAAAGGGTACGTATTCTCCCAGGGGCACCAGCTGCACCTTGTCGTAGCGCCCGTAGGTTTGACCGTCGGGGCGAATTTCGAGCAGGCTCTGGGTGTACTGCGATCGCCCTTCCCCCGGCACTGGCGCAAACGTACCCAACCACAGGGGAACTCCCGCCTGCTCCACCGTGCGAATGATGGCCGCAATTTGGGGCGCGTTTGGGTTCCACAGCTGCGGCATCGCCCCTTCTGGCGTCACCACTGCATCTACCCCCTGGGCTACCAGGGAGCGGTAGCCGTTGGTATAGCCCTCTAATGCCTGATTAACCCCCTGGGGCGTCAGCTTTTCGCGGGTGGGCACATTGCCCTGAATCAGGCCCAGAGTGAGGGACTGGCTGGCGGGAACGATCTCGGCGCGGGCGTAGAGGATGGCACCGAGGGTGTGTCCCAGGAGTACCAGCGCGATCGCTGTAAGGGCTAGGGAGCGGCGGGTTGATGGGTTGATGGG
>QBLT01000001.1 GCA_003249105.1 Leptolyngbya sp. | reverse complement strand
GCCTCAGGGCCACCACACTTCATACCCCCCCCTGTGGTGTGTAACACTCCCTGATTACAAGGGTTTTCAGCTCCTGCGATCGCGTTACCCATGCTCTCTAGAGCAACGTCTACTGACTCTATGCCTTGGCCTGCAACCGTTACAGGTGTTTTTTCGGGATGCCATAGATCGGCATTCCGATAGAGGGTTTGTAAGCTGCTGCGAGCGGCATTGGCGATCGCAGCAGCAAGGCTTCTGATGCTTGGAAATTCGATATCTTTCAGGGCGGCCACGGCTTGGGCGATGCGATCGCGGGCGTCGAGCTGGCGCACGGTGTTCTCGCCCCCAGGTAGCCGCTGGCCACGACGGGTACCGATAGGCCAGTAGTAGCCCTCGACCGACTTGGCCCAGTGCTTCGCCTTTGAGCGAATCTCGTTTTGATGGTGGCAATGCTCTTGAAATCCTGGCGATGCGATCGCCAGTTCCACAATGCGATCGACTAATGCTGTGCCGGAGAGCCCTTCAAACACATGGCTCCGGGTCGCGATCGACTTCAGTAACCGATTCGTCTGCCCGGAGCCTGTCCAACCCTCCCGGATTTCGATGTCGAGGTCGTCTTTCCACTCTTGGGCCTGGGGAGAGAGCGATCGCCGATTGAATTCCTGTTTGCGCGACTCTCTGGCATGAGGGGCTGAGAGTAACAGCATCTCCAGGTCTTGCCCCTGGGCTGCCCATTCCCATTGCTCAAAGAAGGTCGAGAGCGAATCCCCTTGGGGTTCGAGGTCGTCGGTCAGTAGCCAGCTGCCCGACTGGGGTTGAAGTGGGAGCCTGTGGCCGTTGTACTCCACAAATTGATTGACCCCGAAGGTTTTGGGGTTAGGGAACACCTCTAGATGTCCCTTCTCGACAATGAATCCCTGAGCTTTCAGGCATTGGGTAAGAATGCAGGCCAGATCAAAGGTTTTGACGGTCTCGGGTAGAGGGATGTAGAGATGCAGCCCACCACTGTGGCTGGAGCGCACCAAGACCGTTCGATTCAGGCCAACGGTTTCTAGGGCACCTCGGATCTCTGCGATCTCAGCTGGTGTGCAATAGCGTCCGCCTGCGTCCAGATCGAGCATCCCGTAGCGGGTGGTGTGACCAAAGCGAACTCCCACCAATACTGTGGGATTGTTCCATTGCTCCCAGAGCACTCGGGGGCGCAGCTCATGCTTTAGGGTGCGCCACCGGGCTGGGGCAACGTTAGGACTCTCTAGAGATTCCCAAAGATAGTCGCCAAATAAATTGATAAGATGCTGACCCACCTCGGAGTGAGGCAGGAGGACTGAGGCCGCCATAAGATTCTGGGGTTTTTAGATGAGTTGTTTTCCTGTGCGGCGAAGGAAAGCTCAACTAAAAATCCAGAAAGCATTGCTACAAATCCAAGGTAGCTGCTATCATGGCATTAGTTTAGATTTCTTCGCTTCCCCTTCCATTTGCGTGTCTGGGGCGAGGATACTTGTTAAGACTCCTGATTTGCGGTCGGGGGTCTTAATTCTTTTAAATGGGTTCTACGTTTCTAACCTCAAGAAATTTTATCGAAAGTGTGAAGACTACTGAGATCTTACATGAAAAACCCTGATTTGATCCTTTATTTGAACGCATATCAGTAGAGGATGGTTGGGCCTAGCTCAAGCCCTTGACCCTCTACGCCACCAGCAACATTTGCACTTTCGGTAATTTTTAACAGAATAGCTGAATTTCCGTGTATTTTCGGAATATTCCATTTCTGCTGCATTCTACTGATGAACCTCAGGCACGGCCATCGAGTTGGGATTCGAGAGGCTCTACGCATGACGCTCGAAAAATTCGAGATCAATGCGAATGATCTATCGGTACGGGCACGCGTATCGCCAGCCACTTTGTCAGAGTTTCGTAACGGTCGCAGGGAGGTAAACACCTCATCCTTGCAACGCATCCTGAATGAATTGGAACCAGAGGCTTTTGTCTATTTGCTAGATGTACTGCGCGAGTCTGAGGCTATGATCCGCACGGCTAAATCGGATCCATCCCATGATGACCTCCATACAGATGCTCTTCTCGCTTTAGTAGACACTTATGCTAGGAGGTGCACTACCGATGAGCAGCTTGCTCTGCTCCGGGTCATTTATTTGGCCTGTGATGCAAACCCCAACCTTAAATTAGACGAAGCTTTGTAGGGGCGTTGATGTTTCGGGTCAAAGCGATCTTGGGCAACACCGGTTCTTGGCACACCTTCGACAACCAATCCACTGACTTATTGTGGGCCTGTGCGGCCCTCATATAGCTTCGCTCTGCCGTAGGCGTACGTATGACGCATTTAGGGATGCCGGACAGTTAATTCTTCAACGCCTAGACATGACTCTCCTTCAGGGAGACTGTGGCCAGAAACTATTCATGCAAGAAAGCCGTCAGCAGGTACAGTATCTGAGGTTTGCCTACCAGACACCCAATAAGATTATGGACAGCATAGTGAATGCTTAATGGCAGAACAAAGGTCAAAGCATTTATATTCTACCTATCAATATTTGCCAGGAAATGCGGAAACCTACTCTAGCAGGCCTGCTACACGAAATATCCCAACTGCCTGTAGCCGATCGACAGCGCCTCGTAGTTGAGCTAGTCCGTCAATGCAATCTATCCATTGTCGTTAGTCCAGAGCAAAGGGGCGATGCCCCTTTGAGAGTAGTGAATAGCTTAGATGCTACCTCTGTATTGTCGCTTGCAGTAGGGGACATCAATGATTCATGCAGATGCTACTCAGACGGAGAGCCAAGGCGCTAAGCGTGCTCTAGTGCCTTGGCTCTACCTTCTACGATCGCGCCTAAAACTTCTTGGAATTGAGCCGTGCTGCACATCTGTGCATACTCCCTGATTCCCGATAGCACTAACAAGAGACGTGCATTTTCATCTACCGGTACACTCCCGCAGTGCCCTAACAATTGCAGCAGATGCGTCCTTGCTTCATCAGGGAGTGCTGTCCTTATAGCATCAACATCCGTGGTTCGTAAATCTGAAGAACCACTGAGGAACTTTGAAATACTGCTTTCGGGAACTCCAGACTTGGCCGACAGTTCAGACGCCCGAATCGCATACTCTTCCATTACTGCCCTGAGTACGTCCCGCAGAGGGATTACTCGTACATCTGTAGATGTCGCCATACTCAGCCTCGTGTGCTAATCCACTACAGACTTCAATCATATCAACAATATATCCATGAGCACTTGTCATGGCAATCCATAGGCAATAAATCCGGATTTATAGGGTGTAACCGTTCTTGGATCGAGAGGCGCTCTCAGCATTTAGCCATCGGCGTGAAAGCAGATAGCATACTTTCAATTGCAGGTTTTCTTACGAAAATGGCCCGACAGAATTCACCACCAAGGATTGATAAAAAACTACTCATCGCTTGCTCTATCCTGGCCCTGGGTATCGGATGGCTCATATTGATGCCATTGGGCCAATGGAGTGACACGCGAGATCCCTCTCCGACTCATTACTTCGAGATAAATGGGAAGCAGATCCTGCTAGAAACTGCTGTGACTGACCAGGAGAAGAATCAGGGGCTGAAGGGGCGCAATAGCCTCCCCGTGAACCGTGGCATGCTGTTTACGGTCAGCCCTGAGCAAGAAGTTCAACTGTGGATGGCTGGCGTTCGGTTTCCGCTGGATATGGTTTTTTTACATAACGAGAAAGTATCCGCTGTAGTTAGTGACGTGCCTCCTTGCACCACCTCTCCCAGTGATTGCCCGATATATGACTCAGGGGGCATTGTCGACAGTGTGATTGAGTTGGCTGCTGGGACTGCCGAATCCCTATCGCTAGCCGAAGGCAGCACGATCCAAATCTTTGAACTAGATTAGCGTCTGAATTTTGCGCCGTCATGTGATGGCAACCCACAGGCAATAAATCCGGATTTATAGGCTGTAACCGTTCTTGAATCGAGAGGCGATCGCCTACGGCGAGAAAATGGTGCTTGACCTCAACGACATCGAGCAGGCCCACGACGAAGCCATCCAGGCCACACAGGCTAAATTCGCCAATACTTTCCATGGCATAGGGTGCGATGGCCAAGGGCCGGTCTTTGACCATCGCACAGAACCTCACCATTTACTCAAGAACTTACACTACAACTTACACAACTAAACCTGGTGGTCAAATAGGGCGTCGAGATAGGTTCGGTTTATGCTGCGATCACTGGCTCCGTTTTGCATTAGGAATAGGGCGGTAGCGGCTGAGAACACTCGTGCCTGGCTCCAGCTAGGGTTGCTGTCTAGGTAGGCCTGCAACGCGTTGTGGAGGTCTTCAGGAATCTCGACCTGTAGATCGATTCTGGTTGGTTGGGCTGTAGGGCTTGACATTGTAAAACTCCAAATCAGATATGGGCAAGGTGGCCATGGAGATGCCCAGGGCCGATGTTGGATGGGAAGCGTTAGGCTTCGCATGCTTCAACTTCGACCACTTGCGTACCGGGCGGCAGATCGTAAGCGGCCTTGATATTGGTAGGGAAAAACACTCTCCCATAGTGCGCCGTTGCTTCAGCAAACCTTTCTTTGTCAGGGCCAAAGTAGAGTACGTCTACTGAGTATGTAGCGTCTTGGCAATCGTCGCCAGTTTGGTCGAATGTGATGTATTGAGCAACCCGGCACACAGCCTGGCACCGGTTCAGGTACCGCTGGTGCCAAGCTGTTCGACTATCGGACTTAGTTAAGACGAAGAAGTGGCTCGGCAGCAGCCCAGCATCATACTGGGCTGCAAATTTCCGGCTGAAGGGGCCGTTTAGGCTGAGGGGGGCATGTTCCCATCCCAAGGTTTCGGCCTCTTCGTCGGTCGTCTCTACCTGCCACACCACATCATCGTCGAGGCCACTTTTTTCCTTCGTGAAACATGCGATCGCGGGCACACTGGCGGCGGCGCTCGCCGCTACGTCGATGTCGAACTTGTTGCGGCCCCAGCGAGCCAGGATTGGCTCCCAGATCCATCTAGGGGTGCAATTTTCATCTTTGTCGTGGGCGGCAGCAGGGTGACTGTCCAACTTATGGTTTATCTGCCGGAGCTGGGGGGGCATTTCGGAAACGCCGTTGCCGTTTTTGACCTCAGTCTGAGGCTTATAGATGTCGATGGACTTGATCCAGGGTTCGCGATCGCTGTCTTGGTCATCCCAGGCAACCTCAACCATCTTCAACTCTGGTTCGAGGGCCACTACCTCGCCGCCGTCTTCCCAAAAGTCGATAACGACGATGTGATCGCCAACCATCAATTCATGTTTAGACCCGTCGTAGACATGGGTGGGGACAGTGTCTACCGGGGCGTCGTCCGGCTTTGGCAGGGGATTATGGGCCAGAGAGCGAATGCTCTGGCCCTGGCATGGCGTAGTGTGGCCCTCTGGGTCAACGTCCCACTGTACGACAACCTGCTTTAGCCAAATGGCACTGGGGTCAAGCTTGACGATGGTGCCCTGAATTGAGTCATCGTCTGGCCAAATGACGCGATCGCCGACGGCTAGGGCGTTGTCGTCAACGTCTATAAAAATGGCATCCTCGGGTCGAATGGTAAGGTGCAGTTCTTCGTCGGTCAGGACGTACTCCCTACCGCGATATTTGATCAAGTTTCCGGCATAGGTGAATCGGATGCCTGGGGGCTGAGTGTTGTAGTCATAAACCGGGCCTTCCCATTGGTCGGTAGGAACAACACCAATGGCGCAGAGGCTGGGGTTACTGACCGTAGCCATTCCCGAGGTGCAGACCCAATGCTTGCCCTCAAACTCGAACATGCCGCGAATCTTGTCATTCGTCAGGATGTCGCCTGAGTAAGTCTTGCCGAATGCCTCTATCTGCTTTCGGGTCACCACCCCGTAGACATCCTGATAGCGAAACTCGATAGTCTTGTCGGGGTCACTATTGTCCCCTAATGGCTTGGGTTCGCTGCCGGGCTCAGCATCATCCAATAAGCACAAATCTGGTTTTTCAGGGACGTTGACAATCGCCGGGGGGTCGATTTTGGTAGCGCTTTCGCTTAGCACAACGCCAATGTCGAGGGTAAGGTACTTGAAGCCCTTCTTTTCAACGAAGCCCTGACGAGTATCGCCCGTTGGGTCTAAACCCCTCACATAGTCACCAATCTCGAAGCGCTCGGATGCCTCAACAATTTTGTGCAACGCCAGCACGTCGGTACCCTCTGCCTCCCAGAGCTTCCAAAGAGTCTCGTAGGTGCGAACGCTTTTCGGGTAGTTAAATTGGTTTGAAACGTGATCGTGAGTCAGCTCTATAGCGAAGCCTACCCTGCCTCTTTTGCTCACCCGCCCCACTTGTCCCCAAATGGAGACAATCTCATCATTCTTGGGTATCCCTGAATCAGCTTTGCTGGCCTCGGTGAGATAGTTCAGCGCACCTCGAAGACTCATTTCCCCCGACTTTTGCTGAGCTTGTATCCATTCCTCCAACTGCTCCCAGCGCTCTGAAATGCTGAGGTAATTCCGGACGTGGCGATCACTTATCTCCGGTAGGTACTGGGCTAGCCACGGCCCCCAATTCCCATGCCCTAGTTCCGCTTTCTTCGCAGCCAGGCGATCGCCCAACTCTTTTGCACGATGTAGCAGTGTCAGACTTCCATCCTGAATTTCTCTGTGGATATTCAAGATGGAAGCCGCCTCATCTTTCGACGCCTGGATGACTTCCGTACCCGCGCCTTTCACCTTCACCAGTGTGGTTGTGGCCATAGTCAAACCAAATCAGATTATTTATAGTATATCGTATTGATTCCCGCATTAATCCCGTTTGTTTATTGCGGATTGTCAAAAAAGCGGGATATTTGGATTAGAGTCACTGGGCAGGCTGAATCTGAACCGTTTATGATGTCGAGAGCGTTGTTGACCATCCATTGCTAAAAAGTGCTATGGCGGCTGTACTGATTGTTGAAGTTAATGCGGATTTAGCCGATACCCTTCAGGCATGCGTTCATGCAGCGGGCTGTACCAGCTATTGGGCTCAGACGGGCGAGCAGGGGCTGGAGCTATGTCAGCAGTTGGAGCCCGATATCATCGTTTTAGATTGGAATTTGCCCGGTATGGATGGCATTGAGGTGTGTACCCATGTCCGGCAGATGGAACTGAGACGATACCCCTACATCTTGGTACTGTCGGCGCAGTGGGGGGAGGACTACGAGGCTGGAGCTTTGAATGCTGGGGCTGACATGTACATGACTAAGCCCTTTGCCCCCAATCTGTTAATCGTTCGACTACAGGGACTGATACGACGTGGTCAACTTCACTTGCGACGTGAGCAAGGTCAACTTCACTGACCATGAGTCCTCCTGGCCTAAAATAGGCTTATGAGTTGAATCGTACTTCGGTTCTTCTTCCAAATCAGATTGGCGCTGGAGGGCGAATACCCTCTAGCGATTTTCATGCCAAACTTGGACACAGCCGAAAAGGAAGGGCTGGCTACCAACCCCAGCGAAGGAGGGTAAGACAAATGACCCAATCCACTGATGAATGGGCACAACTTGAGGCCCGCATAACCGCCAATGAGGTGGAGCTGACCAACCTGCGATCGGATATGACCCAGCGTTTTACTGAGCTAGAGGCCCGCGTCAGCTCTAACGAGAGCAGTATCGATCTGGCAGGGCTGCGCAACATAAGCACAGCGCGATCGCTCGCTGCTCACCAGGACAACGTCAGGGAGGTTATGGGGGAGTTAGCCGATCGCGTGGTGGCGTTGGTTTTAGACCTACTGGGGCGTATCGAGGCGATCGAGCGCCGGCTCAATCGTGGAGAGGAATAGGCGGGTATACCTTTAGAGACTCTATTCTGCAATTGGATATCAATCCCTAGCAGTTATTAGGTCAGAAAAGAGTCAGACGCCGAAGCGTCTGGCTCTTTTCTTTGGTTCATCCCTCCTTACCAGAGCGGGTGGGGCCAAGACTCCTCACTCTGGCAACAGGCTGAGGCGTAGCCAGGGCGATTCCTTTCTGTGAGAGCTACTCGGTGGTCGCCCAGGTTCTGCTGGTCATGGCCCAGGCCGGGGGTGACTCCGGGGCCACCCTCCTGGCGCTTTTCGTGTGTCTCCTATTCGCTTTTCGTCAATCACTATCGTTATTGAGTCGATTTGAGGCAGATTGAGTCAGAAGTCATTGAATAAGCCTGTGAAAGCCTAATCCCGTTAACGGAATGCATTCGTAAACTTTCAGGGATTACCACTAAAGTGCTACGTTTAATCGGAGTTTCTACTTGGCTGTATGGCTGTAGATCAGCATTACGTTGATAGGCTAGTCGGTTGGGTGACTTCGGAGGCGGCGAAGCTTGGGGGTGGTGCTAAAGGAGTTAATGCCTTTAGCGCTAACTCTGCCGTACGGCTGGCCGCCTACCCTGAACTAGGTGGCTTCAGCACTACGGTGGTTTCTCGTTGGATCAACCGACAGATATCGCAGGGACTAAAATCGAAAAATTTACAGCGAATCGGACTGCTGAAGGGGTTTAGCACCGATCCTGCCGAGGCCGAAACACTCGCGTACCTGTGGTTATCGGGTTTGGATAAACCTAAATCTGCTGATCAGGTAGATCGGGTCGAGGCCAAGGCTGATGCTGCCCCCGCCGCCAAGACCGATGCCACCCCTGATGCTAAACGAATAATTGCTCAGCTAGAGAAAGGTTTGCCAGCTGAGGATTTGGTCGCAGTGATTACTGCCGCAGCGGAAGCACTAGCTAGGCAAGCTACTGCGGCACTTTCCCAGGAAAAACCTGAAGATCAAGAAAAGCCAATTGAGACACCTTTAACTTATGTGCTTCGCGGCTGGCTATCCAAAGGAGACAAGAGCATCAATGATTTGGCCGCTGCGCTGAATGTCAGCGTCCCTCAGGCTGAGCGCATTCTCGAAGGTTATCCCCTGACTGCCGAAGATTGCTATAAGGTGGCGGCTCTGACAAACCTTGAGGTGACCACTATCGTCGGCTGGGGCGCTTGCCCTGCGCTAAAGCCAACTTGATTACTCGCCAAGCTCACTATATATAGCCTTCTGTTGCTTTTGGGTTAGATCGCCCCATACCTTCATCAAGATGGGGTCGCCTCTGTCTAGCGCTGCCCTTAGGGTCGCGATCGCAACCGGATCGCTGAACACCTCGCGCATTTTGGGCGCTGGACTGTCGAGAATTTTGGCGATCGCAGTGCGAACCTGATAGTACCGACCGGCGCGCGCTCTACTTTTTGGGCTTTCCTCGTATTTACGGCGATAGCCAGGCAGGCGATCGCCAAATTTTTTGACTGCGTAATCGGTCGAAAATCTTTCCTTTCGGTAGCACTGTTGGCATAACCCTTTGGCGTAGTGCTTACGGTTTGGGTGACAATCAGCCATCCTCCGTTCAGTTATTGACATAGTTCTAGCTCTCTCCCTCTCGTTGCCGGAGGACAGCCTTTTGTTCTTCGGTGAAGAACTCCCACACCGCATCTAGGGCTGCTTCGCTAGACCGCAGCTTGGCCACAGCAGCCGGATCGGCGAAAGCCGCAGTTATAGACGTTTTGCCGGTCAGCTTTTTAATGATCTGCCGTTTTAGGTACGAGCGTTTGTGTCGCTCCTTTCCCTGTTCGCTGCTGTCGTAGCTAACGTTTGCGGCAACGCGATCGCCACCAGCTCCATAACCTTTGCTGGCCCGCCAGTGCTTGAAGCACATGCCCTTGGCATAGTGAGACCGATCACATCCCTCCACCGTGCAAAACCTTTGCCGTGCTCCCTTTTTGGGGCCGGGTTTGGCTTTAGATTTGGGTTGCTCCTCGGCCATAACCGTAACAGGATAATGCATCGGATGAATTATGGTAGCATGAGCCCACTCTGGCCAAGCCGACCAACCGCTCTGTGTGACCTCTGGGCGCTTAGTCGGCTTTTTCATTCCTAAAAGAGGGACAGGCTGAGTTGCCGCAACATCGCTACAGCAGGCAGGGTTTGAGGTAGAGCCCCCAAAGCCGCTGGTTTCTCCAGGACGACTAGGTAGGTCTGGACGGTGGCACCCGATGATCGAAAAGTGTCTGGGGCGTTTTTCTCGCAGTGAAGGACGATCGGCACCTCGTCGAGCCAGCTGCGGAATGCGGTTGCGGCCCTGCGAGCCAGATTGAACGGAGAAGCCGACATAATGGCTACCATGCGCCCACTGGGGGCCAAAATGTCGTAGGCATGACGAACATGGCCGATGTCGGCCAGGGCCGCGAAGGGTGGATTCATCGCAATCTTGGTAGGCCGCTCACTGGGGCCGGGGTGATACTCCATAGAATCATCGCCCAGCACATTAAAACCCTGGAGCTGAAGAATTTTGCGCAGCCTGTCGTTGATCTCCAGGGTGGCTAGCCGGGCACCGGGGTGGCGATCGCGGATGACGTTTAACAGAGCACCGCTGCCGCCCTGGGGGTCTAGCACGAAGTCATCATTGGTGATTTCGAGAAAGGCGATCGCCTCTTCGGCCATCACCCTGGGTGTGGTCACGTACCCAGGAATGCCGCAGTACCTTAACTCGGCCATCAGGCGTTTTAGCTCTTCGGCATCGTGGTCGATGACAACATTGCCTCTGACAATGCCCTTGAGCTGGCGCAGCAGCTCTACCATTTGCTCGGGGCTGAGTTTGAGTTTGGCCATGATGCCGTCAACCCCACCTTTCCCCGAAAGGATATTCTCTTCGGTAAATCCCATCAGGGTTTCAATCTGGGCCTTGTTGGTAATTGCAGAGAGGGGATGAGAGAGGGTGCCGTCGTCGGTCTGGTCGGCGATCGCTCGTAGGATGGCTTGCACACCCTGGATCTTATAGCCGTCGTGTCGCTGGGCCTCTGCTTCCCTGGCCCGCTTAGGGGTGTTCTCCAGCCGGGGCGCTAGCTTTTGGTCGATGGTTTCCTGTAGGCGGTCGGCCATGTCTCGGAACCTCGCGGCCCGTTGGGTTAGCCGGGGGTCTGGGGCGGAAGAGGCCAGAGCCTCATCTGCCGGAGGTGGTGGCGGGATTGGCATAGGACTGCGATCGCCCCCAGAGGATGGTCCTTGGCCTGCCTCTAGGTCGTGCAACATCGCCAGGGCCTCAGCTGCGATTTCTTGGTGGCCCCACTCTTGTAGGTCACGATCCACTAGCTGGTTGCGAAATAGGGTGCCGCCAACTGTTTCGAGCAACCAGGCGATCTGGTCGGTCTTTCTGAAGATTTGACAGAGCACGCTCAGCTCTAGGCTGGTGGCCTTTTCCCCAGACAGATACCAGAATGCTGCCCGTCGAGCTTCTGCGAGGCTTCTGAAGTAGTGGTTTGGGCGGTGGCTGGTGTAGCCCAGCACTCGTTGGTATTCACCGCCCACAATAAGTTGATAGCCGATAGTTTTGTAGCCTTTGGTTGCACTATTGACGGGCTCGATCCGAAACTCCCAGCCGCCGTATTCAAACTGTCCACCGATTAGCTTGCCGTTGCGATCTTCGGCCTGGCGGCTTTTGGGTTGTGTGGTGCCCACCATAAACTCGTTGTAGCTGTTCATGGTTCCTGCCAATAACTGGCTGCTTGGCGCGATCGGGTCGGCAGCGGCTGGTGCAGGGCCTTCGGTAGCGCGTAGGTCAAGATCGGCCAGGTGCTGCCAGATCAGCTCACCCAGGCTAGAGTTGCCGCCCCCAACGCTCTGAACATCCTGCTCATGGCTGAGGTATGGACTGCCACAACTAACCGAGAACTCGGGGACGTCTAGGCCCCAATCCTGGCAGACCACCTCCAGCGCCGCCTGGTACGCTTCGGAGCTGTATCTGCGTTCCACGAAAACATAGCTGTTGCCGCCACCCAGGATTTCGCCGCTAGCCTCACATCGCCTTACGCTCCCAAACTCCTGGGCGATCGCCTTAACGTCAGCGCTCTTAGGGCCGTCTGTCCACTCGATCCGGATGCTATCGCCGCCACTGTAGTTGTGTACCCTGACCGAGAACTTAATACCAGGGAACTCAGCCTTCAGCTGGCCTCTGACCTTTTTTGCCCGTTGGGCGACCTCTGATGTTGCCATGGGTGACCTCTAATGAATATGGACGTGCCTTGTCGCGCCAACAATTAATAATACATCGGATAATGAAATGAATAAAGTGTTGCGGGTATGCTCTTTCTCAGAGGGCAAAACGGAAATGTGTTACCGATTTGCGGAGGGTTGCCAATCTAATCCCTTGTCTGGAACCCAGTGCGGTTCTAGGCCACCCAGGCGACGGCTCTCTATGCGCAGGGTGTCGGGGTGACCGTATTTGAATCGGCGCGCCCCGTTGCCACCCTGGTAGTAGGTGAAGGTTTCCCCTTCCAGCAGTGTCTCAGGT
The DNA here is from genome assembly GCA_003249105.1 of Leptolyngbya sp. Taxonomy (GTDB): domain Bacteria; phylum Cyanobacteriota; class Cyanobacteriia; order Phormidesmidales; family Phormidesmidaceae; genus Nodosilinea. The sequence goes on along the minus strand of QBLT01000001.1, from coordinate 80,355 downwards.
GCCACCCGTAGGCCCACGGCTGCCCAGATGCAGAGCTGGGCCAGGGCGATCCAGTCTTCCCGCGTCTCTGGGCCGAATGCAGTTGCCAGGTCAGGCCGATCGCGCTCCACCGCCTGCCGCACCCTGCCATCCCGGCGAGCGAACCAAATACTCTCGCTATTGGCCTTGATTAAAGGGAACCGTTCGAGCATGTGCCAAACATCGGCCTGGCCTCCCCTGCCAGCCAGTTGGTCTACAGCTCCTGGGCCGATGTCTCGGGCGCAACTACTCAATGAGATGTCGTCTAAGGTCGCCATAGATCCTTGCCTCAGAATAGGGCCAGTTGCTCAGTTGGTCTGATCACGGCTAGGTCGTCCGCTGGCATCCATTGAGCCGAGATTGAGAACTGCACCAACCAGACGGCGCAGCCAGTATGGTTCATCAGAAATTCGTAGTTGGGGCGGCAGCTCCCGGTTACTACGCCTTCCCCTATGCCCTTCGTAAACCTCACGCGATCGCCCAATTTGATACCCATGGCTACTACCACCTCCACTCACGCTTGAACGTGTTCAGGTGCTGCTGCGGATAGCCATCGCTGTCAATGAACCAGCCCCGATCTTCGTTTGGAGCTGGCCGCGCTACCACCTTAAAAACTTGCATCCAGCCTGTGATGGTTCGAGACTGGCGGATCGATAGGGCGAAACCTACCGTCGCGTACTCTTCATCGGCATTGCGATCGGGAAAGTAGGTTATCCCCAATAGCTGCGATCGCGATGCCCAGGCCAATTGAATCTCGACAGCGTTGAACAGGGTTCCGAAAGCGAATTCCTTTCTTAACTCACCAGACAGAATCTGCTTGGTGAACTGATGCCATCGGGGGTAATCGCTCGGGTCTGCAAAGTAACGGTCTACACCTTGGCTTGGACAGTATTTCATGGGTTTACCCCTTGAGTTTGCGATTTGCGAATAAAGCCCTAGACCATAGGCGTGGTCTAGGGCGGTGTGCATTAGTTCTGAGGGCATTCCTGCCAGAGGTTGGTGGTCTGCCGCAGGCTCACGTAGTCGCCATTCCCGAGGATGAGGTGATCGAGGATGCTCAGGTTTAGGGTCTTTGCACCTTGCAGAAGCTGCCTGGTTAACTGGATGTCATCAGGGCTAGGAAGAAGAGACCCTGAAGGATGATTGTGGGCGACAATGCCGCGCACGGCCCCCACTCGGAGTAGCCAGCCAAAGATTTCTTTGGGGTCGGCTAGGCACTCGGTCTGCGTCCCCTGAGACAAGATCTCGTAGCCGATCACCCTATTTCTTATGTCGAGTGCAATGGCTGCGAACCGTTCCACCCGTTGCCACATCAGGTCGCCCCCCAGCAATTCGGCAGCGACCTGAGGATCGTCAATCATGTACTGACTGTCCTTAGGTTTCTCCAGATAGACCCGGCGACCCAGCTCAACACCCGCTTGAACTTTGCCGACCTGGATTTTGGTCAGCCCAGCGGCTCGTAACTCAAGAGCTGTAGCCTCGCGGAGCCTTTGCCAGGCAGTCGCTTTGTCGAGCAAAACAGATTGGCAGGTGATTTTGTCAATAACCTGCTGAGCTTTTCCGTGCCCGATACCCAGAAGGGTAACGAGCAGGTCGGCCACCGTCGCCGACCTGCTATCGCCGTAACAACGCTCCTGGGATAGCTTGGGGGAGCTATCAGCCGCCATCCACAGACCCCTGTTGTGCGCTGTAGAAATGACCATGGTGACCTCTTAATTACTCTGACCAGAAGCTTTTTGTCGATAACTAATAATACATCGGATGACTAAAGAAGTAAAGCGTTTCAGGGAATTCATTTTCGCCAAAAAGCCTGCCCTAGTTGAGTTTCAGGGTGGGCGGCAGGGTTTAGCTTGGCTAGAGCGCTAGCGACATCTGGACGGTGGCTGTCAGTTTTGCCCAGGTGTTGTTGAAGTTGCGCAAGTGCTGGCACTTGTCGGATGGAGCTGCTGGGCAAGCGACTAAAAACTCTTCGATCGCGGGGTATCCATCACCACGGCACTCCGTGTAGGCCCGATACCATTCCCCGCACAGCTCCACCTCTGCACCCACCCTAAAAGCCAAGCTATGCAACTTGTGGGTCATCTCTGTGCGATCGCCTGTGTCGAGCGTCTTCACGTCGCGGCGGGCGTTGATCCTGGTTTTGGCTGAGGTGCCGGTGTTGGTATAAATACGCCTGACCTGGTAGACCGACCAATCGTGGGCCTCTAGCCATTCCTCGTACAGGGCGATCGCTTCAAAGCACCCATGGGCCTGGGCGATCTCCATTGCAGATCCTTTGCTCATCAGGTGCATCCTGGGATTAAAGGCCAGTCCAAAACCGGCTACCCATAGAGCCTCGGCCCCATAGATGGGTTCTTTCTTCCAGCGATCGCTAGCGTCAAAATCCTTTTGAAAGGGGCAGAAGTAACAGCAGCTCTTAGGCCAAATGACACCAAACGTCTCGCGGAGGTAGTCTATGCAGCGATCGCGGCCCCAGCCCCATTCAACCAAGGGATAGAAGTAGTCGGCGCTCCGACAGCCATACTCGTTAGACTTGGCTACCCTTTTCGGTTCGTCGGCGTTGTAGCCAATGGCGGGGCCGATAGCTCCAGAGATGTGATCCCCGATCCACGGGTCGAGTACATCTCCCTTCCAGCGAATCGCGCATATGTGGGGACGGCCAAGTCGGGGAACAGTGCCTGCGGCAATCAGGTTTTGCGATAGCCTGTAATCCCCCTCTGTGTGGCATGTCCAGGGTTCGCGGGTGTCAGATAATACGGTGTAGCCGTCGCACTTAGATGGGCCTGCCTTGGCGACCTGAACAAAGCGGATCTCGTGCTCCCTGAGCAAGGGGAGGACGAACTGCTCCACCATCATCTTGGTGCTCCAGAATTCGTCTCCGGTTTGGGCGGTGAGGACGACCAGATCATCCAGCGAATCAAAGGGCCGCGACTCTGGCTCTAGAATCCAGCGCACCAGAATGGCTGTAGAGTCTACGCCCATTCCATAATTAAGCAGCCAAGTTTTTCTGCTTTCCATAGCAGACCTCTGAACAAATTACTCTGACCAGGCCGGGGTGGGGAGTCGAACCCCGCCTACTCCTACCGGCGACTACTGAGGACGGTTGGGCTCAAGAGCTTTTGTGATCGCGTTGTCGCAGACCATGGCGATGGTTTCTGGGTCTTCAATGTTGACGATGGCTTGAAAGGTTGCCGCCAGGCCCTGCAATTGGGCCGCAGGAACTAGCACAATCTCGCCAGTACACAGCCCCTCGCAAAACTCGTCTAGCTCGTCGCTGCTGACCGGCCAGCAGGTACCGCCATTGGTAGCGATATCGTGTAGGTCTGCGATCGCGCCTTCCGGCCCACCAGCTCCCTGCCAGAGTCGAACGGCTGCGAGCAGGGAATGAATTAGCTCTGGCTGGATGGTGGTGTTTTCGCTCATCGGTCAATCCTCTAGGTGTGGTTGAGTGTTGCCTGCTTCAGCAAGCTTGATCGGGTCAAACATGAAGCTGTCCCAGGTTTCGGCCTGCTTTCTGGTCTGCCCGTCAAATTGAACCTTGATGGCCTTACCATCTCTGAGCACCTCCACCACTTCCCCCCAGCCGCCGCCGTCCTCACAGAACTCAACTAGATCGCCTTGCTGAGCAACCCAGGGGGTGACGACTAGCCCTTGCTGCTCATACGTGGGGGCCACTGCCGCCACTTCCAATGCGGTGAGGGCGGCAGTCGCTTCGAGTGCGTTGGTTTCCGGTTCAGCCACCACATAAACCACTTTGTGGTTGGTGATGCGTTCAAAGGAATCGGTCATGCTTGCGGCCTCAGAACAACTTGCCTTGCCGATAACTAATAATACATCGGATAACAGTAAAAGTAAAGTGTTTTGGGATATTTATCTCCACAAAAAAGCCCGCCCTGATTGGATTTCAGGCCGGGCGGGTCAGAGGCTAAAACGAAAATGTGTTACCGATTTGCGGTGGGTCTAGGTGATTGATGTGGCAGGCTCCCGGCCTCACCTGTGGGCTGTCCGTTTTCGGTCGGCAGGTTCTTCAGCCCCCATTGAATGAGTCATAAATGCAGCCCATGGTTAGCCTCGCTTAAAGTCAACGACAGTTTCGATGATTCGCTCTTCCCGGTTGGGACTCCAGTCGGTCGGAAACCATCGGCAGACATACCCGCAGCTCTGGCCGTCCGTGGCATCTTTAACGGTTTCGAGAATGTGTGGAGTCTTGATCGCTCGACTGGCCGCCATCATGGTGGGCACACCAGCTGCGAGCTCCAGGCTGCTCAGTAGGGCATAGGTGCCACTCCAATTGCAGGTATGGATGACAACCCGAGCGACCTGGCCCCAGGTGCCAGAGTCTTTCAAAATGCTAGCCTCGATCTCAGGCCATAGCTCTTCGAGGCTGAGCGGTGCGCACCAGTCCCAGCACTCTGCATTGGCCCGCCACTGATACCGGGAGTCATCCCCTCTGGGGAACGTGCCAAGGTTTTCAATGCGTAGCTCTAGCTCGTAGCGATCGCGGTGCTCCCGCTCGGTGGGGCCGACCTGGTAAATGGGATGATGTGTCATGGTTTTTGCTCCTAGGCGAATGTGAAGCCGTAGTCAGCAGGGTTAAGGTTTTTCATCTCGCAGGCGATCAGGAACGCTGCTGCGATCGCGTCGTTTTGAGAGTTGAACTGGTCTATCACCTGATTGGTCTGGTTGTTGTAGACCTCGCTAATGCCCTCACTCAAGAACTGCCGAACGCTGATGCCCGCTTCTGAACAGATGTTTGGTAAGCCTTCCCAGCGCCTGGAGAACGCGGGGTTGAGTTTGTCTTGATATATCGCGGTCATGATTTCAACTCTGGTGATTGGACTAGGGCGGTGCATTGGTGGCAGTAAGCCTGGAATAGGCTCGCCCCGAAGACAAAGCGATCACACTCACACTCACCACACACCCATTTTTCTTTTGGGCTTCCCTTGATTTCAAAGACCCGGCGACTTCTGTACTCGGGATGCCAGCCCGTGCGTTCGGTTTGCATGGTTAGGATCTTCACGTTCATTTGGAGTGACCGTGGTGTGCCTCGCCAATAATTAATAATACATCGGATTAATATAAAAATGAAGTATTTTTTGGGAATTCATTTTCGCCCAAAAGCCTGCCCTGGTTGGATTCAGGCGGGCTTTTGGGTTGGCCTAAAACGGTTCGATTCCTAGGTCAAGCGCCTGGCGGTACCATTGTTCGATGCTGTTCCGATCGCCCTGGGCCACCAGCTCGGTAAACGTGGATTGGAGAAGCTCTAGTTTGCTCCCCCCGGCGAAAGGCCCATAGGCCCAGCTGCGAAGGTATTCCGCTAGCGTTGCCCGTTCGGTACCGTCCAAGTGCTCTTCAGTGAGCAAGAATTTTTCAACGACGGGAGCCAGAGCGCCCGACACTTCGTCCTTCCAGTACACCAGATTGCACATCGTTCCTACTTCCCCCATGCGATCTCCTGCAGTGTGTAATCATCCATTCCCACGGAAGGACTCGGAAAATGCGATCGGAAACTCTCGCACCCGTAGCCCCTCTGTTTTTGCTGAGCCTGGGCTGTAACCCGGTCAAGAACTGGATTCGTTGGACTCTCCACATTATTCAAAGCTAATATATCGTATTGAAAATAATTAAGAGTATCCCGCTTGGCTTTTGCGCCTGATTCAGGTTGCGAAATCACTGACAAGGGCACCATCCTGGGCGAGGGCCTACTTCTCCAGGTTCTCCTGCCGGAGCCGGTGGACCTTCTCCGCCGCACTGTCGGCATAGCTCTTGATGGACTCATAGCCCGCCTGGGGGCGCGTATCGTGGGCCAGCTCAGGATTGCCCGAATACCACTCCGCCGCCACCCGCTTAACAGCAGTATTCATATCGTGGCCCGCTTGAATTTGGCGCTGTAGGGCACTTTCCAGTTTGGCCCCCACGATCTGCTGCTGAATATCGGGATTCTGCAAAAACTCTTGGGGCGACACATCGCGACCCAGCACATCGTAATCCCAGCCGCAGTTGCTCTTAGGTTTGCCGTCCCAGGAACAGTTGAGATTCTGCGGCATCACCTGCCCCAGGCCCAATGCCCCCGTGTCAGGGTTGACGGCGGTGTGGTCACCGCCCGACTCCTTGGCAACAATCGCCCGGTAGAGCGCAATCGTATCCCCCAGCCGCTCATTGGGTTTGCGACCATTCAGCGCCCAGACCAGATAGCCCTTCTGCGGAGCCTGGGCTACACCGCCTTGTAGCTGCTCCCAATGCAGGTGAGCGCCCGTGCTGCCGCCGGTGTTACCCGTCTTCGCTACCACCGCCCCGGCTCGGTGCTCACCCCCCTTGCAGTGGGACAAGTGAGCCGCCCTAAAGGTGATCTCAGGAAAGGCACTGCTGGTCATATCCGCCACCGTGCCATAGCCCTTCGGGTCGCTCCAGCAGCGCACCGACACCCGATCCCCCGCATAGCCGATCGCATGAATTGCCACCCCCTCCGGCGTCGGCAGGTCAATGCCCGAATGTATCCGCATCTCATTGTGGATGGGATGCATCCGCAGGCCAAAGCCCGAGTTGACGGTGTAGCCCGCAATCACATCGCCCTTGCTGATCAGGGCCTTAAAGTCATCGTCATAGAACCCAGTCACCGCCTCCGCGACCGCGCTGACTTTCCTGAACCGTGCCCCCCAGGTTTCATTCGTCTCCTGATCGACCATCACCCACACTGAGGTGGCGATCGCCCCCACGCAGCCCAGCTTGAGCACCAGCTCGCCCGCCTGCATCGCCGTCCCGATGACGTAGCGCCAGGTCGGCGGCAGCTCCGACCAGTGGGGTTTGTAGTGTTTAACGGTTGAGTTCACTGTGGGTCACCTCCCCCTCCGTCACCGTCACATCGAGGGCCAAGCCGTTGTCCAAGGCCCAGCGATAGATCCCGTTACCCAAGGTGCAGGCAGGCTGCCCCAACCACTCCAGCGCCACAGATTCTGACTCCCCCACCAGCGCCCTGCGCAGCTCCGCCTTGGTGGCATCGAGGGCAACCGGATCAGGAGCCACCGCCACACAGGCATGCAGACGAGCATCGTTGCCCTGCACCCTGGTCACCAGCTGCCACGCCGCAGGCTGGTGGGTGTTGAACCAAGACCTCACCCCATAGACCGGGTTGTAGAACTGCCCCCGGCCCGGCTGCTTCAGGTCTAAAAACGCGATCCCGACGAACAACGCCGCCAGGGCCAGCAGGTACCGGGTTCTGATTCGCCAGAACAGCATCGCTACTCCCCGACCTTCACAGCGCGAGTGTAAGGACGCGTTTCAATGGGTTGACCGACCCGTTCCTCCCCGGTCAACACTTTGTGAGCGCTGCCCGCGATGCTCTGCGTCGGTACCACCAACATGGCCCCAAAGTTGGTTCCCGCCACCACCGGATTCCAAATATCACCTCCGGCTTTGACCGCCGAACCTTGCAGCACATTCAGCCCCGCCGAGAGCACAAACAGCCCGCCCCACACCGAGATAAAAGCTCCACCCATCGTCTGCAAGGGATGGTTCTTCAAACAGCTCAGAGCAGCGCGAATCACCGGAAATACGCTCCAGGGATCGGTGCTGGGAGTGATGACAAAAATGGGCTTGCGCTTGCCGCTGGTGGCATCAAACCAGCCGCCATCCTGCACGTTAGATCGCATGGCATTGCGTGGCGCGAGCTGGACCCCGCTGCCCCGACCTGGCGAGCTGAGCTGGGGCGTGATGTCGATGATTTGCCCGTCGATGATCTCGGGGCCATTGTTGCTATTGGCGAGTTGATTGTTCTTAGAGCTAGCCATTAGGAATTTTCCTCAATGATGGATTTGATGCGGTCAAATAAGTCACAGCCTTCCTGGTACTTGTGCCCCTGGTACCCCAGCACCTCCTTGATCACCTTGGACCGCGACATCCCCTGGGCCAGGGCGTTGGTTACCGCGATGATCAGGGCCAGATCTGGCCCCTGGGAGGCCTTTTGAAACTCGGTTCGGTTTGTAACTGATTCGGCTGTATCGGTTGCTGTGCCGTGGTTACCGCGAGTTATGCCGCCGGTTATCGAGGCCGAACTTAGTTCGGGCACTTCATAGGCCACCATCGGCAGCCATTCTTTGATTTCTGAGTGGTAAAAGACCGCCTGCTTGGGCGAGAACGATCGCTCAAAAATCACTTCATCCTCAATCGGTGGAATGCTGGTGTCAGACTTCCTCAGGCTCTCCAGATGGCTCTGGCTGCTGGGGGTCTGAATGGTGAGCAGGTCAAACGTGGCTCTCATGCCACCACTGACCCCGATATCGCCTACCAGCGACGACTGAGTAATGGCCCATAGTGCGCGATCATCTGTCTCCCCTGATGACAGCTCCATGGTGAGCTGTGACTTGAGGAACCCCTCGTACCAGGCCTTAAAGGCGGTCTTCATCATCGCCAGCTCGTCGATAATCAGCACCTTGGGCCGCTGAGGCAACTGCCGCCAGGCGAAGATAAACTTCTGCATCTGTTCGCAGATGTCGTCGATGTCCTCCTTGGACTCCAGAGAATCAGCCATGAAGCCGAGCACATTATCGGCCTGCTCCCAATAGCCGTGCTCCTTGGGGTGGTATTTGGGCTGAATCACCCACACCACCGCGCCGTGTTTCACCTGGGCCTGGCGGTAGGCATGGGCAACCGTTAGCCCTTTGCCGATTCTGGGGTTGGCCGAAATGAGCGTGGGGCGCATGCGGGCAGCAAGGATAGCGGCGGGGTTACCCACCCGGAAGGACTCAGTGGCCCCGGCAAAGGGCACCTGCCCATTCCAGCCCTGTGGCTGGAGTGGAATCTGGGGGCCTGCAATGGCCACCTTAGGCTGCTCTCCCCCCACAGCCCAGGCCACCCCGCAGCCCACTGACACCAGCCCAAACACGAGAGCAGCAGGCAGATAGGGATAGGTTTTCTCGTAGCGAATCTGAGCCCCATTGGCGAAGGCCTCTAGGTCAGCGGGGGTGAGGTTGCTGGCAGGCCGTTGCAGCCCACAGAACAGCCCCAGGGCAGCTGCCCCAATGGAGCCATAGAGCAAGTAATGCTGATTCATCGAACGCCCCTCCCGAATCGCAACGCTACGGCTCGAACGGCTGATAGCCCCAGCAGAAACAACCCCCAGCCCAGCAGCAGCGCGACCAGAAAATCCGCCAGCTGCGTCAAGACCACAATCAGGACGATGCCGGTTAAGGGAGCGACCACGGCGGTTTGAAGGAGATGCCCAGGTGTTGAGCGCCACAGCAGGAACCAGACAAAACGGGCGTAGTTAATCGCGTACTTCATGGGCCTGCACCTCTTCACTGAGGGAGTGTTGCCGGTCGTGGTACTGCACCAGATTCTCGATCGCCACCACGGCCAGATTGGTTGGTGGGTCTTGGGGCAGCGCCGCCAGCGAGCGGGCCACCTCCACGGCCTCGACCCGAAAGAGCGCCGCCTGGGCCTGTCGCCAATCGCGATCGCCCTTAGCGGCATCCAACATCACCTGGGCGTCGCGCTGATAGCGGTTGAGGGGACAGATGATCTGCTGCTGGTAACACGGGTCGGTGGGCTTCAGGACGTCCTGTTCCGCCTGCTGGCGGTAGCGATAGGCCTCGTTATTCAAAACCGCACGGTTCACATCGGCCAGCACCATGCGGCTGTCTTCGTAGTTGCCCGAGAGTCGGTCTTGGGCGGCAGCCAAAACGTTCTCGTAGTTAGGGGCGGGTTGTTCGCTCTGGTAGGTGCCCTCGTCGCCTGTTCGGCCTGACTGAGCAAACGCGAAGGCAATGCCTGAAAGGGCGGCAACTGCAATGCCACCGGCAGCCCAGTAACGGCGGTTCTGCCACCAGGGCAAGGGGGCCAGGTAGATGTTTTGGATAGGCGATGCACCGCCAACTGCCTCGCGGCGGTATTGGAGGGGGACGGCAGGGGGAGTGAATTTGGCTTCCATGATGGTTATGAGCGAAGTTAGGGCGTTAACAGGATGAAAACGGCGGTTATCAGGGCTAAACCCCCTAACCAGTAGCGGCGGTATCGGGCGTGTCTGCAACGACGCCCAACTCCTTTCCCACGGTTTGTTGCAGTTGCGCGTGGGTGGCTAGGGCGGTGTTTATCTCGGTAACGGCCATCTCATGGCCCAGCTGGCGACCCGACTCAGCCGCCATACCCAGCAGGGCGTTTCTAAAGCTGGCCTGGTTGCCCTTAAAGGCTCCTAGCGCCTGGGTGAGCTGCTGCTGTTGCAGATGGCGGCTAAGCTCGCTGTTGACGCCCCGAGTTGCCAGCGGCGGGGGCGTGTAAACCGATAAACCATTGCCCAACACCTCAACGTGCTGCGCAGGAGGGGCGGGCGGTTCCGCAGGAATAAACAGGGTTTGAGCGATTCTGTCTTGTTCAGCCGGACTCAGCAGCGTGGGCAATCCTTTGCCCTGGGGAGTTCCCGAGATACCCAGGGCCGTCATCTTGCGACCTATTTCGGTGTGGGATACCCCACAGACCTCAGCAAACTTACGAATCGATAGTGGTTGACGTTCCACGTCGTTACACCTCTTGGTTACAGTTCGAAACTTCGGTAAATCAATGCTTTCGGCGGTTCGGTGGAACCCGGTTGTTCCAGTTGCGTTCCACCAATGGTTACAGTGATAGCATAAAGCTATCTAATCAGCTATAAATAAGCTATCTTTGTTGGGAATAAGTTACGGAATAGCTAGCCAGTAGTAGGATGAAGGCGAAATTTATGGTCGCTTCTGTGTCTAAGCGCTACTTCATCACGCTGCCCGATGGCATAGCCGACGCCCTTGATCGATGGGCAGAATCGGAACGTAATAAGCCCAGTACGTTGGCTGCGTTCTTGGTGGAGGCTGCCGTCAGGGAAGCCGATGGACAGGGCAAGATTCCCCCAGCAACAGTAGATGGCGACAAGTGAGCACTACCGGTGACATCGAGGCATAGTCGTCTCGCATTGAGGGCAGCATTGCTGAAGCCGAAGAGTTTAGCAGCTCCATGGCTGTCGACACCAACCGGCGCATGAGAGAGGCCATTGGTCAACGCATATCGAGAGCCTTTATCCCGTATACGCAAGCAGTTGGGCGATCGCGCATCGTCCGACTGCTCGCAGCAGCTTACTGACTGGCACCAGCACTGGAATCACGCACTGACCCGTGACTTGCTGATCGAAGCCAGCCCAGGCGCACAGGCAAAAGGAGTTGATTTTTTGGCGATCGCATTGAATGCTGCCCGCCGTCCATTGCTCGTTTCCTTTGGCCTGGCCTTGAAGCGGATTGAATCGGAACTGAGGCGATTCTAGGCAGATTGCATTAAAAAGCCCAAGGCAAAAGCCTTGAGCCGAGGGGGCTGGAGCTGCCATCATCGCCCGTCCCATCACTACTATGTTTCCCTCCATCCTCCGAATCAGAGGTTCAATGGCGGCTGGGGTAGCGTCCGGCTAACCACCGTAAGAGGGACGATGCGTTCAGCAAGGTTGATTAAAACACTAATCCGATGTATTATTAAATCAGAACGCAGTGCGGATAGATGGCGTTCAGGGTATTTCTTGAAATTAGAGGTACTAGCCATGGTTTTAGGCCGACGCAAGAGTAAAAGCAAAGACGACCGTAGCCTCATTGAGATCAGCAACGACGGCGGCCACCACTGGGTGATTGACATCCCCACCGAAGGGGTTAGGGAGGCCGAGAAAGCGCTGCGGAGTGCTGGGGTGCAAAGGGACAATGATGAGCAGTTCCTCAATACCTACCAACCCCAACGCATTGTGAACAGCCGCGACTCTAGGCAACATCGCTTCCGCTCTGAGCGGGTTGTGAATGAAGCAGAAGACTTCGAGGATTCTCATGATCAGGAGAATGATCGTAGCGATTGGGAAGAGGATCGTAGCGATTGGGAGCACAACGGCGACTTTGAGGAGTCAGAACAACCCGCCTCGTCGAGGTAATGAACGCCATACTAAAATGGGAAAAAATCTTGGCTCCCCCATTTTTGGAGGTCGGTATGACCTATTCACGTTCCAACCATCTCGAAAACTTGGCCATCGAATATGAGCACGATGCTGCCTACGCTGACCTTGAGATTGACCAGGCGGTGCTCGACGACATCGCCAGAACGAAGCTAATCCTCTCCGGTGGTGATACCAAGACTGGGGTTCTGGAGGATTGCTCTTACATTTTGGTTGACACTCAATACCTGGGCCAGCTCTCCCCAGGGCAGCAGCGGCTCTACGAAGTTCTGCTTGCCTTGCAGGAGGCATCCATCTACGCCGTCACAACCATCGGCAAGTTGGCCCAGTTGCTGGGCTTAGAACATCCAATGGCCTGCGGGAAGCGCCTGGAGAATTTGCAGTCCCTAGGGGCGATCGCTGGATTGAAGATGCAGTAGCCTGGTCAATCACAGAAATTGAGCACCTGGTCGGCAAAACGTTCCTTCCGGCTTCTGCCTGAGATCGGTAACACGTTGCCGATTTGAGAATGGCGTCACACCCCAAACAAACCCCCCCACCAACGCAGCTAGTGAGGGTTTCTCATCAAGTTGCGTCTACTGTAGATTGCGATCGTGGCTGTAGGGCCAGGTCAGATTGAGGCTTGGGCAGGGTGCGATCAAACTTGGTAACGGCCTCTCCCTGCCAGGCGTAGAGACCGCTTTGGATCTGGAGACAAGTACAGTGAGGCTCCAGCCGTGCTCAATTTTGATGAAGAGCAATTTGGCCAACAGCCTGTTGGTCAATTAGAAAAAAGAGCTAATCGTCGGGAGACTGCTTTTCCTCGTCTTCTATCTCTTCAATAGCAGTATTCAGTTCCAGCTCAAACTGTTCTACCGTAGGCAGGCTGCTCTGAATATCTGGGGGAAGTTCCCCCTGGGTTTGAAAGGTTGAAACGCCAATTGGCTGCTGGGTTCCTTGGAGCGCATACTCCACTATGGTTTTATCTTTGCTTCGGCAGAGAATGATGCCGATAGTAGGGGCATCGAGTTCGTTGCGCATAAGGTTATCGACGGCAGCAACGTAGAAGCTCATTTGGCCTGAGTGCTGCGGTTCAAACTCGTGCATTTTGAGATCCACAACCACATAGCAGTGGAGCTTGACGTGGTAGAAGAGGAGATCGAGGCGAAACTCTTTACCACTAACAACGAGGGGATACTGACTGCCCAGAAATGAGAAGCCCATACCGAGTTCGAGGAGAAAGTCGCGGATATGGTCTACGAGGCCCCGCTCCAGATCTCGCTCTTGAGCCTCTTCTGCCAGGGTGAGGAAGTCGAAGTGGTAAGGGTCTTTGACGAGCTGCTGGGCAAGGTCAGACTGAGGCGCAGGGAGGACTCGCTCGAAGTTAGTGACAGCGCCACCTAAGCGGGCGAATAGATCGCTTTCGATCTGCATCGCCAGGATGTCGCGACTCCAGCCGTTCTCAATAGTTTTTTGAATGTACCAAACCCGTTGTTCGGGATCTTTCACCTTGTCTATGAGAATGCAGTTGTGCTTCCAGGGAATTTGTCCACCAAGCTGGTGGACAAACTGCTCAGTGGGGTAAGCCTTGGCAAAAGCTCGCATATAGAGGAGATTTGTCCGAGAAAACCCCTTGATATCGGGGAACTCCCGCTTTAGATCCTGAGCAAGGCGCTCAACGACACCAGAACCCCACTTTTCGCCTTCTTGCCTGGCAAGGATGTCGCGCCCAATCTGCCAATAGAGAAGAATCAGCTCCTGATTGACGGCGAGGGCTGCCTTGACCTGGGCCGTGCGGATGCGTGACTTGAGCCCATTGAGGAAATCGGCGTAGTTGTCGTCAGAGAAGAGGGAGGACTGTTTCGGCATGAGCAAGACTATAACAGGGCTTTAGTGATGCTTGATCGCTGGCCAGCTCAGAGTATCTGTTCCCTGCTGCCCCATGGACCCGAGCGACAGTGAAGCAGTACTGCATTCAGCGCCAGGCCAATGGCGACTATTACTTTGAGAAGGTTGGAGAGCGGCCCCCCCGGCAGCACATCAGCACCCGAGCGGTGGATAAGGCGTTGCGTCGGGCCTGTGACCTGCTGGGGCTTGAGGGGGTGAGTACCCATACCTTTAGGCGATCTCTGGCCACCCATCTCTATGATGCGGGGGTGCCCCTGCGTCAGATCATGGCGATTACGGGACACGCTAGTTTAGCCTCGCTGACCAGCTACCTGAACCTGGAGCAGCGGGCGGCGGGGGATGCGTTGTTGGGGTTCTTTGCGGAGTAAATATGCCAGCTTTAACTAAAACCTTCAGTCATTCAGGTCTTTGATAAACTCTGAAATTTACTTTTCGCTACAGAGAAATATTCTTGAAAAAATTGGAACTTCGAACCAATGATTTTTCTGATTAGCTCATGGGAGATATAATCACACCATCAAATCTTCTATATGTATGAGGAATATCGCCTATATATTGTTCAAGAACTGAAACACTTTCACTAGTAGCAACAATGACTTGTTGATTAAATTCTCGTGACAAACTTGCCCTTCGTAGAAAAGCTTCAATACTTGTCTCACGAGCACTTTGTTGACGAGGTTCATCCAATATAAGAACACCTAGATGATTAGTTTGATGATTTCTAGAGACTTCAAGTAGACCAAGTAAGTAAGCCCAAAAGACTCTTATATAATCGCTTGCAGATAAATCGAATTGTAAATCATATCCTTCGTACTCAGGGAAATAAGTGTCAGGAGATATTTCTATTTCAGAAGGATTGATGCTACTAAAACCATACTCTTGAAGTTGTTGACGAAAAGAATTCTCTAAGTCATTAAGCTTAGAGCGATCTTCACGAGAAAGCGCTCCATCAGGCAAGGCTGAAAGACCCGTTTGAACTTCACGCCATTGGTCCGATAATTCTGAAAAACTACCTAGCAGAACATCAACTTGATCACGAATTAATCTGACATGCCTGACCTTCTCGGTTAATCTCACCCGCTCCTCTATTGCCGAGTAGGAAGGAGCGTTCGACTGTGATGTTAATGTTGTTTTGAGAGCTCTAATATCCTCTCTTACTTCTATCGCACGGCTTTTAATACTATTCAGTTCTCGATTTTTGATTTCAAAGTTTCGTTCCTCACTCTGAAGCATCGCCTGAAAAATTCTTAACTGCTCTCGAATGAATTCAACATTTTGATCGATCGTCATTGGAGGATTCATCTCTTGTGGAGCAATTAGCGAATCAGTGATGCTTTGTTGACATGTTGGACACACGCCAGTACTAGTTTGGAGGTCTTGGGCTGCGTTAAGGTCAGATAGCTTCCTTAAGTCTCTATTTTTAAGCACCTCCTCTTCCAGAGATGAAATCCTAGAGCGAATCTCCGTAATTTGAGATGTCTGATTTTCTATTTCCTCAAATTTAAGTTTGACGTTTGTATCAATTATTACTAACTGATCTTGTTTTACTTGTAGCTCATTTTGAGCGTCTTCGCTGATATCCTCAACAGTTGGAATATCCTGAGCTTCAAGCGAACGAAGATGTTCTTCTAGATCGGATGTAAATTGGGAAATGCTTATCCAATTGCCTTCTCTTGAAACTAGAATTCTTGGTTGAATACTTGGTGGCCAGTTGGCTTCTGGTTGTAGTGGAATATTGTCAACAATTCCATTAATAGATTGAACTATATGAGAACATTCTGAAATCTTAGATGACCATTTACTTTTAATAACTTCTTTCTGTTGGTTCAGAATAGTCCTTTGAGTGGCAATTTCTTGGGCATCTAAATCGAATAAAAATTCGAACGCTCGCCTGCTTACTTCCTTAATTCTGAAATGGGTTGGAGTTCGATTTCTCAGGCTTGACCATCCACGCTTTTGCTCCACGAACATGTAGGGGAATAGCGTCTCCATGTAGAGTAGCGTTTCTCCCTCGTTGTAATTAGGGACTGTTGGAAGATTCCAACCAACAAAATTTGCAAGAAGCCGATGAAATCCAGCTTCTCTGGATGCACCTCCGGGTATTCGAACAAAGTAGTTATTAGAGGCATAGGGAGTTGCCGACTGAGATAACACAGGGCCGTTCCAAGCAGTTATTATTTGATTGCTTTGTTCGCCTTTAATCTGTCGGCGTGTTGTAAGATATTCCGAGCCGTTTGATATCTCTAGTAATACTTCAGATTCAAGAACTGAATAATCTTTATCTCCGTAAGTTAACACATCGGTAGCAACTTGAGGCAGGGGTATGTCATGGCTTGATCCCATCATGCCTTCTAATCCGAGTGCGTAAAGAATTGACTGAAGACATGTTGATTTTCCAGATGTATTATCTGCATGCAAAACAAATAGTCCATTTGAAAATGGTATATCAACTCCAAACAAACCGTCAGGTGTCGTGATTTTTAACTTTAAGTGCTTTATCTGTAAACTCATTTCAGCGATGCCTTAGCAGATTTTTTACAAATGTCTCATTTACAGCAGCACCCCTTTCCCTTAAAAATATTTTCTCTTCTTCTAAGCAATCAGAGAGATCTGATATCTCTTGTGCAAATTGTTTGCCTTTTTCTAAGAGTTGAATACGTAGGTTTTGGCTACTTCCCATCGGCTCTACTATAGATTCTGCAATTGCATACTCGATTGCTCTATTAAAACCTGGCTCATATCTTACTAAAATTCCTAAAGGTGATGAGTTATCTTCTAATAAGCTTATGAGTCTTTCTCTATTTTGACTACTTCGAAGTGCCCAATTAAGAACATGTAGTCTAGGAATAGAACTACGATTGCTGCGAGAACAAATGCTTAATATTAGAACTAGAATGCTGAGTCCCCAGATGATTCTTAACTGAGGCTGCAGAGGTGTAGGCTGACCCCTGAAAGCGAACGGTATGTCAAATAAGTCAATCAATTCATCTGTTTGCATTTCTGCTCTCCTTAAAAATCAAGTGGGCATCGTATTAGCCAATCTGAAATGCCTTCCCAAGCTAGATTTTGAATGGTTGTATTTGGTAGGTTATTGATAGTATTTTCTAGCTCTATTCTGTATTTTTCTAATGCTTCAGTGAGGTGCTGTGGCGCTGGATTGTTGCTGATCAGGCTTAAAGTTTCTAGTTGCTTCTCATATGTGCGTTTGCAGTTATTCAGTCGTGCATATATATCAGGATAGTCTTTGTTAAACTTGTCTAATGAATTTTGACCTCTTAGATAGTGAGAAACTATTGAGCTGATGAAGTCTTGCCTTTTTTCTTCTGGCTTTAGCTTGGGAATCTTGAGTGCTTTTTCATTTAATCTGCCAACTAATCCGTCATTTTCAGATATCCAATTGTTGCAGTCTTCTGGTGTGACTTCTATTTCTGGTAAAACAATATCAATAGCTCCAATATATGCTAGTTCTTGGATCTCTTTTTTGAAGCTATCGTCGGTAATAATGATTATCTTAAAGTCATCCGATACATAAGAGAGTTTGGCATCTAAAACCTCCTTGGCCTTTGTGGAGGCATGCTGTACCAGCGAGGCACTTTCAGATAGCGGAACTACTAACACCCATCTGTTAATGACTGTGTGGCCAAAGGTTTTAACTAGCTCAGTCTTATTATTGATAAACTTCCCAATATCAGTAGTTATCTTATTCCTCTGATGTTCATATCTTTGCTTGGTTGAGAGAGGTTCCTGTGCAGCATAACACTGGTATGCGCACCCATCCGTTGAGTAGCCCTCTATGCCAAAATCTCCACCATGTTTATCTGGGATTTCTTGATAATTCCCAATCCCGTAATGCATTTGAAGCAGTCGTTGAATATATTTTTCCCACTCTTTGCCTTCCCACATACGCAGACGTGAAGTGCTCATACTTTCCAGATGATTTTAACCAAGTGTTGTTCAGTTCCCATAAGTTTAGCCTCGCTAATCTCGAAGTGTACCGTTTTTTGTAAGTCCCGTGTTGGTAGAACCCATTTGTATAAAGAATATGGGCTCATTGAGTTTCTCTCAAAAGGTAATTATGGATTAATTCACCTTCCCCAACGCTCCCTCCAAGCGCTCAGCAAACACCGACCTGCGATCGCAGCTCAACACCAGCACCTCGAATCGCCCTGGTCATGGCCTCATCAGCCACCTACAGCCGCTCCGCCAAATATGCCCTGAACCCAGCCATCTTGCCGTTGTCGTTCCAGCGCTCACTAAAGCGCTTAAGGTTCTCAATTAGATGGGGCTCTCCGTCCATAAGCATTGGGTCAAAGCCCAGTCGCTGGCTCTGGGGATGCAGGTTGCCCCAGTCCTCTAAGTCAGGTTGCCACCACAGGACTCGACATATTCGGTGATACCAGCCGCATTCTTCGTAAGCCTCACAGTCTAGTAACTCGACGATGTGCGTGAGCTTGCCATTTTGGATCAGGGCAATCTGGACGGCGGCTTCAATCTGGTTAGCTTTATCCGTGCGAAAGCCTAGGGGAAAGACTGTCACATAGTTGAAATCAATGGCATTGGGCATTTCCTTGATGCGATCGCGGGTATAGGCCCAACCGCTAGGGTCATGGATGACTTTGACCCATTTCAGCTTTGAGAGGTCGATATGGCTCATTTAGTGTGTGCTGATTTGCGATTACCCCAGTCTATGGCGCTGATGACATCTCCCCCAGAACATCAATCCTCATTCCTCAGTGCTCTCTCTAAGCGCTCTACAAACCATGATCGCAGAGCGCAGCTCAACACCAGCACCTCGATCGCCCTGGTCATCGCCACATAGAGCAAGCGGGCCTCATCAGCCACATCGTTGCAGCGGTTCGGCAGGTAGCCCACCCCAAGGATAAACACCACCGGGAAACTCTAGACCCCTGCTCGCGTGTATGGTCATCAGCTTGATGCTTTGGGTCGAGGGGTCAAAGTTACGGCTGCTGCTGCTCTGGTTGAGTGAGTCCACGGGCAACCCGGCCTACTGGAGGTCCCAGCGAACCCACTCACCGACTGCGGTGGAGAATTGGAGCGATCATAAGAACGGTTCTTCCCATTCTCGTTGATTTTTCCTAGCGCTTCCTGGTGGTAGCTTTTTGATTTTGTCGAGTCCCTGGCAATGATATTTGGGGTTGTCACAAAAGCCCCCTTCATTGACATAATACTTAGTTTCTAGCAAGAGCTTGTAATAGTCCTCAAACCATTTAACCGCACTTCCCCATCGGCGAAGGTTACATTCGTTAAGCAAGAACTGTAGTTCTTCTATTGATAAATTATTCAGTGCCAGAGAAACACGCCTATACCGGTTGATGTAAGCGATGATCTTTTCGTAATGTTCTTTTTCCTGAAGAGTTAAATTTTTAAGGTGCTTTTCTAGGTTTTCCTGTCCTTTAGTATTACGATTATTTGCTTCATCAAGCATTTTTTGTGTTTTGTTCACCGATGGCTCCTTATGGTTGCCTAGAGGTACAAAGGAAGTATCTTGCGGATTAGAGGTTTTGAAGTTAATTGTTGCTGCGCCTGCCATTTCTAAGCGATCTACAAACACCGATCGCTTGTCACCCGTCAACACCAGCACCTCGATCGCCCTGGTCATGGCCACATAGAGCAACCGGGCCTCATCAGCCACATCGTTATAGCGGTTCGGCAGATAGCCCACCCCAGGAATGAACACCACCGGGAACTCTAGCCCCTTGCTCGCGTGCATGGTCATCAGCTTGATGCTTTGGGTCGATGGGTCAAAGCTACGGCTGCTGCTGCTCCGGTTGAGCCAGTCCACGGGCAACCCGGCCTGCTGGAGTTGTTGGAATGCTTTCTCTCCCATCCATTTCTCGCGGTAGATAATCGCCATCTCATTCCAAGGAATCCCCCGCTCTTGCAGCTGCTGGGCTCTCTGGATGATGTGATCTATCTCGGCCTTATAGCTCCGGCACTTGACCAGCTCCGGTACCGGCCCCTCGCGCCCGGCGCTGTTAGGCTGCACCAGGGGCGGCATGTCCTCATCAGGGCTGGTGGGTAGCATGACCTCTTTAGCGAACTCGTAGGCCAGCATCAGCACTTGGGCGGTGTTGCGGTAGTTGAGCTTGAGGATTGTAGTTCTGCCCTGGGCCTTAATGCCAATGCTTTTAAAACTAAATTCCTGCTTAGCCCGTTTGCCGTAGAGATTTTGAGCATCGTCGTAGAGCACCAGCAGGGAATCGGTGGAGGGGTTCACCATCTGGGCGACTAGCTTTAGCCACTCAGGGGCAAAGTCGTGGCCCTCATCGACCATCACCGCCCCGTAATAGCCGGTGGGAATCTTCCCAGCCTCGACGGCGGCCACCACCGCAGCCTCTAGCCGTTGGATGTACTCAGCGCCTTTGTATTGCCGATAATCGGGGCGCGGTAGCTGGTGCTGCTTCAGCACATCGGTACACCAGCCATGGAAATGGCGGACGGTGACCAGATGCTCTAGACCCTTCTCTCTCATGAGCGATCGCAGTCTTGAAGCCAGCGCTACGTTAAAGCACAGCACCAAAACGGTCTGCATGGCCTCTGCTAGATGCTGACAGCGGTAGGCCAAAATCAAGGTTTTGCCAGAGCCAGCCACCCCGTGAATAACCCGGTGGCCCTCGCCCAGGCTGCGGGCCAGCTGCTCCTGCTGTAGGTCCATGACCTTGAGCACCTGCGGGATAGCGGTCTGTAGGGTGTCGGCGGGCTCATCATCGAAGAAAGAGAGTTGTTTGGCGGAGATGCGCATCTCTGGGTATAGGTGCCAGCGAACGCGATCGATCTGCTCGTTGGTTAGCGTGGTGCCAAAGTTGTAGTGGCTCATGGCCCATAGCCGCTCTTGAAAGACCCCTGGGTCTACGGCCTCGGTCATTTCGTCTTTGCAGATGACCAGGTTGGCATGAATCACCTGGCCCAGCACCGGCTCAGCGTCGAACATGCGGCGGGTGATGTTGGGCATCACCACACCATAGGCGTAGGGGCAGCGCAGCTTGCCCTGGTAGCGGCCTGCGGTCTGCACTAGCTCTGGGTCTTGCTCCAGTAGTGAGCACATGGCTAGGACGTAATCTCGCGCCTGGTGGAGGGGATTTTTGACCTGTTTGATCAAGCCCTGGGGTGGGGTTGCGATCGCAAACTCATCAGGGTTCACAGATTTGATGGTGTCTAGCTTCCAGTCTTTGACCTCCAGCACGAAGAGGCCGCGCGCGGGGTGCAGGAGGATGAAATCAGGATGCAGGGCTTTAGGGCCTACGGGTACGTCATACCAGAGCAGGTAGTCATCATCGAGCTTGGCTTCGAGCCGCTGGGCCAGGCGGCGCTCTCCCCCGGTCATGCGAGAGGTGCAGCTGCTGTAGGAGGGGATGAGAGTGGCCATTGTGCCAAGGGTTTTGAGTTTCCCCATTGTGCCCAATAAGGCTGTAACTCATTGCTAGATTGGACGTTCTGAGTATGGAAGAACAATCTGTGGTTAGCCCGTTAGGCAGCGTGTCGCTTAGGAAAGTAGCTCAAGGATGGGAGTTTGCCAGTGAGAAATCGCTCGAAGACTTTGTATGGAGCGCCTTGCAAGATCTCCTGCACCTGCGCCCGTTCCAGCGGCAGTATGCCGTCATGGGTGAGGTTTGCGACATTTTGGCTTTGACGGCAGATCGCCGCCTTGTGATTCTGGAGCTGAAGAACATAGAAGATCGCTATGTCGTTCAGCAACTTACCCGCTACTATGCCAACCTGCTGGAGGAACGCCCTTTCTCGGATGTCATTGACTACGAGAAGCCAGTTCGCCTAATTGCGATCGCACCCTCCTTTCACCGCCACAACCACATCGATCGGCAACACAGCCGGTTATCCTTCGAGTTCATTCAGGTGGGGGTAGTTCAAGACGATCAGTTTTACCTCGAACTGAAATTTGAAAATGATGGTTGCCCACCGGTTCGAGCTGTTCTGCCGTATCAGGAGAGCCATTTGAGCCGTCAGTCTGAGGATTTGGCCAATGTACCAGAGCTTTTGATTAAGTGGCTGGGGGCCTGCTCAGCAATGGAGCAGCAGGCTTTCCTAAGAACTAGACAGCAGATTTTGAACTTTGACTCGAGGATTCAGGAGGTTGCCGAGGCCAAAAGCATTCAGTACGGCACCGGCAAGACTAAGCTGTGTGCGGAGATCTGCTTTAACCAGAGCCAGCAGCGGCCTGTACTCTTTCTCTGGTTAACCCTTCCTACTTACTGGGTCGGGTCCCGCAGGACAGAGATGGTCGGTCGGCTAAGACTGTGGTTGAACGACGGTAACCTGACTCACGTTGGGCACGTATCTCAAGGGCTCGGCAAAATGCGCCTGAAAGAAGAATGGGACGCTATTCCGAAAAGCAGATGGCCAAGGCAGGCGCTGTTGAATAATCTCAGTCACCGCTCCCATATCCCAGTTTCGGTAGAGGGTTATGCTCGTTTATCACTCGGGATTGAAGGCTGTTCTGAGTACCTGGAGACTTTGGTATCCATAGCTCTACAGAAGTGGTTAGGGAAGCTTTGAAAGGCGAGAAGGCTAAAAAAGCACCCAAGTCTGCTGCTGAGCCTACAGAGCCTCCTTTGACCTCATCCGTAAATCTCTGGCCTGGGCGAGCTGCGATCGCACCCTAGCCCACCCCTCGGTAGCTGTGCTAGTTTGGCGGGGTGGGGGCTGTGTGAGTTCCAGACAGCCCCCCACGCAAAAGAGCAACCCCCCCATTAGCAGTGGGTTAATCTGTTAGATAGGGAGGGATGCTCTCATTTTTCACTGACGATCGCCCAGCCGGTCAGCCCAGGTCTTTGCTCAAAGCAAAGTACACCCACACCCCCGCTGGGAAACCAGCGGGCTTTTTATTGCCGCAAAAAAAGACCCTCACCGAGCCTGGTAGCCACGGTAGGGAGCTTTTAGGGTGCATCTATGCCTGGGGTTAGGTTGCCTGATTATGGGGCAGGATTGCGATCGCACGTCAACACCAGCACCTTGATCGCCTGGTAGTTAATCCTTATCGTGTCGCTATCGCCCACAGAAACGACCGGCCCAGGCTTGTGGCTTCATATAGCGCTATATTTTTATTGCTTTTGTTGCTTACCCTTCCCTTCTTTTCCCTTATCTTGGTAGTATTCCGAAAGCGCCTGAATCGAGGCTGAAACTCTTTCCAAAAGTTCCAATCCTTTGTCGTCATTTTCAATACTATCGTCGATACGAAGAGTCCTGAGCTGTTTCAGAAGCGTTTTTAGAACAGTCGTTGCATTTGCATTTTTTTCAAGTGATTCAGCAGCAGCTACTTTGACCGATTTTTGTAAGTTCGCTTCACTTGTAATCTCCCCAGAGCCTGAACTTGAATCAATTTCAGTATTGTCAGCGTCAATTTCTGCACTGCTATTCACCGCCAAGGTCGGCGATGAATCGGCCATCTCCAGCGCCAGTTTGTTGATAAGCGCTTTCATCTTGCGCTTTGGCATTGTGCCATTTTGACCCTCAATCGCTTTAGACCAGATCGATTCGGGGGCATTTCTAAGTGTCAGTGCGTTGCTTGGTGTTAGCGTTCGATTATTGATTGAATCTTTGAGTTTTTCCGGGAGTAACATCAAGGGTAACCTAGCATTTACCATCGTTGCTATCGTGATATTTAGCGAGGATAGTAATCGCAGAACAACCTCAGAACCATCTACGTTTTCATAGATCCACTCGATCGATTCTTTGTCGTTTCCCTTTGAAACCAGCTGATTCTGAATCCTGTAAAGGATCGAGACAACTTCCTGCTCAGTTTTTTTTAGTTTTGACCTGAGCAAGTTGACGATCGATTCCCCTTGCTCCAGGGCATTGAAACGATTCTTCAGTGCATCGCCCACTAGCGTGTACGCTAGGGCTTCCTCGTCGCTACACTCATGAAACCTGGCCTTGATCTTCGCCTGGCCTAGCACATCCTTGATGGATCTCCACCGCGTTTCGCCATCCAGCAACTGGTAGCGACCTTCTCCCACTGTGCGTAGTACTACAGGGTCTTGCTGCCCCTCTATTCTGAGGCTTTGAGCCATGCCCTCTAGGTCGAAAAATTTTCGAGGCTGCCCAAAAACTTCGACCACCTTGCCTGAATTATCAGTGATCGAAATCGCCATTGGCTCAATTAGGTTTACATCAATCCAAACCCAATCGGTTGTCCCTCCAGCAACCCCTACCTCAAGCTCTTTAATCCTTTCTTTGAGAGCTTCAATTTCCTCATCCTTCTCCCCTAGAAGCGATACAGCCTGGGCTGTATTAGCCCCTTGAGCTAAATTCGTGAAGGAGCGCTTGACACCCTTAGCCATGATCAGCCTCCATTACAGCTTTAGCCAAAGCCTCAAAAAGCCCCGCGATCTTCCAAGTGGTGCGATCGCTGCGATACAGGCGCAGGGGTAATCCTACCGCTCCGGCGTTGGTTAAGTACCTAGTTTGCTGGATCGCGGGGAAGACATGGATGGGCTCTGGCAGTGATCGCAGCACCACCGGCAAGGAATCCTCAATGCCTGGCCCATCAGCCAAGCATTCACGATGCATAGCTGCATCTTTATCAAAAGCGTTTGGTTGGACTCCAAGTATCTTGGGCTTAGGCTTCAGGCGCAAATCCCTGCTAAATTCCGCAATCCACTGGATTAAGCCAAACCCAGCGTTTATGTCCTTTGTGTCCGGCTTGAGCACGATCAAGATTTGGTTGCAGGCTGGGAGAACCATTTGGTGAAACTGCTCTATGGTTCCTGGGCAATCAAAAATAACCACATCATGGGGGAGTGGCGCGTCTTCGATCGCATCGGCCAAGAGGTATGCGGCGCGGGGCTCCTTCAGAATCTGCCTGGCACCCTCGTTGAGAAAGTGGCCACCCAGAACAGCATCAACTTTTTCAATTCCGTAGTCCCTCCATACAGGTTTAAGGGGCCATGGCCCCTTAAACCCTGACTGAAGTGCTGCAACTAGAGTTTCCCCAATAGCACTGGGGTTCTCCAGGCCGGTAAAAAGCGCGGCTGTGCCGTTGCTGTCGCAGTCAATGAGGCAGACGCTCTGCCCCAGACAGGCAAGCGAATACGCCAGGTTAGTGGCCACTGTCGATTTACCTGTCCCTCCGGCGCAGGACATGATAGCTAATCGTACTTGTGTCATCTCAAGACCTCAGTGTAAGTGCAAGAATACATCTAAAAATCCGGTTTTTTAAGCGGCGGCGTTACCCTTGCTGACTCGGGGCGATCTCATGGCTGCGGTGCTGACTCAAAACGGCACTCCGTCATTCTCCTGGGGCAGTGCGACCATAAGCTGCTTGGCGTGGGCCAGAGCACGGTCTGGGCTGGTGAAACTGGCGCGGGTGCGGTAGGGCTTGGTGAGGCTTCTGAATTCCCTCGCCGCTGATTTATAGCCCCGTAGGTGCCCTTAGGGTAGTAACGCACCTCTAGCCAGAGGTGATTTTTCATGAGGGTGTCAATGCGATCACGCTTTGTCGTCATCCTTGCTATGCCTACCATTCCACTAGTTCGAAAATAGCTTCCTCAAAACCTGCAATCGTATCGGCCTGGGTCGTGAAGCTATCAGCTGAGCAAAATGGCCCTGCCACCCATTCCCAGCAACCATCGACCTCCTTCAACTGCCTCTGGCCCCTAAGGCAAGCCACGGCGTCGGCGTAGAGGCGTCCTGCTGCGTCGGCGTGCATAGCTAGTCCGATCTGGGCCAGGGCATACGTATAGGCGCGACGGTAATCTTTATCCCATTGGGTATCTTCGTAGGCGTCCATAGCCGTGTTCCTGTACTGAAGGCTTCACGTGTTCCTCTATCCAGCCTCAATTGAAGATTGAATTTCCTCAATGTGGCGCGAAATCCTTTCCAGTACAACGTTGAGGTCAGGATTCTCAATCACCGCTGGCGATTCCGAGATGTCCCCGACGAGGCGCTGGATGCACTTAGCCGACCGCTTGACGCGCCTGATCTTTGCATCCATCCATGCCACCTACTTAGGTCTACCATCCGAATATATTACATTGCTATAGAATAGTCAATACCAATGTAATAATGAATATATCAGTCTTCTCTGCCTTGGTATTGGTGTTGTGCTGTATAGTGATCTGGCGGGGGCGAATGGTTTACTTGTGAGCGATAGAAGCCTGCTGAATTTGACTTCTCCATCACCCCGCTACGGGGCGAAAAAGAAGTTGAGGCACATTCTGGCAACCTCAGAGGCGATCGCTCGGATTGATGCCCTAGCTATTCAGTTTTCAGTGAGTCGCTCCGAGTTGGTTGAGTTGCTCGGTCGCGCCCACTTCATTCTCACATTGCCTGTAACCCGTGCTGCGTCACCTTCCAGTCACGATCTGATTCGCCATGCGGCATGGGTCACTGATGACGGGTGGGCCGGAATAAAGAAATTGGCCGCAGGGAATAGCCTTTCGTTGAAAGATTTTTTTGCTCAGTTTGAGTATGAGGTTATTTTGAACAACATTCCGGACAGAAAATCGCCCTGAATATTGCCTGTAAGCCAGAGCCTACGTTGCCCAAGGTATTTAAATCAACGTCATCCTGCAAGCTAACCTTGATGCAAATGGGCGATTACTGGGGTGACCGCCCTGTAAGCCTTGTAGCTTCGTTGCTAAAACTGTCTGGACTGTTGTTTCATACACTTGCACTCTTGGCGGTGGATAGCTTTTCTCCAACCCCACCCTGAAAAACTTTCCGGAGTGTTGATGTAGGTTGGCTCATGCACTGTACATTTTCGATCTGCTGACACTATCCCCAATACTAAACTTGGCAACTTACTGAACTATCTTAAGAATCGTATCTTGATGCCTGCGGCAATATGGTCACGACATGTCGGCGATATTCGGAATTTATAGTCCGACTTAGTGCAATGGAAGGCAGGTATGGAGATTGGAACAGGGGATGACGGTTCGATGCAGAATGGGCCGCTAGGGCGGGATGCTGCCGCCATCGACTTGTTTGGCCCTTTGCTTAGTGAACTGCTAGACGATGCCGATGACTCCTGGTCGCCTTGCCGAAAGCCAAATCTGCTGACTGATTTGGTTGAGGTGACGCGAGATTTAGAAGACATTTGCGACCGGTTTTCTGGTCGCCCATTGAATGTGTCTCAGATGAAATTACTGGCCAACATTGAGCTGCTTTCAGGGTCGCTCTCTGCGAAAGTTGCTGACTTCATAGCGCTATTTTAGGAGTAAACAATGGTGCAATTGATTAGCCCTGGTGAGGCGAAAATAATTCGAGCGTCACTAGCGGATGTGGCCGTGATCGGCAGCATTGGTGTTCCGCTGCTGTTGGCCCTCCGGTTACTTGCCCCTATTAGCCACATTCCTAGCGGGTCGATGGAGCCTGCCTTGCGGGAGGGCGATCGCGTCCTGGTGAACAACATGCAGTATTTCACCAAAGATCCAGAGCGGGGCGATATCGTAGCCTTTGACTCTGGCTTTAGAGGTGGTCTCTTCAATAAAGAAAAAGTTCGCTTCGTCAAACGAGTTGTGGGGCTGCCGGGAGATGAGGTACAAATCCTCAATGGTGATGTCTATGTCAACGGTCAGGTACTCTCAGAACCCTATACCGTTAGGCATGACGATAATCTAGCTTTAGTTAAAGTTCCTTTTGGGCACTATTTTTTGATGGGCGATAACCGGGAGCATTCCTATGACTCTCGCCATCTTGGCCCGGTACCTGCGGAGCGCATTCAGGGCAAAGTTGCCTTCATAGCTCGGCCATCGGCCTTTAGCCTTGGCCTTTAGGGAGAAGCGCTGGCCTGGTGAGGATTTGTCCCGCCAGGCACTGGGTGCAGCCTTCCGGGGTGGTGCGGCCACAGGTGGCACAGGGCAAATATTGCATTGGGGCCGTGCTCTTGATGACTGGGGTTATGTCTTGGTGCAGCACGATCGCATCACAAAAGAAATAGCCTCCCGACCTCTCGGTGTGCAAAAAGGCTTCTCGAAACCCCTGACCTACTTGCCAGGGCTCGACAAGGCCGTCAAGCGCAGTTTTTATGGCTCTTCGTAGGCGGTAAACGTTGCCATCAATCAAGCGAAGGTCAAAGGTGTCCATGATCCTGGTGGATTCCACTTCTTCGCCCAAGCGCTCTAGCAGCTCTGGTCGCGTCCAGATTCGTTTTGGGTACTGCATAAAATACTTGAGCAAGATGAACTGGACTTGCCCGATGCTCAGGTGGGCCAGCAGTCTTCCCTGCTGGGTTTTAACAAAGACATCGTGGGTGTGCAGGTTGACAAGCAGGTGATCTGAGGTCACTGTCCTGCGAGATAAGCCCATTCTGCGATCGATGGCGGCCACTTGGGCCATCAGCACCGGCTCTCTGACGGGCATCTCGGCAACAAGGTCAAACCCCATGTTGTAGAGGTGCCCAACATCTAGCGACTCGTGATTAGTGATGGCGATGATAACCGGGCTGTAGCCATTATTCAGCGGTGCATACAACCGTTGAAATTGCAGGAAAAAGCTGGGCAGCGACAGGATATTCCAAATGGCGACAAAGATCAGGTCTGGCTTGTCCTGGCCGATGACAGTTAGCGACGCCTCGCAGCTACAGATGTTGACCTCGTGACCTGCTTCATCCAGGCATTTCGCCAAGGTGGCTAGATGTTCAGGCTCGTTGCAGACCATAAGTGCTCTCACGACATCAAGCCTCTAAGTTACTACTTTCGGTAATCTTTCCAAGCTTTATTGGGTATAGCCCGAAGCCTTTAGGTTTCTTTGGGAGTCGCCGCTAATAGGAGTATTTCGAAATATTTTTTAACATTTCTTCATCTCGCGTGTGTGGTCAGATGACTCGCAGACAAACTTAGTCAGAAAAAGGGCGCTTGCGACATGGGGGCGAAATTCGGTTGATAGGGTTGCTCCAGGGTTGAACCTCCAGTTTGATCCACCTATCCCTTTTCCCTGTGGTTCCGCTATGAACACAACTACGCTCAAACCTTTGAGTATTGAAGAACGGACAGCGGTTTCTCGCTTCTCAGCCAAGGTTGTCAAAGGCATGAGAGATCGAGGCATTGCCCGTGCGCTATCGGTTAGCCAAGGCAATTTGTTTAAGGCTCTATCCGAAAATCGATTCCTCTGTACCGTTTTTAAGGTGCTGCCCTGGCTTGCGGTTGGCGGTTTTGCCGGACTCCGACTGCTCCAGTTATCCCCCACTATGGCGATCGGCTCTGGCCTGTGCATGGCTGTGGCGATGATTCTGCGTCGGGCCGCGAAAAAGGATGTTATCGCTAGTCGCATCTTGAAGAAGATTGGCTCCCCCCGTGTCTTTCGGCTGGTGCTGGGCCTCCTCTTTGGTTCCAGCCTCTGGATGAGCCAAACGAACCCGTTGTTTGCGCAGTTCTTCCAGGTAGCTGAAGATTTCTTTAATACCACTTTCCCTGATGCTGGGGATGTTGTTCCCCTGGTGTTTGGGGTAATTCGAGCGCTGTTTTTGCTCTATATCGCGGTTTCTCTGGTGCGCGTTATTCAATCGGCCAGAAATGATGACGATTGGCAGCAGCTGGCCCGCGCTCCCATGATTATCGTTATGGCGGTGGTCATTGGGGATGTGCTGGCGACCCTGGTAATTGGTGGAGCCTAGCCCGTGGTGGTTAGCTCGATACAAGCGATGCCTGGTATGACGCGACTCCCATCCCAATGGCTGTGGCTAGAGCGATGGTCATTGGGATGTAAGGGCAAACGGTTATACAACTCTATTCTTCAGCAGAGACTAATCCTCCATGTTGGGACACCCCGACGATTTTGTCCCGGTAAACGGGGCGATCAATATGAAGCCAGGGTTTGGGCCGATTCCGGCAGACCAGTTGATTCCCTGGTGTGTGATTGCCCTGTTCAACATCGTTATTGTCAATCGAATTTTTGGGGCTGGATGGATACCGACTATTTTGTGCATCGGCTGGGGGGTGGCGACCTGGTGGGTGCTGACGGGGTCTGATGCATCCCGTTTCCTCTCCAAGTTTCATTCACCTCCTAGCTGGTGCTACGGCCATCTTGCTTATTTCACGCCACTCGCGCCGTACCCTGACCTCAATCCGCGCAAGAAGATTCAAAAACGAGCAAAGCGAAGAAAAACACCCAAAAATTCCAGAAATCGGCCAAGGGTAAATTATTTCTGAGAAACGTTTTGGCACAATCAGAGAGTCAAGCGCATGGCAAGTGGAAAGCTCGGAAAACGCAATATAAAGTCTCTTAAGTCATCAAAGGGTGGATCGACAAAGACGACGCTCAAGGCATTTGAAGATTTTTGCAGCCTCAGAACCTTTGTCAAGTTCAAGATGAAAGGCCGGAGTGTAGGAGCAGCTCTTTTATCTCACAAAAATAGCTATCGCCTGGTGTTTGGATTTACCTGTCGCGGCCTTCACGACACGTTGCGGTCTGAGCAAATTTTCCCTACTGTCGAACGACTAGAGTCTGGACTCAAGGAACTGCCTCGCAATGGCACGATGACGGTTCAGCTCAGCAGCTTTGCTACCGATCGCGATCGCCAGACTGAGCTCGATGAGCTCATTGCGTCGGCCCCATCAGCTGAGATCAAGCTCATTTTGCTCAGCGAAAAGAAACGTGCCCAAGACCTGGCCAGTCAAGGGGTGCGCAAGGTCAAAACCATGACCATTTACTGCACCTATACCATTGCGGGGGATGATCGCGCTGGGGCCGAGGCTGACCCAATTGAGAGAGCTCTGGCCTCGCTGGTTTCATTCTGGGAAGGGTTTAAGGGTAAGGGTAAAAACGTCATCTTGAGGCGGTTCGAGGAAATGTTTAGCGCTGCCTTTGAAGAGGGCTACATGCGTTGGGAGTCTCTGCTGGCCATCAAGATGGGGCTTGAAATTACCCCCATGTCTGCTGACGATCTTTGGGGAAAGACCTGGGATATTTTCAATACGAATCAGCCCCCCGAGGTCCCCAACCCTCTTACGTTCGATGGGCAGACGATCACGGAAGCTGTCACCAACGAATACGATCCAAAATCGCTGTTGATCCAGGGTGAGGGCGGTGAGATGACCGTCCCCGATGCGGATCGCGCCTGGGTTAAGGTGCGGGGCAAATACGTTGCCGTCATGCCTTTTGTGGCCAAGCCTGCGGGATTCTCCAACATGCGCGCCCAGTTGAGGTATCTCTGGGACGTGCTGTGCCGCCATCAGGTGGTGGACACCGAGATTTTCTGCCAGGTTTCCCCTGCAAATCAGGCTATTGTCAAAACTCAAATGCAGCGGCTGATTAAACAGTCGAACAATGCTGCCACAGCGGCGGCAAGCTCCAACTCCATTGACGTGGGGGCTGCCCTTAAGGTGCAAAAGTCAGTGGAGGCGACGGCACAAATTATCGAAGGCGCGATCCCCGTCAAAATTGCCACGGTGATGGTGATTCATCGCTCCAGCCGGGCCAGGCTGACGGAAGCCTGTCGGCACATGGCCGAGTGCTTTCTACTGCCTGCGAAGGTGGTCAGAGAACCCGAGGTGGCGTGGCAGCAGTGGCTACAGTGTCATCCAACGCTGGCCTGGGAGAAGCTGCTGATGTCCCCGTACAACCGGACACAGACCTACCTCAGCAGCGAGGCTCCCGGACTGATTCCGTTCACCATGACTCGCCAGGTCAGTAGGCAGGGCTTTGAACTGATTGCAGACGAGGGTGGGAGCCCGGTCAAGATCGATTTCATTGGTGAGCATCGCAACATTGCTGTTTTTGGCACCACCCGATCAGGTAAATCGGTATGTGTGTCAGGGATGCTGTCCATGTTTCTGGCGAAGGGTTACCCCATCGTATGCCTGGACTATCCCAAACCGGATGGCACCTCCACCTTTACTGACTACGCTAAATTCCTGGGCGACCATGCCGCCTATTTCGATATTGGGCGAGAGTCCAACAACCTGCTGGAGCTGCCAACGCTCACCGGTCTGAGCCTCGAAGATCGCGATGAACGAATGCAGGACTATGTTTCGTTCCTGGAGTCTGCCCTGGTCACGATGGTGTTGCCCTCCACCGAGAACCAACAGCTGCTTGAGCAAACGGTGAGGAGCTTGATCGGCAGAGCCTTGAGTAAATTCTTTGTCGATGCCGAAATCTTGAGTCGATACAGAGCGGCTGAATCGGATGGATTCGGCAGTGAGGCCTGGAAACGGATGCCCACCCTTGAAGATTTTATCGAGTTCTGCTCCTTCGAGAAGCTGGAGCTTGAGGAAAGCGGGAGTGATGAAATTGCCAATGCTGCCAGCCATATCAAGCTTCAGCTGAATTATTGGCTTAAATCGCGGATTGGCAAGGCGATCGGTCGAGCTAGCTCCTTCCGGACTGATGCACAACTACTGGTCTTTGCTCTGAGAAACTTGAGCAACGAAAATGAGGCCGCGATTCTTTCTCTATCTGCCTATTCTGCTGCCCTTCGCCGCGCCCTGGGCAGCCCAAAGTCAATTTTCTTTATTGATGAGTCACCGATCCTCTTTGAATACAAAACGATTTCTCAACTGATTGGCCGGTTATGTGCGAACGGTGCCAAGGCTGGCATTCGCGTCATGCTGTCGGCCCAAGATCCAGACACCATCATGAAGTCAGTGTCTGGGGCCAAGGTCATGCAGAACATGAGCACCAAGATGATTGGCCGTATCCAGGCCGTGGCGGTGGACTCCTTTGAGACATTGCTGGGCTACCCCAGAGAGGTGATCTCAAGGAATGCGACGGAGGCATTTTTCCCGAAAAGGACGGAGCTTTATTCAAATTGGCTGCTCGACATAGATGGGCAATATCTCTACTGTCGTTTTTACCCTGGCGCAGTTCAAATTGCAGCAGTTGCTAACAACCCGGACGAACAAGAACTGAGGGATTTGATGCTCAGTCGTCTCCGACATGAAGGCAAATTTAAGGCGATGGCCAGATTTGCTGAATGTTACGTCAATGCCATTCGTAATGGCGGCGGAATAGCCGATCTGGTTGAGCAAGAAAAAGCTTTGGCGCAACGCGAATTAACCCATGTTTACCCATCAGTGGAGCTTCCATCTCGACCCTTAAGTTCAGTTAATTAGTCATGAGGCGTATCTATGAATCGACGACTATCAAAAACTGGATTGCGCTCATTAACGCTCGTTGGCGCATTGGCTATGGCTATGGCCCATGGGGAGCCAGTACAGGCTCAGGCCATAAATCCGACTTCCATTACTGCTGACCCGACTGCGACATTCGCCCCGACCTCTACTCCAGGCTCTATCCCTGGACTTGACGTGGGGGCGCTTGCCAATGGGGGCTGGGGGAGTGGTACGGGCAGTATTCTCAACGGCGACCTGGACAGCATCCTCAACGGCGGTGGTCTAGGCAGTATTCTCAATGGTGACCTGGGCAGCATTCTCAACGGTGGTGGTTTAAGCAGCATTCTCAATGGTGACCTGGGCAGCATTCTCAACGGTGGGGGTTTAGGCAGCATTCTCAATGGTGACCTGGGCAGCATTCTCAACGGTGGGGGTTTAGGCAGCATTCTCAATGGTGACCTGGGTAGCATCCTCAACAGTGGCGGCCTAGGCGGCATTCTCAATGGCGGTGGACTGGGTGGCATCCTCAACGGCGGCTGGGGCGGCACCCCCAACGGCGGTGGCCTGGGCGGCATCTTGACGGGTGGTGGTGGGTCTAACAACCCCCTCGGAGACATTCTCAATGGCGGTGGTGGCTTTGGCGGCGGGGCTGTGCTTGGTCCCGGCGGTCTGTTTGGTGATGGCGCAGGCGCTGGGCATCGCGCTGAGGTCAACATCAGAACGCAGACCCTGGCCCAGGGGGTTGCGGCTCGTTCTCCAACCGTTGCTACGGCGGCGGGGCGCTTTCTGGACAATATTCGAGGTGGTTTTGGGACACCGCCTGAATTCATTACCGGCAGTTTGGGCATTCCCGACGTGCTGGCCTCACAACTCGCGCTCACCACTGCGATCGTCTCTGGGGCAGAAAATGGCTCGCCTGGTGCTGCCTCGCAGCGGGTAGACCGGTTCAACATGAACCCGATCGCGCTGGCTGACACGGCGAGTAAAGAAGTCTCCCGTGCGGCTGCCGCAGGTTTTGCTAACTCCCTCCTCAGTGAGGAGGGCCAGGCGGGGATTGTGGCTGAGGTCAAGGCCACAGACGACACCTTGCAGGAAATCGTTGTCCTCGCTGAAGAAGCTCAGGCGCTTGATGTGACGCAGGACATTATGAAAAGCCACATTGCGGCCCTGGCGCAATCGTCGGCCATCGACGTGGCTCAGTACGGTCAAAGTATTCAGATGCGGCAGCAACTGGCTGCTGACTCCCTGGTGCAAATTGAGGCTGCCCGAGAGCTATCTGCTCTCAACCGGGCGCAATCTCGCCAGGGTATGGCCCAGGCTGCTGAGGTGATCAACAGCTCGGCGGGCCTAGTGCTCTTTCAGTAACAACGAAGCGGAAACGGTGTGACCGATTTGGGTTGAGTGTTCTTCTTGGTGACGGCAGATGACCGTAAATTCGACGCAGATTTTAGGAGTGCAAGGTGCTGGCGAGCTGCTTCGCCAGGGCTTTGAGATGAGCCGTGATATTGGCGATATCTATAGCCTTTATTGGACGCAGCTGTTTACCTCGGAACTCTACACCCAAATCACCGGACTGGCGCTGATCTTTGCCGTTGGGGCGTTGGTCTTGTTCATGATGCGATTTGCCTATATGGCCGTGCATGAGGATGATTACCGGGAACCGCTGAGAATGCTGGTGTGGCCGCTGATTGTGGTTGCTCTACTGAGTAATCAAGGTAGCCTTTTGGGCATTTCTACGCGCTCTGTTCGAGATGTCATCAACAGAACGAATGAGCAGGTGCTGCAAGTCTCGATGTTGAACGTCACCCTGGAAGAAGCGATCCGGGGGGCGATCGCCAAGGGTGTTGTGGTCGCCGAGGTGGATGCCCAGGTGCAGCAATGTCAGTCCCTACTGGGGGAGGCCCAGATCCAGTGTCTGGAAATGGCCTATGCGCAGATCGAGGCGACGGTGGGCGATTTTAAGCAGCATTGGCTAGTAACGGCTACGGGCGTTGCTGGTAGCGTTTTTCCTCAAATTGACATGACCTTGCAGATGGTGCGAGGGGCGATCGACGCCTATAACACTGACGGCAATGTAGGCGATATTCTGCCGGGTGCATTTGGTGGCCTAATCGGCTCTCAGTCTCGTGTAGTTATCCATGCTTTTTTGATGGCCTTTCAGTGGGCGTTTGTGAATTTGATTCAAATTTCGCTGTTGCTCACGGCGCTGATGGGGCCGTTCGCTGTGGCAGCCAGTCTGTTGCCCTTTGGCGGCAAACCCATCTTTGCCTGGATAACCGGATTCTTGAGTCTGGGTTTTGCTCAGATGGCCTACAACATCATTGTCGGCATGTGTGCCGTCGTGATTATGAATGCCAACACCTTTGATACCAATGGGTTCCTGGTCTTAATTGCCCTGCTGGCCCCGGCGCTGGCGCTGGGGTTGGCCAGTGGGGGCGGATTGGCAATTTTCAATATCATGCTGGCCGGGTCAACGGGCGCTGCAACCATACTGCTCAGTCGGATGGCGCTATCGACTACCCACGTGAGTACGAACCATTCCTCTCAATTGGCCTATCCAAGACTGCCGCAAAGGGGGCGCTGATTTCTCCCTCGTTGAAATTTATTTGGCCGTAGACCCTGTAGGTAAATGAGATGACATTAATCAACCCGAAAAGACAAGGTTTACTCGCAACTGAAAACCTGCTCCCCCTCTTTGTGTTGCTAGCGCTAGTGCTGGGTGGCCTCAATCTGTTGCTGACGGCAGTGCTGGGGATGGCGACCAGTCAAATCGCTAGAAAGCCTGTCCCGACACTGGTTCAAACCATTGACGGCAACTCGTTTACGGTGAAGCCGATCGACAACCTAGATAGAACACCGGAGTCGATTCGCCTGTTCACGAGGCAGGCAATGACGATGGTATTTACCTGGAATGGAGTCAGTCAAGCTCAGGATGCGACTGGAACAATCCAAACAACGACTGATTCAGGCGTCAAGGCAGGAAGCAATACCGTCACCACAAAAGCGTGGCAAGCGAGTTTTAGTCTTTCTGAAGACTTTCGGGGTTCATTTTTGGAGCAGGTCGGTGCCTTGACCCCGAGATCGGTGTTTCAGGGGCAAGCGCAAAGTGTTTTCAATATTGAGTCCCTGTCTGAACCTCTGCTAATTGCGCCTGGTTTTTGGGATGTAACCATGGTCGCGAATCTGATTATTTTCGACGTGAAAAATCCTGGTGGGATTGCGATTCCGGTCAACAAGGTGATTCGTATTCAGGCCGTTGAGCCGCCTTCTGACCCGATGGAGGCTGAAGCGACGGCGGTGCAGCGGGCCGTCTACCAAGTGCGTTCGGCAGGACTGCAAATTACTGACATTACTGAGATGACGGAGGCGGCGAGATGACGACTGGAACTGAAAATGGAAATGGGGCGGCGATCGCTCCGAACACTGTAGATTTGCTGCTCGATGAAGGCGATCTCGATCGCGATGAACTCTATGAGCTATCTCTGTTGGTTGGCATTGACCCAGAGAACGCCCCTTCTAATTCTGGGGCATTGGGTGATGAGTCGCTGGATGGTGTGGCGACCGACCCCGATGGGGAAGGGGATGATGAAGAGGAGTTGGTTGACCGCGATGTGCTGGCCGGTCGTGTCCATGCAGACGGAAAGACCCGTACCCCGATCTGGGCTAACCCTCTGGTGAAGGCGGGTTCTGTTGCCCTGATTGGGGGGCTATGCATGGTGGTGGTGGGTGGTGTCTTATCGGGTTTTCAAAGTGCCGGAAAGCGAGATTTAACCCCCACGGCGAGGCCAGAGCAAGCCCCAGAGCCGCCTGCAGACCCGACTCAGTTGGCCCTAGAGCGGCAGCGGCAGGAGATTGGGCAACTCAAGACGCGCAATGCCCTGGGGAATCAAACCCAGGCATTGCAGCTCCACGAGGCTCGAACCAATGGCGAAGGGAATGATCCATCAGCCGCCGAGTTGCTAGCGTTGCGCAATCAGATGGCTCGCGCCCAGGCCGTGCAGGCTGAAGGCGCTCAGCCTACCGTTGCTGTCTCTCCCCAGGCCGTGCAGCCGACTGGGCCGGTGACTCGCACTGCACCGACCTATGCCCCTGCAACGCCACGTCAGGTGGAGCCAGCGCCCAGACCCAGTGCATCGCCGCCGCGACAAAACGTAGTGAATAGGCCTCCTCCGCCTGCCCCGGAGGTTCTTTGGGCCTCATTGGCGGCGATGGGCAGCTATGGCACTGGCATGGGGATGGAACCCGCCTTTACTCCAGGCCCACAGCAACCTACGCCAATAGAGTCGTTACCCCCGGCGAGTTCTGCCTTGCCACAGCAGCCCGCAGCGGCTGAGCCTATCGCGCAGCTTGTCAGCGATGCTACCCCTGCGTTGTTGCAGATAGAGGAGGCTGCAATCCTGGGGCGGACTCTGAAGCGAGTGGCTCCAGGGACAACGGCGGCGGCCACGCTGGTCGCCCCAATTTACTGGGCCGAAGATCTGAGCCGGGAACAGCAGAGTCAGCGAACGGCGATCGCCCTCAGTCAGCCACTTCTAGCTGATAACGGTACCGTGGCTCTGGACGCTGGCACGGTGCTAGTAGCCGAGGTGTCTGTGCTGGCAGGCTCGGGGATGGTGGAGCTGTCGGTGACCGATGTGGTCACGGTCCAAGATGGGGTGAGCAAGGTAACGCCAGTGCCCCTGAATCACCTGCTGATTACGGGCGGCAACGGTAATCCTCTGGTTGCCCAGGAGATGCGCAACGGTGGCGAGGTCAGGGCGGCACAGATGCAGCTAGCTGCCCTGGGGGCGCTCGGCCATGTGGGCGAGCTGCTCAATCGCCCCCTTAGCCAGCAGACGATTATCGGTGAGGGAGCCAGCGCTGTCGCTACCGAATATGCCCCGGTCAACATCATTGCCGGTCTTCTATCAGGCGCAGCTCAGGCCGTTTTACCGATCGAGCAGCAGCGGGTGACTCAGCGCATTGACGACTACGACTCCCGCAACCGGATCTGGTTTCACGACACTGCGGAGGTGTCTGTCTTTGCCCTGAACGAATTTGTCTTTGAGCCGTAGGACTACACGATGAAAGACCGCAACAGACTGCTATGTATAGCGCTGACGGCGTGCGCCGTGCCCCTTTGGTGGGCGGTACTGGGGGCACCTGGCTTGGCCCAGGGTCGCCCGCTGCGGCAGGAGGTGCGGTTAGAAGCGGCTCAGGCGGGTACGGTACCGATCACGGTCTGGCCGGGGTCTGGGGCCAACCTCGACTTTTCTCGCCTCGGGCTGCGCATCTATCGAGCCTGGTTAGATGACCCCTCTAAGCTGACCATCGACTTTGACTCGCCCCTTGATGCCGGTGGCGCTCAGGTGGTACACCTCCGGCGTATCAGCGGTGTTTCGTTCCAGGGATTGCCCTCTACCCCGGCTACTCTACTCTCTGTGGTGGCGCGGGATGACTCCGGTACAGCTCACCTTTTCCAGTTTCCGATCGCCTATGGGTCTGGGCCAGCCGATTACTCGACGATCGCGGTGGTTTCTGCCCCGGCACCATCTGGCCCCAGGGCCATGATTCAAGCTTCGGCCAGCCCTGGCCAGGGTGCTACTCCCCTAACGTTCTCCCACGGGATTGCAGCCCTGATTGAAGCCGGTACGATCGCCACCAATGGCCCCATGCACCAAAGTCTGAGGGCATTTTTGGCGTTGATCGCTAACGGTGTGCCGGTGGCAGAGGCGTCGGCTCAGACTGGTATAAGCCTGGAGGTAGTGCAGGCGGTCGCGAGGCGGGGGCTGGAGCAGCAGCGCCAAACTGTCCCGAGGCCAGGTGGTGCCCCTGAGGATGCGGATGCAGCACCGCTCGACCCGGCTGAGGCGGTTGGGGGTGACGAATGATGGGGCGGGTAGCCTCGCTCCCGGCGTTGATTCTCCTGGTGGTGCTGGGGGTAGTGTCTAGTGCTGGTGCTATTGCATCCCCCCTCGACCCAGCCTCTGCTCAGGAGGCGGAGACGCTGGCCCAGCCCGAAGCTCACCCTGGGACTGCAACAGAGCAACCCTCCCACTCGGGCTTGACTACCGCTAATTTTAGTCTGCCGTTGGGGGTGCTGCGGATTGGCGATCGCCAGGCGGCTATACCTGACTGGCGGCTGATTACCTTCTCTGATCTGCCCGTGCTGGCGGAGGCGGGAACCTGGGGGTCGGTGTCGTGGCAGCGGGGCGATGCGATCGCTGACGTGCTGACGGTGGGCGATTTGCAGGGTGGCTTTGACGTCCACCTGCTGACTATGGCTGCGATCGCCGATCAGCTGGGGGTGTATGCCAGCAAGGGCAGAGATGGAGGAATCAGAGCCATCCCCTTGGACAAGTTTGGGCTGCTGAACTATCAAACGCTTTCGTCCTTGGTTAGAGCTGCTCCGGCACTCTTGTCGCTCAAGGTGGCCGACTCTCGGTTGGTCAAAGACCTGATTGCCATTGTTGACCCCACGTTTGTCGCTACCGGTGGCACCACCCTGGGCGAGTTGATCAAGCAGCACCCCAAGTACGGTGAAATTAGCTTGTCCTATCTTGACCTGGCCAACTACACCATTGGTGAGCTGCCGGGGATTGAGATCGCTCCGATCCAGAACTTTAGCCAATGGGAGTCGGCCAAACTCACAGAGGTACCGCTGCTTGAAAACCTTAGCCTGTGGACGCTGCCGGGCAAAATCGGCGTGCAGGGTGAGATTGCGATCGCCACCGTGCAGGAGGCCGACAAGGGTGCCCTCGAAGTAGTCTTTTCGGCCCCAGAGTCAGTCCCAGGGCAGGCGCGATCGCTGCACTGGCGGGTCGGGCAGCGCCAGGTGGGCGGCATGGGAACGGGCGACCTCACTACCGTCAATCAGGGGTTAGAGCGCCTGGGTGCCGCCATCTATAACCCGTCGTTCAAGGTGGTGCCGCACCGGGTGTCTCGCGACGAGATCCAGCTGGTGGCCTACTTTAGAACCTGTCGGCAGTCGGGGGAGGGCACGGCGGCGGACTGTTCGCCCTACGGCATTGGCCCGATTCCTTTCATGGTGGTCAAGCCGGGGGATGCCGTCTTTTTGGGGCAGCAGGCTTTTGGCGCTATTCCCTACAGCCCCACCCCAGAGACCCCAGCTCTAGCCCCAGATGAGTCGAGCCGGGTGAGCCAAGCGATCGAAGCCCTGACTGACAATCCAGGGCCAGTTGGGCTGGTGGCGTTTTCATCAACCCTCGCCCTCGCGCTGGTTTGGTGGCTGTGGAAGGGCAACCCGGCCCAATTGTTCACTCTGTTGGCTCAGGTAACCCGCGATCTGCCGCCCGTTCAGAACCAGTCCCAGAAACATTCATCGACTCGATCTCGACCTAACCCCAAGAGCCGGAAGAAGGCCTAGGTAGCCCAGTATGTTTGCCACCGAACAAGCTCTATTGGCACAGTCTCCCCCAGCCCGATCAACGGCCCTAGAGTCGGTGGAGCATTCGATTGCCCCGGCGCTCAAACCGTTGATGGGCAGCAACGGCATCATTCTGGGGGCGATCGCGCTGGTGTTCATGGTCATGCAGATCATGAAGGGCCGAGGAACCAGCGGCAAGATTGCCAGGGGCAGCGTCAGCGGTGGCGCGGAAAAGGCACGGGCGAGAAAACGGGCGATCGCCCAGCTCAAGGCCAAGAAGCATAACTCCGTGGCCCTCTACATTGGCTCCTTGCGGCGCAACAAACAGGGCAAGCCCCGCAATGCCAAGGCCCTCTACCTGCCCGATGTGCAGCGAGGGGTAGCGATCGCGGGTGGCCCCGGTTCAGGTAAAACCTATTCGGCGATTAACCCGTTGATTCGCGCGGCGCTGGATGAGGGTATGCCCGCCTTGGTCTACGACTTCAAATATCCGGGGCAGGCCGAGTGTCTGGTGGCCTATGCGGCCCGCCGAGGCTATGACGTGCGCATTTTTGCGCCGGGCTACCCCGAGTCTGAGGTCTGCAACATCCTCGACTTTATGGCCGATGCCGACGATGCCCTGATGGCCCGGCAGATCGCGTCGGTGATGAACCGCAACTTTGCCCGCTCTAGCAACAGCTCCGAGGATAAGTTTTTTGCCGACGCCGGAGACCAGCTGACCCAGGCCATTCTCATGCTGGCCAAGGGCATGCCCAACCCTGACTTGATGACGGCCAGCGCCGTGCTGGGTCTCGATGCCCTGCCCGCCCGGATTATGGAAGGCAAGCGTCTGGGAGAACTGGGTCATCTGCCCCAGGGCTGGCACATTTCCCACTGGGTGTATTACGCCTTTTCTCAGCTCTTGCAGCTAAAGGATTCTGAAAAAACGGTGGCAGGGGTGATCGGTACTGCCAGCAAGGTGTTTTCTCGGTTCATGGCCCCCGAGCTGATCTCAACCTTTTGCGGTCAGACCACGCTGCCAATTGAGCTATCCGGTAAGCAACTGGTGATTCTGGGTCTAGATCGGCGCAGGCGTGAAGCCGTTGCGCCCCTGGTGGCCACAGTGCTGCACATGATGGTGACGATGAATGTCACGAAGAAACGGAGCGATCCGCTGCTGCTGGCCATTGATGAGCTGCCGACCCTTTACCTGCCCTATTTGACCCAGTGGCTCAACGAAAACCGTTCTGACGGCCTGTGTACGGTAATTGGCTTTCAGAACATTACCCAGCTAGAGGATGCCTATAAGCGAGAGCAGGCCAGGGCGATTTTGGGCGGTTGCGCCACCAAGGTATTGTTTAATCCGCAAGATCCCGATAGTGCCCGGATGTTCTCGGATTATCTGGGCGAAGAGGAAGTGACGATCAAGCAAAAGTCGCGCAGCAGCGGCGGCAAAGGTGGAGCCTCACACTCGACCAGCGACCATTTGCAGAAACGCCCCATTGTTGAGCCTGCCCAGTTTAACCGGCTGCCGGTGGGGCGGTGTGTGCTGATTAGCCCCGGCTTCTGCCGCAAGGATGAGACATCGATTCCCTTAATTTCTTCGATCAAGGTGCCCAAGGCCGACGTGCTCGATGACGACTGGAGCGTCAAGACCTGGCCTAAGGTGAAGGCAAAACTGGAGGCCCGTACCCCGCAATCGCTGGGAGATAGCGATCGCGCCCGGCAGGAGATAGCGATTCGGATGGCGATCGCAGCGGAGCTGTTGCCGCTGCCGGTCGATGGTGAGGGCGCTGAAGCGTCAGGGGGTCGGTTTAACGGTGGGGTGCCCTCCATTTTGCCGACACCGAAGGCTGGAGCACGGGTGATCAACGCAGCGGCATTGATGGAATTTACGGAGGCATTCTAATGGCAGACCCCAGCTATCCCCCCAATGGCATTGACCCCGAAATGGTGAAGACGGTGAACTGGCTTGCCGACATCATCACG
This sequence comes from Leptolyngbya sp., assembly GCA_003249105.1. GTDB lineage: Bacteria > Cyanobacteriota > Cyanobacteriia > Phormidesmidales > Phormidesmidaceae > Nodosilinea. The sequence continues at coordinate 38,150 of QBLT01000001.1, read as the reverse complement.
GGCCGAGCCCCGATGCCCGTGATGACGGATACAGCTGCTGCTCAGGCCTCCTCAGATACCCCAGTGCCACAGGCCAAAGAGCCTGAGCCTGCCTCCGAGACCACTATCCCAGACCCATGGGAGGACGTTTGATATGGCTGGACTGGAAGAAACGACGGGGGTGCGTGGGCACGACGGCGATAAGGCCGAGCACTCTATCCGTGACGTGATGAGTGGAATCTTGGCGGCTATTGCCTTGATTCAAGGGCGACAGGTGGTGGTTCATGATTCCCCATCCTCGCCAGTGAAGAAGGGGGCTGAGCCATCGCCGCTAGTGCCTGGGCTCGCGCTAGAAGGTACCCCAGATCGTCTGGGGCTACCAGCAGGGCCGATTCATACTGAGCCGGGAAAGGTGCCTGATGGCCTGGGGCCACACCCCCCGACCGATCTAGTCACTACCCCTGGCCGCTCTCCCAGAGTGCAAGGGGTAGTGCAGATTCAGGTGGGTGACTCGGTGCTGTTGACCACCGAGGGCACTATGGTTGTAGACATGATGCAGCACGAGCAGGCAAATCCTGGGTTTATTGACGGGCTGAAAATGGCGGTGAAAGATCGCGAACTGCCTGCCGATGCACCAGCGGTTTCGGTATTTCAGGACGGCAAGCTGGAGTTTTACCGAGATGGTGATCAGATGTTTGCTTCGGCCACCTTTCGGCAGGAGCACGATGCCTCGGTGATGGATGCAGATGTGGTGGAGTCTAAACCAGCTTTAGCTAAAGCTGGTTTGGCTTCGGCGGGAGGAGAGGCGGATGGCGGCCCTGCTGATGCGGTGGGTGGGCAGCAGATTGGGGTGGCGAGTTTGTTGTCTCGGGTGATGGATACCTGTTTTGACCCAGGGGGTGGCCCGGCTAAGTTAATTGGGGCTGACTATGAGGTTGAGCGGGGTGCAGATCGCTCAACCTCGCTGCGGGCGAAGGATGGCCGGGGGCAGATCTTTGCGGCGGATGCAGCGGGTGTGACGACGCAGAATGATTTGACGGGGCAAGATTATGAACGGCTGCGGGTGATTGAGCAGATTGCGGTGCGGCAAGGAGTGAGTGCGATCTCGCCTGCGGTTGCGCCGCCCACGGGGGGGATTGAGCTGGATTAGCTAGCTATTGTGGTACCACGATAAAGAATTGCTGAAGTCATCTGCATAACACCCCACAAAAGGTCTTTTGTGCGTAGCAAGATCGGTATAGCACCCCGATACGGGGTAGTTATCGAGACGGTAATCGGCATAATCCGCCATATTGGGGAGATAGCCTGATCAAGATCGGCACAACACTCTAGAACGAGAAGTTATACTTACAGCTTTCATCATAACTCCCTCTCAGGAGATGGTATTCAACTCAGGATCTGGCTAGTCACCTTGATCGGGATGTCATGCAGAGTACAGAGAGAAAGCAAGCTAAGCCATAGTTATATGACTTAGCTTGCTTTTAAATTTATTAATTCAGGAAGATTTTATGTGGGCGGATAGAGAATCAGAAATTGATTATTTGAATTTTGGAGAAGTTTCTAAGATGACAGTTGATATATTGACTTCACCAGGAATGCTCCCAATATCGATAGGTATTTTTGGTAATTGGGGAGCGGGAAAGTCTTCTCTCCTCAAGCTTGTTGAGAAAGATCTAAAAGAATTAAAGGACTCGGATGGAAAAGACGAAAAATATATAACTGTAAATTTTGATGCCTGGTTGTATCAAGGTTATGATGATGCACGTATATCAATTCTTGAGATTATTGCTACAGAGTTAAATGAAGCAGCTAAGGGTAATGAAAATTTACTAAAGAAGACGAAAGGACTGCTAGGCCGCATTAATGTATTTCGTGCTTTAGGCTGGGCTGCCGAAGGCTTTGCTTTGCTAAATGGAGTACCCACAGGAGGTTTACTTGCAAGAGGAATCAGTTCAAGTCAAAAGCTTCTTGAGGCAGCATCTGGAGAATCTCAAATTACTCAGGAGGATTACCAAGATTTAGCAAAAGAAGCCCAAGATGGAAAAGATGCTGTAACAGAACTCTTAAAAGGTACTCCCAAGATTACACCACCTCAACAGATTGCTGCTTTTCGGAAAGAGTATAGTGAGGTGTTGGCTGAGCTTAAGCGTCCACTAGTTGTTATTATTGACAACCTCGATAGGTGTTTGCCATCTAACGCCATTCATACACTGGAGGCTATACGTTTATTTCTGTTTCTTCCAAATACCGCATTTATCATAGCGGCTGATGAAGACATGATCAGGGGTGCAGTCGCAGATTATTTCAAGGGTACAAGCGATCGCCACCAGATTGACTATATTGATAAGCTTATTCAGATCCCTATTCGGGTTCCTAAAGCAGGAGTCCGTGAGATTAGAGCATATCTATTTATGTTGCTCGCTCTTCAAAATGGTATTAATGAAGTTGATTTAGGAAAACTTCGACTTGAATTGGAGCGATCATTACAGCAATCTTGGAGAGAAAATCTAATTGAGACAAGCAAGCTATTAGAGCTAATTAATGCAAAGGAAAATGAGGGATTGATCGAAGCATTTAGCCTGACTGATCGGATCGCTCCTATTTTAGCTACTTCTCCAAGTATTAAAGGTAATCCTCGTATTGTTAAACGTTTGCTCAACGTAGTTAAGATGCGAACTAATGTTGCAAAGCGGCGAGGAATTCCTTTGGATGAAAGCTTGATTACTAAATTAGTGATATTTGAGCGCTGTGCTGGCGCAGACGCAACATCAGAGCTTTACCGATTCATTGACAGTGAATTAGGAAAACCAAAAATACTTAGAGATCTTGAAAACTTGAAAGGAGAACAGCTTCCTTCGAACTGTCCAGAGAGTTGGACGAAAAATTCCGACTTTATCATGATGTGGAGTAAACTGAAGCCTGAATTACAAGATATAGATTTGAGAGCGGCAGTTTACTTATCTAGGGAAACTCTGCCCATGGGCATTTATATAGTAGGATTATCTCCTAACGCTCGTACAGCTTTACAGGTGCTTTCACAGACAAAAACTTTATCTTCTCCTGGAGCGCAAAAAGTTTTATCTTCTTTATTGGTAGAAGAGCAAGTTCCTGTCATGGAGGAACTTATCAATCATTTCAGACAAGTGTCTGATTGGAATAAAAAGCCTGAAGGCTTTGAAGGAGGGTGTCTATTAGCCCAGTCTTCCGCAGATGCGGCAAGTTTACTACGTCGATATATTCGGGGGCTCGGTGAACAACAGCCCTGGCTGAAAGCTCTGTTAAAAAGTCAAGAGTGGTATAAGGAATCATAATTGTGGGGACATCACAGTCAAGTCCTGGACCTGGAGGTGGATCTCCTCTTGTTCCGCCTTGGGCAGATGATCAGCCACAAGTCCCTTTACCGAGTTCACCGTCATCACGCTTTCAACCCTTCCGACGATCATTTGGTGAATTTGTTAGGACTAGCAACCAGTCTGCTCTAAAGTCTGCCCTGGGACACTACGCCAGGAAAGGTACTGGAGGTAGTGATACCGCAACTAGACGGTTAGGCAACACAACAAAAGCAGGTGCTGCACTATATAGCGCGCTGGCCAGTGGTAGAGGAACTGGGGCAGGAGACTTAGTACTTGATGTGGGTTCTCTCACAGGAATGCCATGCGAACAGGCAATTGATACCATTACTCAATCCCTCACTCCTATAGGCGGTGATTCTGACAAAATTAGAATTGCACTGAAACACGCTCTTGTAGAGGCTCTAGATGGGGTAAGTATTTTTGATCCTACTTCAATTACTGATGAAATCATTGTTAATACGATGATTGCTTATATGGCAGAAAGTATCTTCCTTCAGGTGGTTCAAGATGCCGGTAAAGCATGGATTAAGGCAGAAACACCAAGCCAGTCTATTGCAGCAGAAAACTCGTTAATGGAGCTAATTAAAGTAGAGGTTGACCTATATATGGCTCCCTTATTTTCGGAAAATATGAGAACACTTACTAACAGTCAGATAATTAACCTACAACGTTCAGTTATAAGCGCTGTCTGGTCAGAATGGGAGTCATACTTATGATAACGGTAGCTGTAGATCATAAACTGAGCGCTCTTCCACAATGGTCAGACGATGTAATTCCAGTACAGATTTATGGACTGGATGGAAGGCAGCAAGGAAATATGGCGGCTATTGGCAATTCTTTACTTGATCCAGTCAAAAGGCTAGGAATTCGTATTTCCTCTGCTGAATTTGATTTTATGACTATTGCATTAGCAGTTACTGCAGCAGACACCTTTGTTCAAAGAAAGACATCTGCTGATGGTTGGACAAGAGATATCAAGCTGCAAGTTTCTTTGCATCAACCTACGGTTTGGCAAAGTCAGAAGGAAACACTTGAAAAAGCGCTACACTTCCTAAGTGGTGACTTATGGAATCTTGAGATCAAAGCTGGCGGATATGCACCGCCAAATCCATATACTCGCCGTCAAAGATACCGCTTGACTCCTCTGCGTGAAAGAAACTGTATTAGTTTATTTTCTGGTGGTCTTGATAGTGCAATTGGGGTAATTAACTTCATAGAAGATGGTCATATTCCACTTTTAGTAAGCCATGCTTATAAAGGAGATAAATCTTACCAAGACAAGATTATTCGAAAACTAATCGGAAGATTCTCTCGTTTCTCGGTGAACGCTAACCCACTATCAATTAATGGTAAAACAGATATAACTATGCGTACACGAAGCCTAAATTTTCTGGCTTTTGGTGTTGTTGGAGCATCTGCTTTATCTCGAGCCAGTGATTTGGACAGTGTTAATTTTTTTATCCCAGAAAATGGATTTATTTCGCTCAATCCACCCTTGACAGCAAGACGCATAGGTTCTTTGAGTACTCGAACCACGCATCCATATTTCTTTGATTTGATGCAGTCAATATTTGACGCCGTAGGAATTAAAGTGACTATTTTTAATCCTTATCAATTTAAAACAAAAGGTGAAATGTTAAGAGAATGTAAGAATCAAAATATCTTGAAGGGAATCGTATCTAGCACCGTATCTTGCAGTAAATGGAAACGTAAACGCCAGCAATGCGGTAAGTGTGTTCCATGTATTATTAGACGGGCCGCACTTATGACTTCAGGCATTCCTGAGTTAATCTCATATGAGCATCAGGATCTAGCTATAACTATGCGAGATCCTGGAAGCCGTGATGACCTATTTGCTCTAATAATTGCAATTCAAAAGTTGTCAAGCGCAAATATTTTTGATTGGATATCGGATAATGGTTCGCTTTCTTATGATGCGGAAATACGAGATAAATACAAAGAAGTTTTCGTGCGTGGAATAAGAGAAGTAGAACAGTTTTTGTACAGCAAGGGAATCATTTAATGATCGACATGCACTGCCATCTCGACTTATACAAAGATCCTCAAAAAGTTGTTCTACAGTGTAAATTGCAAAATTTTTATATTCTTTCGGTGACAACTACCCCAAAAGCATGGCATGGCACTAAAACATTAGTACAAGACTGTGAGCGTATCAAAACATCTTTAGGGCTGCATCCTCAGTTAGCTCACGAACGATATCATGAGGTTGAGCTATTTGATGAACTAATATCACAAACAAAATATGTTGGAGAAATAGGATTAGATGGTAGTAAGAAATACGCCAAATACAAGGAGGTTCAAACTAAAGTTTTTAATCATATTCTAAGTACGGTAGAAAAATCTGGTGGTCGTATCATGTCTATTCACAGTCGAGGTGCTGTTGATTCAGTGCTTGACTGCCTAGCTAATTACGAAGATGCAGGTACTCCAATCTTGCACTGGTTTACTGGAACAAAAACACAACTTAAGCGCGCTATTTCTATGGGATGTTGGTTTTCGGTAGGTCCAGCAATGCTTGCCACAGAAAAAGGGAAGTCCTTAATTAGGGAAATGCCTAAAGATAGAGTGCTTACTGAAACAGATGGTCCGTTCGCAAAGTTAAATCGCAAAAGTATAATGCCCTGGGATGTTCAAAAAGCTACGCTCCAGTTGTCTGAAGTATGGCACATTAGGCCTGACCAGACGGATGTTGCCCTAATTTCAAACTTAAAAAAACTACTAAGTAAAAATAAGTAGGTTTTCCGAGAGCCATTATGGTCAATTAAAATCTGCTTCAATACTTATTAACAGCGACATAATAACGCCCATTCACACCGACCGCCGAGAGTCGATCGGGCATGATGCAGAGTTTATCTGCAGCGGGTAATGTGCAACGTTAGTGCAGCTTCGAGAGGGATGAGCAAGAGTTCTCCATGCTTGCTTCGCCATCATGCCTGCGTATGGGAAAACCATCTCGTGATTTTTAGCTAAAAATTATCAGTTCTTCATCCCCTGCATGTCGCACGCAATATAGCAGCCATATTGCTCCACTACCGTTCAGGCATCAGCGCTCCGCGTAACCTGAATGCTTGCAAAAATCAGCCTGGCCGCTACCCAAAAAGCAGCGACCCTCAGATCGCTGCTGCTGGCTCTGCTGGCTGCCCTCGCCCTCGTTGGCCTGCTAGCCATTGCTCAGCTCAACCCCGCGATTGCCCAATCCGCCGCCCCTGTCACCTACCAAAACTTTCTCACCACCACCTTTCGCGACCTGGGCCTCGCCACCACCCCAGGGCAAATCGCTGGCCTCCCCCCCGAGCTATCGAGCCAAACCGGGTTCGATACCGCCCGCAGCTGGCAGCCCGGCGCAGCCTTCACCGACATCTTTCGCCTCGGCGACCTGGGCAGCAGCTTCCTGCCCCAGGCCCTCACCCTGGCCGAGATTGCCCAAGCCTCTGGCGTAGACACCAACGCTATTTCCCTATCCCAGTTTCACACCCTATTGCAGCGACAGACCCTCGGCAGCTTAGCCAACCTGGCCGGTGTGCAAGACCTGGCCCTGCAAGATGTGCCCGCCCTGCAGAGCGCCTTCAACGCCGCCGTGCGCCCCGAGCTCCTGGCGCTAGCCGAGCAAACCGGAGACTTGCCTGCCGGGGCTATCAACCCAGAGCAATTTATCCAACAGGCCCTCAACCAGTTCGGCGTCACCCCCATCACCGACTTGATTTCCTCCCCAGATCACCTCCTAGGCGGTGCCAACCTGGGAGAGATTCAATTTACCGGGCCAGCCCTCGACCAGCTAGAGACATTTACTGTGGGTGACATCCCAGGGCTGGATCAAGTTGAGATCGCAGACCTCGACGGCTGGCAAGACCTGGCGATTAGCGACATCCCAGGGCTTGACCAAGTCCCCTTGGGAGCCTTCCCCGGCCTGCTGTCGGGGATAGTCAACGGGTTTGGCGGCACCCACGACGTCACCTATGGCGACCAAGAACACACCCAAACGCCCACCCAATTCTCAATCACCGGCTCCGACGTGGAAGGGTGGGAAGTGCAATGTGCCCAAGCACGGGGCTGCGCCCACCTGGAGCTGGCGGGGCCAGGTAAGATGCACGGTGCCCAATGGATCGCCGGGGGCACTGGGCCGGGCCAGCAGATGGTGCGCGGCGGCAGCGGCATTCTCGCCGCTGTCAATGGCGGTATGGAACCCACTGGGCGAGTGCCCTTTGGGGCCGTGTTCAAAGTCGTACTGTCTGACACCACCGAGTCAGAGGGGACGGGGCGATTTTCGTTATACACCCGCTTTTGCAGTAATTCATTCTTTGCGCCCCTGGGCTGTACCCCCTACTTTATTGGGCCTATCCCCATCTGGAGCACGACGGAAAAGGGCTTTGTTCTGACCGGCCCCCTGGACGGCAGCGGCGGCGCTTCGGGTGGCCTAGACGTCCCGCCCGAGCTTCAGCGCTACGTCAGCCAAGACCTGGGTGGTTCCTACTATGGCTCCGGCGGCTCTCCCGTGCAGATGGATGAGCCCTGCCTGGATAGCTTGATTGGTGCCCTGCGCCATTCCAGCGAAGCCGCCGGGGCCAGAGAGCACATCCCCCGCATCATCGCCGCCGCTAACGAGGCTGGGGTGACCGATAAAGCTCAGCTGGCCTACATCCTCGGTACCGTTTCCACCGAGCTAGAGGGGCGTTGGAGCCCGATCAGTGAGCAGGGGGTGGGCTGCGGCACCTATGGCAGCGGTTGCTACTACGGCAGGGGCTATGTGCAGCTCACCTGGGAGGCCAACTACCGCAAGATGGGCCAGGTGTTAGGCATCGACTTGGTCAACAATCCTGACCTGGCCAACGACCCCGACACTGCCGCCAAAATTACCGTCATTGGCATGCGCGATGGTCTGTTCACCGGGGTGGGCCTCGGCACCTACATTGGCAACGGCAAGGCCGACTTCCGCAATGCCCGCCGCATCGTCAACGATGCCGACAAGATGGACTACACCGCCCAGCAGTCCCAGCGCTTCTACGAGGCGCTGCAATCGTGCTCGACCCTTGAAACCCAGGCAGGCGGTGGCGGCGACCTCAACGCCAAGATCATGGCTGGGGTCAGGGCCGTTCAGGCTGAAAACTTTAGCGCCTCTCGCATACCGGGCACCAACCAGGGCCGATTGGGCTGCGCGGGCATGGTCAACTACGTACTGCACAAAGCAGGCATTCAGACCCTGGGCGGTGGCCCTCCCTACGGCAACCTGGCGGTGCGCGGCGTCGAAAGTGCCATCAAGGGCGGACGCGGCATTAGCGTCAACGCCAACGAAGCCCAGCCCGGCGACCTGAATGTGATTGATATGGGGGGCGGACGACAGCACATCGGCGTCTGTATGAATGCGGGCTGTACCCAGGTGGTGTCCAACAGTTCATCCAAGGCTGCCAGGGGCGAAGCCTCGTTTACCTGGGTGTCCGATGGCTATTTCTCGCCTTCCTACGGAGGTGGGCGACGGGCGATCTATCGAGTAACCAATTAGTGAGGCCGGCAATATGTTTGATCGATTTCTACGAAAAGCGCTCAGCGTCTTTGAGAGCAAACCCTCTGCTTGGGCGGTCTTTGGCCTGTGTTTGGCCCTGGTGCTGCACACCATCATTTTTGTTCTGCCGGTCACGGCTCAAGACAGCCGTGAGATCACCTTCTCGGGTCGCACTCCCCGCGCCGCCGTGCAGGCGCTGCTCGACGACCAGCGCCCCCCCGAGGTGGAAGCCGAGATTGGTACCCTTTCCCAGACCGGCGACTATGGCATTGCCGACTACTGGTATGGCGAAGGCGGCGGCATGACCCTGCTGCGCCGAGCCCCCGGTGGCTGGGAAACCTTTTGCGGTACGGGTGGTGCCTACCGGGCCAACGACCTGGTTGACCTCTGCGGCCTGGCGATCGCCGATGCCCAAATGCTTTGGCAGCAGTACGTTGCCGATGGGGGTGGGCAATGAAGACACAGCTTTTGATTTTGCTCCTGTGCGCCCTGCTGGCGGGATGTTCGGCGCGGGCACAGAGCGATCGCACCCTAGGGGCTGAGGTAGTGCCCCCGGTCTTTCAGACGGTGGCGGCAGAGGTTGAGGCAGCATCGAGCATCCCGGTGCTGCTGCCGACATCTATCCCCGAAGTGGTGCTGAGGGAACCTGCCCCTGGCCAGGATGAGCCCTTTTACCCCTCGATCGCCAGAGCTGACCGGGGCGGCTACGACATCAACCTCGATGCGATCGACCAGTGCTACGGAGCTGGATACTGCAACTTTGGCGTATTGGGGGCCATTCGCTTAACCGCAGACACACCCACAGTGGATGAGGAATACTCCTTCTACCTCGACCCCACCTATCAACCCATGATGCGCAGTGAAGAACCCATCGCCACGGTCACGCTGAGCGGGGGAATCACCGGCACCTTTATCCCCTGGGTCTGTGGGGCTAACTGCAACGCGGCCAAAATCTTTTGGGAGGAACAAGGTATTCGGTACTTCGTTGGTATTCGCTCTGGTCGAATGCGCGATGTGGTAGCGATCGCCAACGCCATGATTGAGAATCAGCCTGCGTCAGGCGTACCTGATGCCGTTAGTGAGGACACGAAATGAGCCAAACAGACCCGTTCGGTAGCCCTGGTCAACCTACTCAGCTCACAGCTGAGTGGCTGGATATTCTCTACTCTGTTTGGCCCACCTTACCGGATAACGACTCTGAGCCAGGGAGCAAACCGGAATCGGTAACACCGTTTCCGGCTGATGACTCGTTCTGGGATCAGGCGGCGGCATTGGGGTATGACCGACCCGATGCAGAGCCGGTCTTCTATCCCCCAGTCAGCGACGTGCTGATGACTTCGTTTCTAGATTCTGTGTTTGGCCCACCTTTTGCCGATCTCTAGCGATGGATGTCAACGATCAAATTGAGCTGACCCACGCCTACGGCGAACACTTTAGGGCGGGCCATGCCTTCAAAAACATCGTCGAGGCCAGGGCGTTCGCGGCGAATGTTCTGGGGGTGCCCGTCGAGCCCTCGACCATGCTGGCCAAGGAGGTAGATGAGGCGATTGAGTCAGGTCTGGTGAAGGTAGCCCGGCAGATAGTGGCGCAATCCGATGGCGATCACCTGCTGGCCTTCGACGACCTGCTGTCGCTCTATGAGGCTCAGCCCAACCTGCTGGTTAGAACCTCTGACAGCATGGCCCGGCAGGCCTACTCTACCCCGTTGCCCATGGCCTTTGTGGCAGGGCTGATCGCCCAGGTGCATCCCTCAGTGACCGTCTACGAACCCACGGCAGGCAATGGCTCTCTGCTGCTGCTGGCCGACCCGGCTCAGGCGATCGCCAACGAGCTCCATCCTCCCCGCGCCGCTCAGCTGAGATCGCAAGGGTTTACGGTCACCGAACACGACGCCACCCAGTACCGCCCGGATCGCCCCTATGACGTACTAGTCAGCAATCCCCCCTTTGGCCTGCTGCGCGAGAACGGTACCGGCCCACCTCAGCGCTGGCAGCATGGCCCCGTCAGCACCCAGAAGATCGACCATGCAATCGCACTCCAGGCCTTACAGGGGCTTTCCCCAGAGGGCAGGGCGTTACTCATCATCGGTGGGCACATGGGCAATGCCAGCGCCCGCCAATCGGCCTACCGGGGGCAGGCCGACCGCAGTTTCTACTCCTTCCTCTACCAGCAGAGCGGCTGGAAGGTTGACGATCACTTCACCCTGAACGGCTCGATGTTCCGACGGCAGGGAGCCGGGTTCCCCATCGACTTTATCTCCATCGCGGGCCAAGGCTCCACCGACCTGAGACTCCCTGGAGCCCAAGCCCCCCGCATCTATGACCGATACGACGATCTCCGAGAGGTAGTAATCCATGCCGCTAGAACCTATGACGCAAAGTATCTGGAACTCTCCCCTCCCGGTGAGCTACGCCCTGGAGCACCCCGACGAGCCGGTTCAAGTTTGGACGCCGACCCGGTGGCCAGCCATGGCCCAGGCAGAGGCAGGAACCTGGTGGACGACAGTGCCGGTACCCCCCAACTCGCCGTTGATGACCCTGGAGGATTACCGCGCCCGCCTGCTCTGGTTGCTGGAAGTGAAACTGTCCCAATTCCTCCTGGACAGGCAGGCGGAGGGGATGGCCCTCAGCCAGGCGATCGCCCTAGCCAATCAACTGATCAACTCAGTGCTACCGGAGGCCCACTGGATGCCGGGGACCGTGAGCCCGCTGGCCCGCCTGCTGAATTTGGATTACGCCCCCCTGCGGGAATTGCTGTTTCCCCAAGGGGTGGACGAGTTTCCAGTACTGCCCCAGGCGATGGCGACCGACACCCTGGAGATGATCACCGACAGCTGGAACCTAATCGACTGGCTGAACAACCTGCAAGCCCTGCTGATGGAGGACTCCCGATGGTAGCTCAAGCCAATACCGAGGAGGATATCCTCCAGCAACCTCAGGATGATGCCGTCACCCTGCCCTATAGGCCGCGATCGCAGGGCTACTCCCTGGGAGTATTGGCCCCCGCCTCAGCCATCACCGCCTACGGCAACGTGTTCGACCGCATTGAGGCGACCACGGGGCTGGGGGTCGATGCCTACGTCCAAGACCGCTTGCAGGAGCCCGATCTCGACTCCCTCTATAGCCACTATGCGGCAGAGCAGATCGACACTCTGGCTCTGGCCATCTACAACCACGAGTACAAGCAGCAGGCCACGGTTGTCGGCCACGATACGGGCATTGGCAAAACCCGGATCGTGGCGGGCCTCTGTCGCTACGCCCAAAACCAGGGGTTAACGCCTGCGGTAGTGACCGCTGACCCCACCCTCTACAAAGACCTGGTCTACCGGGATGGGCCAGACACCGGCAACCAGTTTCGCCCCTTCATTACTGACAATGGCCTCAGTGTGCGGGTCGAAGACAGCCAGGGCGAACTGATTGGGCGGATTGAAACCCCTAAAAAAAATGGGGTTAATGTCCGCCGGTTTACCGAGCTAGGCACCATTGGCGACCACAACCTGCTGATGAGTACCTACGGGCAGCTCCAGGGCCTAGCCAGCAAAGATCGACGGGCATTGTTTGAGGCGCTGGCTCCCAACCTGTTTTTGATTGCCGACGAGTCCCACAAGGCCGGTGGTCCCGCTGGAGAATTTGAAATCAGCAGCTATGAGGAAGCGGCCAGGGCCAAGAAGATGGCTGCTGGCAAGTTTATCGCCCCGGTGACCGAGTTTTTTCAAGATCTCACCCAGCGAGTGGGCGGGTTTGTCGCCAGCTCCGCAACGGCGATCAAAGAGCCGGTGGTGGCCGCCCGGCTGTTCTACCACACCACTGATTTCAAAGATGCCGCAGAGGACCAAAAGACCTTTGCCGGACACCTCCAGTCAGGCGGTGCCGCCATGCAGCAAATGGCCTTTGGGCTCTGGTCAGAGGCTGGCGGGTGCATTCGCTTTCAAAAAGACTACTCCGGCGTTGACTTCAGCCCAGCCCCGGTGGCCGTTAGCCTCGATCGAGCGGAGGCCAACATTCAGCTGATGGCAGCCATCAACCGCTTTGATGAGTACAAGCAGGGGCTGCTCGAAGAGCTTGACGAACGGATGGCCGAAACTGGCGAAGCCTTATTTCGCCATGACAATCACGTAGGCTATGCCGGAGTTGAGTCAACGACCTTTACCTCGGTGGTGCATAACCTGGGGGCTATCTGTGCGATCGCCCTCAAGGCTGAAGCTACCGCAGATCTGGCGATCGCAGAGCTAGAGGCCGGGCGCAAGCCCGTGATTATGCTTCAGCGCACCGGGGAGTCGGTGCTCAAAGACCTGGTGAAGCTGACCAATGGAAGCATCGAAACCCGTAATGCCCTCTTTCCCGACGATCAGCGGTCTATCCTCAAGCCGGGCGATGCCTTTGACATTACGGCGGGAGAATACTTCAAGCGATACCTCGACGCCGCTCGAACGATTCGGATTGTCGGTGCCCACGAGGATGAGGGCGGCGGTAAAGTCATCCTGCCCCACTACCTCACGGACGACGAACTGGGTGAGCGGGGGGTCGAGATCTATAACCAGGTGCTGACGGCGATCGAGTCCAGCGACTGGACGGGGCTACCCGCTGACCCCATTGCCTACATGGAGGCCCGCATTCGGCAGGCGGGCTACAACGCAGTAGAAATGACCGGACGGAGCCAGCGGCTGGAGTACCAACCGACCGAAGACGGGCAATTTGTGTCAACTTACCAGACCCGCAAGGCCGGGGCTGCCGCCAAGGTCGCGACGATCGCCGGGTTCCAGAATGGCACCGTCGATGCGGTGATCACCAACCTGACCACCGGCTACTCACTCCATGCTGCGATTAATGGGGCCACAGACCTCAGACGCCGCTCGATGCTGATTCTTCAGGCTCACCCCGATGTGAACCAGTGTGAGCAGTCAATCGGGCGCACTCACCGCAGCGGGCAGCTCGACCCGGAGGTACACCCGGCCACCGGCACCGACCCTGAGGGTAATCCCCAGTGGGGGCAGCAGGCCGGTGAGTTTGGCCTGCCCATGTTCAAGCTCGTCTATGGGGAAGGGCTGCCCACCGAGGCCAGGGCGATGGCCGTTTTGATGAACAAAATGCGGGGGCTCAAGTCCAACACCGCAGGCACAGGCGAAAGCCAGTTTTCGGGGGCCGATGTGCCCGACTTTTTGAATAAGTATGGCGACCAGGCGGCGGCCAACGCCATGGCAGCAATGCCCGAGGTCAACCAAACCCTCGACTATCCCTGTAGCCCCCCCGATAAAGATGGGGATGTTAGCTTTGGCGATGTGCGCAAGCTGACCGGGCGGGTGGCTATTCTATCCAGTGATCAGCCGCCGACCCCCGAGGCCCCCCATCCATCCCTGGCCCTTCAGGGTGAGGTCTATGACCTGTTGATCTCTGAGTACAACGGCATCAAAGATCGACTAGAAGCCATGGGGCAGTGGGACTTAGATGCCCAAAAAATTGACATCGATGCGATCCCCTTGCGTCGCAAGATGCTCCAGGGCGGTGATGGGGGTAACCCGTTCCGGCAGCCTGTCTATGCGCTAGAGGTCGATGCTAAGACCGGAGGAAAGCCCTACACCACATTGCAGGTGGCGCAGTCAGTTTGTGATGCCCTAGACCAGCCTAGGCCAGAGAGTTTGGACGGTTTGGATTTGAGCGTTGATGGCCCCATGCGCCAGTTGGGTCATCAGCGTTCTCAAGAACTCGTCGCCCAGGTTCAGTCAGAGGGAGACGCCTTCCGGACGACCAAGACGGAGCAATTTACTGAGGTTGTGTCCAATGCTCAGAAGCGGCTGAGCGATGCGAATGAACGCCTCGATGAATTGAAAGATCGGCGCGATGAGCTGACGACGGAACTGGAACACGTTGCGCCTCTCTTCACCGCTGCCCTAGAAGACCTTCAGCAGTCAGCTGACGCGTCACCGGAGCGAGAGGCTGAGCTTGAGGCTCAATTTGAGGGGCAGCGGGCTGAACTCCGAAAACAACTAAAGAAAACTGAAGAAAATTCCAAAAAACAAAGTGAGCGGGTAGCCAAAGCCAAGGTAAAGGTTTCTGGCGCTGAGAAAGACCGCGACCAGGGCGTCGCGATTCTGTCGGCCCAGCAAAATGGAGTGCTTGGGAAGCTGAGGGAGTTTCCCCTTGGTGCTCCAGTGCAGTTGGCATCCCTGGATAACAACCGGGCGATACCAGGGGTGATTGTTGGAGTGGCTCGCCAGCAAAATGCCGCTAACCCCATCAACCCTGGGTCATGGCGTTTCAAGATTGCCTTGGCTGATGAGGCCAAAGAACTGTCGGTCAAATTTAGCGAAATTGGCCGTGCTGTTGCCCTCAAACCCCAAGAAGATTCCTTCGTGTTCAGGGCTCAGCCGGGCCAAGTGTTGCAGCAATACACCGAAGTGCCGACCTATAGCGTCTTCGACGAAAAGCAGTCGTCCTCCCGTGAGCATCGCATGTTGGTCGTTGGCCAGGTGCTCAAGTCAGAGCTGATGGGCCGATTTGCCCTAATGCAGGACAACCAGGGCGATTATCACCCGGCCTACCTGCTGTCGAAAGGAATCGACGCTGGAGAAATTGATAACCGCCCTATCTCCATTCAACGCCCTGACCACTTGAAGGAGTTCCTTGACGCTACCGCTCGATCTGCCACGTTCACCGATCGAGGTGGCGTGCTGGACTGTGAATTCTCATTGCGTGGTGCTCTTCTTTTGACGGCTCCCGCGAGTGCAGAGGGGAAAAAGTTTTATCAAAACCGGGAATTGCTTGACCTGGCTGACGGTGAATTTGTCTCGGCAACCCGTCGAGTGGAAGGCGATAAGCCAGGACGCACTGTTGAGCAAAAGGTGATGCGCCTCGTGATCGAGGATGTTGATGCGCAGGATAAAGTACTCGCCCACATCACAAATCGCTATGGCATCAAAGCAACCTCCCACTTGGATGAGGCTGCGGCTGCAACCGGTGGCGAACGATCCGGATGGGAGACTGCTACATCTTGGTTGCCGAAAGACACTAGCATTGAAGCTGCCGCTCAGAGCCGAGCTATTCACCCCGTTTTACGTGCCGAGCTAGAGCGCAACCCTGGCTTAATTCCTGAACCAGAAGGTGAGTCGGCCCCCAGCCGCTTTGCCGTCATGAACAACCTTTCTGATCGCCTGTACTCCGGCAGCAACCTGGCCGACCTCAAGGCTGAATTCGACCTCTACGAGCCACCGCCGCCCGCGCTGACCTTTGAAACCCTGGTCAGAGGTGGGGTGCTACAGATTGACGGGCAACCCCTGCACCCAGAGGCGATCGCCTTCCATGAGTATCTCGGTGACTCATCTAGCGGTGCGACCCCTGATGTCTTGATGCAGCGGGCCGTAGAGACTCTGGGCGGCGAGATATCTCAAGATAGGGCGATTGAGGCGATAGGACGCACCTACCGTTGTCTGAGCGATCACCTGGAGTCTGGCCTAGATCTGGAAATGGCCAAGGCTGCCATGGACAACGAGGACTCTGCCTTCTTAGGACAGTTCGCCGCCGACAGCCCTGAGCTGGAGGAACGTATTGCCGGGGCCATGCGCCAGGTTGTCGTAGAGGCATTCGATGGGGCAATCACCGCCCAGGCCCAGGAACATCAGGATGAGGCTGTGCAACAGGCGGGCCGACAGCGGCTGCGCGAGATGTCCCACGAGGGTGGCCCCCAGGTGCTGGCACCGTCGCGGCAAACGACCCCGATCGCCCAAAACGTTGCTCGGCTACTCCAGCAGGGCGGGCTCCAGCAGGCGGTTATGGTCGATGGGGACAATGATTTTCACATCAGAGTGCCCAATGAACCCTACATGGATTTGGTGGTTGAATCGCACCCCAATGGAGTGGGTGGCAGTGATTTGTATCTGACCCACTACGCTACCGGCAACGGGGATATGTGGGTTGATACTGAGATGAAGCTGACCATTCAACCTGAGGGTCATCTAGAGTTTGTCGAGACTGCGGTGCAAGGGTTTAATGGCGGCGAACTGCGTGCCTCCGATCGCGCCTTTGGCATGATATTTGCCCAAAACTTGCTAGAGCAGGGATTTGGTAGTGCTATTTCAAAGGCTTACCTGACGCAGCTGGGCCAGGATGCGATCGCCAATGTTGATGGGCCATCTCTGGAGCCTTTGAGTCCTATAGAGGCGCTATTCCAACAGCGTCCAGATCTGTTTCATGCGTTTGATCGGGCTGAATTTGAGGCACTGGCTTCTGACTCGCCCGAAATGCTCTATCAGGACGGTGAGCGGGGATTCTTATGGTTGGAGGGCCACAATGATCCCTATGCCTATCAGCAAGATGCGGTGAGAGATGCCTTGGCAGGGGCCTCGATATCCCCGCCTGAGGTCGCCCCACTGGTCGATCTATCTTCCAGCGGTGAGCAGCTGGGCTTTATCGGTGACGACTGGACAACCTTCAAATTCCACGACCCGGCGCTAGGGGGCACCACTGGGGTAATTGAGTTCAGCCCGGCAGAGGTCTGGGAGCTGCGGGAAGCGATTGACGGTGCCCCCAGCGTCGATGCCCTGCGGGATCGCCTAATGGAGATTATCAATGCCCCGAGCGAGGATGGGGAAACCCTCCACCCTGAATTTGCGCGGCCAGCCGCAGACTACATCATCGAAATCGCTCAGCGAGATGGGCTGGGCCAATCGTCGCCCTGGGCAGATGAATTACGGGTGACGCAGGCCACTTCAGAGTCTGACCTGGCATCACCCCACGACCCGCAGGTTAATCCGGATACGACCCTGGTAGGGGCCGCAGGAACCACGAATATGCGGCCTGCCCAAGATATTTACGACGAGCTGGGGCTGGTGGTGCAACCCTTGTACCCTCAATCCTCTCAGGATGCGTCTGTCAGCAGCCCGTCGCCACAGCCCGCCCCGTCCACCGATGTAGATGAGGTATTGCTTCCCGATCTTGGCCCTGGACCACACCATCCCCACCTGAAGCGTTTTGCTGAACTCAAGGCCGACTACCCAGAGGATATTGCTTTTATTCGGGTGGATCAGGCCTATGAGTCTTATGCCGAGGATGCGCAGATCGCGGCCTATGGCGTAGGGCGACCCACTCAACCGATGCAGTGGGGCCTTGACCCCGACTGCGAGGGTTTAAGCGTCAATACCGCTGACCTGCAAGAGCAGATTATTCCGACCCTCACTCAGGAGGGCATTACCGTGGTTGTGGCCGAGTTGCATCCGCAGCTCGGCTTTGAGGCGAATGGGGGCGTGCGCGTCTACGAGGCCGAACTAGAGCGGTTTCACGATGCTGCTGGATCTGCCACTCCCCCGGCGGTAGAGGTGCCAACGGGGTCTCCTGGGCTTGAGGCGCTCGAACGTGGTGGCGCTGTACTCACCTTTGAGGCTGGGGAGCGGATTTGGGAACTACAGCTTTCCCAGGATGAGCTCGGCATGGTCAACGCCTCCATGCAAAATGCCAAGGCCGTAGTGCGTGAGAGTGGTACAGAGGTTGGGGCTCAATGGATGGAGCGAGCGGCCAATACCATCGCCACCAAAGCCTTAGGCGATGAGTACGGCGACCCCGTGACTATCAGGGGTGCTGTTGGTCAACTGATGGCGGAGTTCTATACCTCGCTGGATGCAGGGGTCAACCCCGCGATTCAAAGTGCTACGCCATCCGAGCGGCAGGCCGATCCCGGTGGAGTAGATTCGCCCCCTACGATTCCTATCGCTGAGCAATCCTCCGTCGATGCTCCGTCTGAGGCGTCACCGGCTGCCCTAGCAGAGCCGGTACAAAGCCAAGCTCTGCTTAAAGATTTGCGTGAATGGTATTCCCAGGCGCGGGCCTTGGGGCGATCGCCGTCGCACCTGGGTCGCATTGAGCAGATCGGCCAGGCGATCAAATCGGGGCATGAGGGGGCGTACGGCGACGTAGATAGAATGACGCGCCAGCACGACCAAAAGGCCCATCTTCAGCAGATCGCTAATGTTTTGGCCCAGTCTAAATACCTGTTATCTCAGTTAGGCCAAGATCAGCCCGATGGCTCAAAAGTCTTTGCTGGCAAGACCTATACCCTTCTCAGTCAGGGAGATGAGATCGCCGTTTCAGCGACAGAGCGAGGCGAAATCTTTAAAGCCAAGGGAAGTAGGGCGTTACACGGTAACGGATTGACTGCTGAAGATGCCCACAAGTTCGGTGTCCAGGTATCTAAGGTTCGGCAGTTCGTGGCGGCACAAACTCAGAACCAGCAAAACAATCTAGCGTCTGTTCATGATAGGTAGCGTCCATACCGATGAACGAATTATCGCCATGGCCAAAGCAGCCATCCGTGCAGGATGTTGCGAATTGGTTGTTGAACAATAACCTACCGCCGCTCCCCATTGCACCGGAGCAGGATGCTTACCAGTATCCCAAGGTAAATCCTGACCGCCCGAGCAAGGGGATTTATTGCCATATCCCCTTGGTTGAAGTTGATGGGAAGCTCTGCCCAGTCTCTAGATTTACCGGTAAGAATCCTAGCTACCTGGATGCCGACGGCCATCCGCACACTGTCAATCATCGGGACTTTCAGTCGAGAATGCCTGAGCCCAGTGAGCTGGAAGCCTGGTTTTCTAACCCCCAGAATGGAATTGCCACGCTGGGCAATGAGCGCACCGTGTTCATTGACTTCGATGTTAAAAATTTTGGCTCTCAAGACGCTTGTGATGCCGCCGTTTTAGCGTGGGCTGAGACCCATCCTCACCTGAAGCAGACCTACGCAGAGCAGACCCATCGGGGCGGGTGGCATTTTATGGTGCAACTGGAACACCCTAAAGACTTTACCAACTTTGCCCTAGAGCCCGGTGGTCTGCATGTGGGTGAGGTGCTTGGGGTCGGCAGGGTTTGTGTACTGGCTCCCACCATTGGCCCCACAGGTAATGCCTACCGGGCTAGGCATCTCGTGTCAGCTCCAGTGGCCGTCGCAGACCTCTCAGCGATCGGGATATTTAAATCAGGGGCTCAGACTGCAACAAAAAACTCTGAGCATGGTATTCCCCTTGGCGAGGCTATTCCTATCAAGGCTCGGCCACGACGTAAAAAGACGCTGCCAGGGAGTTCGACGGTAGACCTGTCAGATCTGATCTCAGACCGCGCTAGAGACGTTCTATCAGGCGGTGGGGGTGGGCATAGCGATCGCTCCTATGCGATCGTGTCATTGGCCCGAGAGGCATTTGGCTGGGAGAACTGGGCCAGAGAGAATGGTATCCCCCTGAGCGGGCAGAGTGCTGAAGCGCTGACGATCCAGGGGGGACTGGCCCACGGGGCTGATGAGGATCACATTCATAGAATCATGGATGGCGCTTCCCTAGATACGGCTCGACCATCCTGCGAGTGCCGAGGCGATGAGTTTCCCTGGTCCCGACTGCGAAAACTGGCACCCACACTCTTTGACGAAAAAGCGCCTAGCACAATCAAGCCTGTGACAGGCCAAAAGAATCTCGAAAGGAACGTAACTCGCTCAATAGAAGAGTCGGTAAATGTGAAAAATAATTTGCTGCTTGCCGCCAGTCGAGTTCTCCACGAAAAAGGTGAAGTTGGAATCGATAGCTCTGTTCTCTCTTATGCAGGCTCTAAGTATGGAATAGAGCTAGACAAAGCTGGTAAATTAAGTGTTTCAAGAGATGATCGAATGATCTTTTCCTACAAAGAAGAAAAGATCCTATTCAATCGGTCAGAACCAAGCGATCCACATGCAATTCTTGCGGATGCCGGGCTAGAAGTTTCAGCGGCAACTCATGCCGCAGAACAACGGCCATCCGTAACGACAGGGCGGGGGGCTGGAGGTGCTAAAAGCAATAGTCCTGAGACAGTTGAATTGCTGAATCTGAGCTCACTAATTTTGTCGCGCGCTGGTCAGCCAGATGAAGCTGGCGGATTTGCCGTTCAGGGCAGACGGAACTCAGTGGTTTTGACCAGCCAGGGGGTTTTGATTGCGACCCAAGAAGGTCGGACAGTTCTGAAGGCTAAAGGGGCCGACATTGTGTTCAGTCGCCCGTCTGAAAGCGTACTAAAAGATTTTCGCACCGCTGCTGCACTCCTAGAACAACCTCACCATGTATCACCTCAGTTTCAGCAGGTTGAGGCTTAGGTGTTCTATTCTACATAGCCCTCGACCAGCCCACCATCGATGCTGCTGTGCTCATCCATGAGGCTATTTATGTGCGGGCTCTCCTTGTTCCCAGAGACCCCATCACTCCACCAAACTACCGCAACCATAAGAGGAACGGGTTTGAGGTGCAACTGAGACCTCCAGCGGGTCTCTGGGGCTTTCTGTGGCAGCTCTTACCCAACTTTCAGTATTTCTTCAAATAGGGGGTCTCCCCAGAGCAATAGCTGTAGAGAGGGTGTTTCTTCAAAGACCTTTGGCTGGAAAGTTACCCGGTAGGTTTGTCCCTGGTAATCCAGTTGCCACACGCCTTGATCGGCCTGGGTAAAGTGAATGCCTTTAGCTTTAAGAAGGTTCGACTGGGTGAACGTTGCCTCCACGACCTCTGGAGTAATGGCGGTAGGAGGCAGCGGTCGCCGAATTTCTTGGAGGTCAGTTTCCACATCGCGTTTTACCATGTCATCGAGGGCTGGCCGCTGGGGCGGAGCCGATAGGACAGAATCAAACTCAGAGAGCAGCACGTCTTCTTCCTCGGCATCGACGCTCATGGTGGCTCGCTCAATGAAGGTGGGCACCTGGGCCAGGATGGGCTGGAGGTTGCCGACCACAGATTCAAAGGCCCCAATGCGATCGCGCAACTTCCGATAAACCTTCGCTTCCACCGTGCCGTCGTAGTAGAAGTTGTGGATGGTGACCGTAGGGTAACGCTGGCCAATGCGGTCGATGCGGCCAATGCGCTGTTCTACCCGCATGGGGTTCCAGGGTAGGTCGTAGTTAAACAGCACCCCGCAGGTTTGCAGGTTGAGGCCCTCACTGGCAGATTCGGTACAGAGCAGAATCTTGATCTCGCCATCGCGAAACCGGGTTTTGATCAGCTCCTTGGGCACGATCGCCCACTGGCCATCGCGCCACAGTTCGCCACCGCGCCCGGAGTAACAGGCCACCTGGCTGCCGTAGAGTCCTCGCAGCTGCTCCCGCA
Organism: Leptolyngbya sp.; assembly: GCA_003249105.1. Taxonomy (GTDB): domain Bacteria; phylum Cyanobacteriota; class Cyanobacteriia; order Phormidesmidales; family Phormidesmidaceae; genus Nodosilinea. Next base: position 16,207 of record QBLT01000001.1, on the reverse strand, counting down.
GGAAGTCCATGGTGTCGGTGTACTGGGTGAAGGCGATCGCACTTTCCCGGTTCACCAGCTCCTGCCGCAGGGTGGCGATGAAGTGGGCCAGCTTGGTGTCTTCTCCGGTGTTCTCAAACTGTCGCAGCAGGGCTTCTAGGTGCTCAATCTCTCTGGGGTCTACAGGCTCCATGTACCCCTCTAGTCCCTCGATCACCGCGTCGTCGGCATCGTCTAGATCTGCGAGGTCATCGGCGGTGAGGCTGCTGCCCTGCTGGGTAATTAGCGAGTCGAGCCGTCGCTGGAGGGATTGCTGAATGGCATAGAAGGAGCTGGTCAACCGCTTGCGGTACAGGGTCATCAAGAAGCCCAGAGCTTTGCGCTGCTCTTTCTGGGCCAGGCGGTAGAAGTGGCGCACGTAGTCGCTCACCTGACGGTAGAGGTCGGCTTCGCGGGTGGGTTCTAGGGTGATGGCGTTATCGCACACTTCGCGGCGGGGCACGTCTTTTTCTAGCAGGCCGAGGCGGTAGTACTCCCGCAGGGTGTCCCGCGTGTGGCGGAACATCATGTCTTTGAGGGGGGTATTGGTCGAGAGGAATTGCAGGGAGGCGGCGAGAAAGGCCTCATCTTGCAGGAAGAGGCGATCGTTGATGGTTATTTTCAGCCGCCCCCGCCAAGCATCTTCCACTCGGCTGGCCAGCATGCGGTCTTGCTGACTGAGGTGCTGCTGGAGCCGGGGACAGGGCTGGCCGCCATGGGCAAAGTAGTCGGCAGACATCGTTTGCCAGAAGTTCAGCAGGTGGCGATCGGGCTTACTGTCCAGAGACGCAAAGTAGTCGCAGAAGGTATCGCCATAGGCCCAGTGGCCCTCCAGCCCCAGCACATGCAGTAGGTCGAACACCTCAATGGGGTCAATTTGCATCGGTGTGGCCGAGAGCAAAATCAGCGCCTTGGTTTTGTCGCGCAGCTGCTCCAGCAGTTGCAGCAGGCGGTTGGGGGTGTCTTTGCGGGCCTGGGGCGATTTGCGACGGGCGTGGTGGGCCTCGTCCAGCACCACCAGATCCCAGGGTTCGGCATCGAGCAGTTCTTGCATGCGCTCTTTACGGCGCACCAGGTGGCTAGAGGCCAGGATCAGGGTTTGAGTATTCCAGGGGTTGCCGGTGGGCTGGGTGGTTTGGCCGTAGGGATCTTTAAACTCGCCCTGGGTGTAGCTCCAGAAGTGGAGGTTGAACTTTTCGCGCAGTTCTTCGTGCCACTGGGGTTGAACGCTGGCGGGGGCTAGCACCAGGACGCGCTTGACCTTTTGGGACACCAGCAGGTAGCGGAGGATCAGCCCGGTTTCGATGGTTTTGCCCAGGCCTACTTCATCGGCAATCAAAAAGCTGCGGGGAAAATCGGCGGCGGCCCGTTTGAGGATTTTGATCTGGTGGGGCCAGGGCTGGATGGGGATGGAGCTGAGGCAGGCGCTGAGGCAGCCGGGGTCTTGGTGGATGTTGGCGATCGCCCGAAACATCTCCCGTTCCCTCGCCAGGGTGGCCTTATCGATCTGGGCCTCTGGCTCTTCTTCCTTAACAGGCTCTGGGTCAGGTATTTCCAGCTGCTCACGCTCCTGCCGGGTGAGAGGGCGCTGGTTGAATTCGTCGTCGGTATTCCAGAGGGGCTTTTGGGGTGGGGCGTAGCGGATCAGCTTGCGTTTAACGGCGTCGGGCACTTCAAACACACGGACGCTGGGGATTTGGTTATGCCAGTGCTGCTCGAACCGCAGCGTTTCTTCCTGCACGCGGGCCAGGTCGCGATCGCCCTCCCAGGAGCAGAAGACATGAAACGATTCGATGTTGAAGTTCCAGCCGCCGCTGGACTCGTTGTTGGAACCGGTGGTGGCGATCTGGTTGCCGTCGGCGTCGGTGAAGAGGCAGACTTTCTCGTGATAGATGTAGTGGGTGTTGATGGCCTCGTCGGGGTCGAGGGGTTGGCCATCGTGGCGCAGGGGGATAGCGATACGGATGTCGAGGCGATCGCTCTGAATCAGCCAGCTAAGGATTTCGAGGCGTTTGAGCTGGGCAAAGTTGGTGGGTGGAGTGAGGTTGGCATCAAGGCGGGCGGCGACGGCATCGCGGAGGGTGTAGCCCTGCTGGATGGCCTGAAGGTCGGTTTTGCTGAGGTGGCAGCTCATGATCAGGCGGATGCGGCCCTCGTTTTGGAGAAAGGCCCCCAGTCCCCCGGCGACCTGGCTGAGGATGGCGCTGTTGAAGAAGCCGGATTTGCGATCGTACTGGGTGGCGCGTTCGAGGGCGGGGATGTAGAAGTCGGCGACGGGGTTGCTGGTGTCGCTGGCGTAGCTGATCTTCCAGGGATAGCTGATTAGAACTTGCATTATTGCCAGTTATTAGGGATAGTCTGAGCGCAAATCCTTGCTGGTTGATTTAGATATTACGTAGTTTCGTTTTAACTAATACTAGCTTGTCAAAATCAAGTCCTTCTGAATATAGAAGATCCTTAAACCCTTTGAGGTTTGGGCCTGAGTGGAGTGAGTCCAATTCCGTAATTTCTCGGTTTGCAAATCTATGAACTTTGAACCCACATCTTCTTAACCAGCGCGTGTCACTCAATGTTTTTCGATATGCTGCTTCGCTACTATAGTGAGTGCTTCCGTCCATCTCAATTATATGGCGCTCACCTTCATAGGTAAGCATAAAGTCAACTCTTTGGGGTATCGCTTGTGAGCTATTACCTTCAAATTCTTTCCAGTTAGTGCCTGGAGGCGGCTTTGGAATAACATAAACCCAGGTCTGAGGTATGGGAAACAAGAAATCAAAGAACTTACTATCATCATATTGAAAGTCCTTATCCTCTAAATAAAGACCTTCTGGGGATATTGAAAATTCGTTCAATTTTTCCAATGCAGAAAGCATGTATAGCTTAAAAAACGTTTTTTCTGCATTCTGCGGCATAAATTTTTCAGATGTAATTTGCTGATAAATTGAGCAGACAGATCCGAAGCTTATAGGGCTTTTATTGCTCAAAATCTTGAAGATATATTCGTCATCCCACGCATTGGAATAGCGACCATCATCAGAAATTCCCAGTATTGATGTTATAGGTTCTACAGAAGGGAGAGTATCCTTTGAACGCGAAGCACTTTTCTGTAAAGCTTCTAGTTCGGAATTTGATAGAATTTCAGAAATCAGAGGACAATAATAGTAATTGGCTCTAGTCTCCTGAATTTCTTGTTCGACCTCTTGCTCGCTTTCATGCCAAACTCCCTTTTGAGAAAACTTAAGATCAACGGCTGCTCTATCTACATCATCAAAAGTAAAGATCTTTCCGTTTCTTACGCAATTACTACATGTGTCTTGATGATAGCGATTGAATTGATTAATGAAATCATTGAACGTAAAAGGCAAGTATTCACTATTCTGTTCTTCTAGAGAAACCCAGAAGCAGTTATATTGAAAATTACTTAGTGCATCTCTTCCTATACCTGGACGTTCTTTATGGTTGTAGACGGGGTAATCATTTTTACCCCTTCCGGTAGGCTCCATTTTTCCTCTTTTTGTAATTCAATAAATTTCCAGATTGGACAAAGCAGAGAATGTCTGGGATTTAACGGCGAAGATAAAACTATCTAAAACAGCCCCATTTGCCCTTCTTCAAACGCTAGCTCTGGCTGCACGTAGAGCACCTTGGCCTGAATCTCATCCATTGCTAGCCACAGGTCGGCCAGTGCCTTCTCTTCCACCATGCGTTTGCGTTCATCGCCGATGTGGGGAATCGCCTTGAGGGCGACTTCCCAGGCCCGCATGAAGAGGTCGTTGCTGAGCAGGCCGGTGGTTTTGAGGAAGCGGCGGACGGGGTCGATGCTTTGCTCTTCGAGGTAGAGGGCGATGATGGCGTGGAGGCCATCGACTAGGGCGATCGCAGTAAACTCGTCGGGGTTGGTGGAGAAGGCGCGTTTTTTGAGGCGCTGTTGGGGGGTGAGCAGTTTGCAGGTGCCGCTGGCGGAGTCGATCAGTTTGTGAGTTTTGGCCAGGTCGCTGACGTTGAAGCCGCCGACGGCGAGGGCGAGCTGCCGCGCTTCATCGAAGGGGAACTCGCGGGCGCGGAAGGCATCCCAGGCGAGGATGTACCACTGGGTGAGGGGGTCGAACCCGGCAGTGTCGGCTTCGAGCAGTTTGCGGAAGCGGTAGTTGGCGATCGCCTTACGAGCTTCCCCAAAGGCGACTTCGGGCCGCATTTCGACGCCGGAGCTGTCGAGCACGGGCCAGGCGCGGCTAAAGACGTTGAGTGCGGGGCCAAAGGCGCTAAGGTAGAGGTCGATGCCGCCGATGTCGTTGGCTTCAAATTCGGGGGCGCGTTGCTCGACGAGGTTGGCGAGTTCGGGGCGCAGGTCATCCCACCAGGCAGAACCGGCGTTGGGGTCGCGCTTGCGGCAGACGAGGAGCACGGTGCTGGAGACGGAGTTTTTCTGAGCCTGATGCAGGTTTTGCGGGTTCTCGGTGCTGACGGCCCAACTGGCGGTGATTTCAAAGCCTGCGTCGATGAGGGATTTGGCCAGCACGTCCCAGGCACCGGTTTCTTTGTGGTTGAATTGGACGGCCAGCACCCCATCGTCGCGAAGGACGCGGAAGTATTCGGCAAAGGCGAGAGCCATTTTGGCCTCGTAGTCGCGGTTGGCAAGTTCTTCTGGATTCCCGTCCATATTTCGAAAACGGGAAATATTAGTAACCGCTTCCTGATTTTTATCAGTCAACTCCATCCAGAAAAAGTCAGGATAGATATCACTTAATATACCTTTTTGCCAAACATAGAAGAAATCAGACAGCTCAGCATATTGAATGGTTTTATAATATGGAGGATCCGTCACAACCACATCCACTGATAAATCAGAAATAGAAAACAAGTTACTAGCAGGAGAGCAGCTAAAAACCAGATTTCCAGGCATTGTTTTGTCGGATGGAAGCAACTGGTTACTTGTTCTTCCCAAGTAGGAGCAAAGACTTTGAAAGTTGCCAAAAACCTTCTTGGCACATGATTTCCATAATCTTCCTGCTCCAGACACTTCTGGATAGTTCCACATAAAACCAAAGGCATGCTGAGCTGTCGCTCTTGCTACGTTGGCTCTGCTTGAATCATAATTAGTGAGGCGACAATTTTTATCAATGCACTGATCCAAAATAAATGCCAAGTATATAAGAATTGCACTCGCATGATCGCTTTGATAATTTTTTATTATTTTTTCTTTTATATCTTGAATCAGGAAATGATAAGTTGAGACTGTTAAAAGTTGACGAGGATTAAAGATTTTGTCCCAATAATCAATTCCTCTATTTAGCAATTCATCTGTTTTGTCACCTGCAAAAACTTTAGAGCTTGGGATGGACGATGAGAAAACAGGATCAAGGCGAAGAGAATCTAAATCTTCAGAAGCCTTTCCAAATGCCTCAAGATCCCTGGCAAGAGGGAGTCTGAAATTTATGTCTCCTTTTTTGTCTCGGATGTAAATCGCATATAGCTGAAATCCAAATCCTTCTGACTTCGCTTGTGAATAAATGACTTTTTCATCAATTAATTCATCACAATTAGGGCATTTTCCCTCTCCTTCTTTCAGTGTGACTGTAGAATTTGGGTCGTATGCATCTTGTCCCGTTTGAATAGTAGATCCTTTGCCTTTTGACCCCTTCACTAATTCAAAATCTACCCGCTTTTCTGCCAAATTCGGAATTGGCTTTACCGCACACCATTTGTGCAAATTCTGCTTTTCCGGTCGCTTATACAGCCACCAATTCGGGCTCAACGGCACCACCGACTCACAACTCGGGCACACCACCGTATGCGCCCACAAATAGTTCTGAACCGTCTCCCCCTCCTGCGATGGAAAAAACTCCGCTAACCGCTTCTCTGCCTCATCGCCAACCCACTTCACCCACTTATCAATCTCATGCTGCAAATCTGGCCCAAACTTTAGCGGATACTCCATCGCCGCCTTCATCGTCACCACCGCCACCGGGTTCAGGTCACTCGCCAGCACATTCAGCCCATACCGCACCGCCTCAAACGGTATGCTGCCACCCCCCGCAAACGCATCCAGCACCGTCGGCGTGCGCGTGCCCCAAGTCTGCTCACACAGGTCATGCACCTGCTTAATCCGCTCCGGGCTCGGCGGCGTCTTATATAACTTCGTCGTGCTGTCTGGGTGCCCCGCCACCCGCCGGTTTAGCCCCAGCAGATACTCAAACTCCTCCATCGTCACCGTATCCGGCAGCAGCGAGCCCAACACACTCGCCCGACTAAACGACAGCGGCTTGCGCGAATACCACCGATGCAGCCCCTTAAACGGGTTGCCCCCATGCTCGTAATACACCTGCTTATTCAGCAGCGTCACCGGAAAAATCTTCTCAATGAACACGGCAGGGCGAGTGGGCTTGGGTTCGGTCATGCTAGGCTCCATGGCTCATCCCATTGTACGAAGCGAAAAAAAACTGCCCGGACTTAGCCGGTATTGCTTAATAGCCCTGGCCTCAGCCCGATCGCCCGGCCCCACCCATTGCTACGCTAAGGAGCACTTACCGCCGCCCTGCGTAGAATGCCCGTTTGGCTTTACCACATTACCCCCATCAGCAACCTGGCCACCATTGTGCAGGCCGGTACTCTGCTAGCCAAAAACAGGCTGCAAGCCAGCGAGGCCGACTATACTTCCATTGCCTACGAGCACATTCAGGATCGACGCTACTCCAAAACCTTGCCCTGTGGCCCTGGCGGCGTGCTGCACGACTACGTGCCCTTCTACTTTGCCCCGCGTTCGCCCATGCTCGGGGCAATCCACATTGGCAATGTCACTGGCTACACCAGCGGTCAGCAGTCTATCTTGCACCTGGTGACCACCGCCGAAGCGATCGCAGAGGCAGATCTAGGGTTTGTCTTCAGCGATGGCCATGCCGTCATGGGCTATACCAGCTTCTATGACGACCTCAACGAAATCGACACCGCCATCGACTGGGACATCATGCAAACCAAGTACTGGCGGGATACCGATGAGGATGGCGATCGCAAGCGCCGCCGCCAGGCCGAGTTTTTGGTACACCAAGCAGTGCCCTGGCCCTTGATTCGTGGCATTGGGGTGATGGATGAGGCGATCGCTGCCGAGGTGAACCAAGTTTTGCGACAATTTGGGCAAACGATGACAGCCCGCCTGCGCCCCCAGTGGTATTACACGTAAAATGCAGGCGGCTCGACCACCCCTAACGGATCTTGAACCCAACTCCTCTATTCAGTACAATTGAACTAATGATATGACGACACAATGCTCAAGCTAAAGCGTGGCAACCTCCTAGACGAAAAAACAGAAGCCCTGGTGAACACCGTCAACTGCGTGGGTGTCATGGGCAAAGGAGTAGCGCTGCAATTTAAGCGGGCGTTTCCCGAAAACTTTAAGCAATATCAAAAAGCGTGCAAAAACAACGAGGTCGAGCCTGGGCGCATGTTTACCGTCGCCACCGACTCGCTGCTAAATCCCCGGTATATCATCAACTTCCCTACCAAACGCCACTGGCGGCAATCCTCCCAGCTTGACGATATCAAGGCCGGGCTAGCCGCTTTAGTAGAAGAAGTTCAAAGACTGGGGATTCGATCGATTGCCATTCCCCCTCTGGGCTGTGGCAACGGGGGATTAGACTGGGCCGAGGTCAAACCACTGATTTTAGAAGCCTTTAAGCCACTGCCCAATGTTGAGGTGATTGTATTTGAACCTGCTGGGGCACCGTCGGTTGAAGCAATGGCGATCGCCACCTCAATGCCGCCGATGACGGCATTTAGAGCCTCCCTAATTCGGATTTTAGAACTCTACGGGCTACCAGGGTATAGCGCCAGCCGTATCGAAATTCAAAAGCTGGCGTACTTTCTCAAAATGGCTGGAGAACCCACGCTGCAAACCCTGACCTACCAGCGCTTTCACTATGGCCCCTATGCCCACAATCTAGGCCACGCCCTGCAAGGCATGGAAGGCCACTACATTCGTGGGTACGGTGATGGGAGCGATCGCGCCCAAATTCAGGTCTTGCCCGCAGGGCATGAGGCGGCCCAAAGTTTCTTGGCTGAAGGTCAAAATGCTGACCCCTATTTAGAGCGAGTCAGTCAATTAATTGAAGGGTTTGAAACCCCCTACGGCATGGAAATGCTGGCGACCCTGCACTGGGTGGCCCAGGAAGACCCTCAAGCGGCAGCAGATTGCGAGGTGGCTATTGAGCGGGTGCAGGAATGGAGCGATCGTAAGAAGAACCTCTTTAAGCGCCAGCATCTCGCAATGGCTTGGAGCCACCTCAAAACCCAAGGCTGGCTTAGCTAATAGTTGTCATAAAACTCTGATATTTAAAACATTTCCAGTTCAACACGACTGACTTCTAAAAATGTAGGAAAATTAAGTTTTTACATGTAAAAGCGATAATGAGACTCTACAATATCATTCTTGTCAACATATTTTAAGATACGTCCAACTTGCCTTGCTGCTCGAATAGTGATTGGCTCACCTCGATCAAACTGTGTATTGTTCCAGTTCATCTTGGTTAAGGCTAAAATCTCCTGCGCCAAGGCTCTGGGAGTCTCCTCAGTGCTCTCACAACGAAACTTGAGAGGACGTGGAATATACATCCCCGGATAAGTGGAGAAAAAATCAATACTGCCGCGCGTGTAGAGAATACAAGTGTGGTCATCTAGACTCAATAACGTTCCACGTAAAGGAGGATATTTTCCATATCGAAATAGACGGGTGCCAGAGCGATCATCAAAGCTAATAAACTCCGCTGTGTCAATTCCATGTTTGTCGAGTGCATCCTGAAATCCATCAAATTCTTCTGGAAGATATCGAGAGGTCTTATGTAAAACAACTCTTGCAGGTAGGGTGCGATGTTCTCGACGATACAATGATAAAGCGTTGGAGAGTAAGTCTGCTGCGTCTGCCGCGTGAAGATAAGGTTGACGATCATCTTTGGTAATATCAGCCTGCCCTCCACGAAGGATGACACCTTCACCGCGTTCATTAAAGATCTGAGCTGTACTGGTCTGTAACGTTGATCGATCAAGAGATTTATAGAAGCTAATGCCAATGTAGCAAGTTGTGAGCTCTCTTGGGTCTCGAATCAATCGCCAAGGAGTTCCTAAAGTTTTATAGTAAAGAGCAGTGTAAAAATTCCAAGCACGAGTCGCTTCATCCTGAAGAGTTCTAGTTTTTTTCCTACTCTTTCTTTCTTGTGAAATTTTCCCAAGGTTGAAGGTATCAGGCCAAATAATTTGAGTCGGCTTACGCAAACTCATCGCCTTAGCCTTAAACAAATCATGAAAATCCAAATCAACTTCCGTTCTCTTAGCTTGTTTGGATGGCTTTGAGCTATTTCCCTCACCCTCATCCTGCAATTCCATCTTTTCCAATAGATTTGCAGGTAGAGCGCAAACTAAAACATCTGGGCCTGTTTTCTCATCTATATACTTTAATTCTTGTATTAGAAGATTGACGGTTTCACGAACAAGAGTATTTCGATCTTCTTGTTGAACCAGTTTTTCCAGTTCTCTATTTGAAATGGTTGCATTTCTCCTGGAATCCGAACTTATGTCCGTAGGCAAAGTATCTGTTTCACCATAACCTGGAAAATCTGGGAATAGATAAGGCTGATTACTTCGTTTTGCCTCGATTCCTTGCTTACATCTTTCTAGCCAAGCCTGTAGACCCTCAACTGTCTCCGAGGAACCGACTATACCTAGTTTAATATCCTTTGGAGCAGATGAAAGACCATAATCAAGAGGTTTATGGTGCATCATGCCAAATCGAATGTCGATGTGCCGACCTCCATTCCCAAACTCCAATTCGGGCTCAGATAAAAAATCAATTTTCATGACTTAGTTTAAAGAGTGGTAGTTCGTTAACAGAGTCTTCTATTAGGTCAGCAACATCAGACTCTTCATTGCGCACCCAAGTTGAGTCATCGATACCAACATCAACCTCGAATTCCTCTAGCTTATCAAATTCAAGAAATGGGTAAGGAGAAAAGAATAAGTTGCCTTGGACTGGGGTGATCAAGTATTCAGCCCACATTATCAGCTGACCAAAAACTGCTGCGTTTTTTTCAATACGCTTAATTCCAGATAAATGATCCCAATCATATTTATCTCTGGTAAAACCATCTCGTGTGAAAAAGTAAGTTGGTTTAATCTCAAGAAACCAGTCAGACTCAATTTTAAGAAACTGGCCCTCAAAGGCAGAATGTCGATAATAGGCTATCTCTTTAGATGTTTTCTTATCATAAGACAAGAAAACATCTCGACTCGCTTTCTTTAAAAGACTGTGGTAATTATATTTACGTGTCGTCAAGTCATGCGTAGGCTTGAAATAATAGCATTTCTTTTTCTGGTCGAATAGTAATTCATTTTTGACTTTTTCCCGTAATGCTTTGTTCAGCAGCCAGACGAACTGACGTTGGTGTTCTGATATATGAGACTGTGCCCACTCTTCTACATCATGCTCTTCGACAGTACCCAAATCACAAATTGTTGACCAAGGATGCTGACGCAAGTCATGAAAGCTTAGGATTAAATTGTCCACCAAAAGCCATTCCTGGCCTAGACTTTGACCTATTTTGAGCAGTTTAGAGTGAGCTTTGGATTGATCTTCGGTAGAGGCGTAGCCGATGTAAAGTCTTCTTCCAAAACCAGATACTTTTAGGAGGTTAGAATACAGCTTCTCTTTTTTTGGCCTAGGTGCAAGGTAAATGCCAGAATTCCGAGGAATCGCAAGATTAATCAAAGCATCCCTGGCGCTGGCATCAAAACGATCTTTAACTTTATTAAAAATAACTTTTCTGGATCGCCGTTTTTCTGGATCTTGGAAATAATCTTTTATCGAAGTCCAGTAGGCCTCTCGTGTCTCGACTTTGACGATCACTAAGATAACAGGAGCATTGCCCTGCAACCAGTACTCTAAATCACGCTGATCACATCGATATTCAAGTTTAGAATCGTCCTCGCCAAGAGATTTTGGCTTTGTGGTTGCCTTACTCTGAACCTGAATAATTAAATTTGAGACTTCTTCAGTTTCACCATCCCGAATTTCAATATATCCATCAATTCCAGCTTCTACACTTCCCGATGGATACCAGAGGAAATCCATTTCAAGAACGACTTCCTCAATGACATTAATTCCTTTTTGCCCGGTGATGTCGCGCTTTCCTATTTTCTTAGGCACGGCTACGAGAATACTATACTTAGTTAATTCGGATGTACTAAGTATAGCTAGAACATTCTATCTCGGTACTAATCCCCTAGTAAAACTCGCATAGCTTTTAGGGCTGGGCGCTTCTTGCCATTACTCACCTTGCCAAACCAGTAATGCGCCTCCTCGTTACTCATCGCCGCAATGCCCTCCGTTACATTGGCGATCCGCTCCGGCTTCGACAATGGCTGCAACGCCTGAAACAGCAGCGCCAAATTCACCCCCGACGCCTCAGTCAGCACATAGGGAGCCTGCCGCTTGTAGCTCAGCGTCTTAGGGTCATAGTTATTCGCCTTCAGCGCCTGGTAAATCGCCTGCCGGGCCTGCACTAGGGGCTTTCCCTTCAACCGCCCCACCCGCTTGGCCGCCGGGCGCTTCTTTTCCCCCGCCTTTTTGTAGGCACACTGGTACAGCTCCAGGGCAAAGTCATTGTTGCTCAAGGGGACAACTCGAAGCTGGAACTCTTGCATGGTGTCGTGAGCCCCACAAACAGGGAAGAAGACGTCAGGTCTAGTATTCTACTCTGACTCTCAGATTCATCCTATCGACTGGGTTACGGGTCAGTGCCTGCTGAAGCCCCTGGATCTCCGACCCCTCTGGAGCCATGGGGGCATCTAGCTTGAGCCTCACGGTCAGCGTCAGGCTAGCCTGAGTCTCAGGCAGGTTCAGCATGCCATTCAGCGTGCTAAAGAAGCTCTGGAACCCCCGCACATCTCCCTGGTACTCTAGCCGCACAAACTGCTGCCCCGTTTGCACTGTGACAAACTGCTCAATATCAAACTGGTAGCGGGCCAACAGGGGCAGAGTCGTGCCCAGCTTGCGGTAGTCCGTCACATCGCTCACCGAGAAGTCTAGGGCTGCGATCGCCTGCGGCTGATAATCCCTCAGCCAATCCGCCAGGTCGTTAAATATCTTGTTAGGACTACCCTCAAAGTCCTTTTCAGTGGGCTTCTCCAATAACGGCAGAGTTCCAGCATACCCTCCACCTCCTTCACCTCCATTGGTTGACTTGGTGCCCCCCGCTGGGTACAGCACCACCGTCTCCACCGCCTCGCCCATTTCCCCCGTGCCGTAGTCAGCCACCACCTTAAACTGGGTCGTCTTGGCAATCTGCCCCTGGTACTCATCCGAAGGCAAAAACTGGTCGCCCACCAAGCTGCCATCCTGGTACAGGCTGACCTTCAACGCCTCCTTGGCCCGCCAGCGTACCTGCACCGTTCGCTCAGCGCCGCCCCCGGCCAACAGCTGGGCACTCAGCTCCACCACCTTTGGCTCAGGCGGCTTCAGTAGCCCCCGTCGGTAAAGCTCCGCCCGCTCAGAAAATTCGATCGTGGTAGGCGTCCCCACCGAAGCCCCGTCGGTTTTGATGTAGAGCTGCTCTCCCACCTTAAGATCCCACTGGCCTTCGGTTAAGCCCTTACGGATCGTATCCCGCAGCTTGGACACCTCCGCATCTAGCAGCATGTTCAGAGCTAGGTCCTTGGCAAACTGCTCCCGCAGTTGGCGGGTTGTCCAGTGGTCAAGCCCGGTGGGCCACACCTTTTGCAGCAGGTAGGCCGGGGCGTAGGGGGCCGCATCTTCGCCCCGCACCTTGCCGCAGTCCTTCAGCGCCTTGAGCACCACATCCTGCTGGTTGCGGTTGCCCTTCACAGTGCTGGCATCCTGGGCGGGCAAAGGGTAGTGCATCAACCCCTTGGGTGCTTTCACCGGGTCATTAGCCGGGTAAAACAGGTGGCGGTAGGCATTGGTCAAGGCAATCCGCACCCCTAGATCTAGATCTCCTTCCTTTTGTTTGATCTGATCCTGCTGGCTCTGGGAGAGGTCATCCATGCGGTTTTGGCTGCGCAGAATCGCCCGCACCGCCTTAAACTCGCGGGTAATGTCGATCGCCCGGTCTAGCTCCTGGTCATTGGCCAGCAAAAACAGCAGCCGATTGCGGAAGGTGCGAAACTTGCCCGACTCGCCCGTGTTGTTGAAAATTTGCTCAATCAGCGCGGGCGGGCCATCGGTGGAGCTGCCGATCTTCGCCTCGTTAAAGTCGATGATGCACAGGGCAATGGTACTGGGATCATCGTCCACATCGTGGGCACCATCAGGGCCTGTTACCAACTGAAAAAACTTGGTGGCAAAGATAGTATCGCGCCGGGTGCGGAGTTCTTCTTTCGCCTCGGTGATGCCGACCTGCTCTTTCTCCTCGGCAATGATCTTGTTGATGGAGGGTTCTTCCTTGAACCGGGCCACGGATGTGATCGGGTCTACATCCATATACCAGGCCACACCGCTCAGCCGTTCCAGAGCGCGATCCACAAAGCTAATGTCTACCCCTGGAGTCAGCAGCGAAAGATTCAACTCGGTGCGGCGAATGCCCGATGAGATTCCCTGGGTAAGGGAGTGCAGAAAAATGGTGCGGCCCAGCCAGGTGGAAAATGGCGGCTTACCCGCACTGATCCATTCCTGGTCTTGCAGCTGGGCGTGAGCCTCGCGGCCATTGGGGTTGTAGATGTCTGCCCCGATCGGCAGGCGCATCAGGGGCCGCTGTAGTCGTGAGGTCAGATCGTTGGTAATTTCATCTTCTAGCCCCACCGGTAGGTGGTGAGGATGAATCATCGGCATGCGACTGTCTGGGTGCTGCCACAGGTAGCGCACTAGCCGGGCAAACAGCCGCAGGGCTCCCCGCGTGCGCTGAAACTCGGGGATAGAGGCAATCTTTTTGGTCAGTAGGTTAAACAGCTCAGGGTGGAAGGGATAGCTGTTAGCGATCGCCCTGGCGTAGGTGGCATCTTTACAGCCATCGGGTAGGTTCACCCGGCTCGCCCGAAAGGCCTGTAGGTACTCCTCAGCGGCTTTCTCCGCCGCCTCAGCACTAATGCTGGCAAACAGCCGCTGCCGCACAATGTTGTAGACCTCGATGTCAGTGCTGGGGCTGAGCACCCGCTCCTGCCGTGCCGAGGCCCGAATCAGCTCCTGCTGAATCTCCGCCGTTTCCTTAGCAAAGGTGTCGGATTCTGAGGCTAGGGAGTAGACAAACACTAAGTTGTTGCAGGAAGCCGCCTGATCCATCAGCGAGAACAAAAAGGCCACCACCTGCTCGGCCAGGGTGCTCTGCCCCACCGTTTTGGCCTTAGCCGCCCGTAGGTGACGAGCAATCTCATCCAGAATAATCAGCGTCGGTTCTTTGCCAATCAGACGATCAATCACCGAGGTGCCGGGGCTAATGCGATTTTCGTCTGCCCCCCTCAGCAGTTGATAGCCCTCAATGCCGCCGATCTGATAGGCGATTTCGCCCCACAGAGTGTAGGTGGTAATGCCCGTTTCTGAGTGGTACACTCCCGCTTCCGGGTCCAAATCCCGTCCATCCACCGCCGCCACCTGAATGGGGCGATCTGGAATTAGCGAAATATCGTCCACAAAGCGGTTCAGCCCATCGATCTGCCGCCCCTGCTTGGCCATGTGCCATAGGGCAATCTCGTCGTGGGTTTTGCCGCCTCCAAAGCTGGTCTCTAGCCGAATGACTGGGGAGCCGATCAATTGCCCGGTCAGCCGCCCAAAGACCTCGGTAATCAGGGTTTTCAGGCCATCGGTCGGAAAGGTGTTGGCCAGAAAAACCGCAGGCTGCTGGTAAATTTGGGGAGCCTTCCCCTCCACCACAGGTCGGAGTTTCGCTGCGAATAAGTCGAGAGAGAGGTCACCAGAGCGAATCTCATCTCTAGGAACGCAGGTATCAAAGACAGATGGCAGCATGGGGAAGTTCTTTTGGCATTTGAGCAAGGGAGAGTCAGCAATAACCCAGGAGTGATCTAACCCTAGGGCTCTCTTAGAAGCATTCCCACAGGGGGCAGTAACCCAAGCCAGTACGGAAAATTCCTCGTTGGCTCCTTAATTACACTGCAATTACACTGCTAAAACCCTAAAGCCGAATCAGCCTTAATTAAGTGTTCACATTGTCTTAGCCGCTCTCATGCCTCGGCCCATGCGGCGACGATTGACTGCCTGGCTCGCTCTGGCGGTGGGGGGGCGGGTGATGATAAGGATTTTCCAGACAGCGTTTCAGCTTGGATATCTCGACCCGAAATGCCCAACCGGATGCCCTCGGGGTAATCCACGGAGAGGGTGCTGAAGAGATAGATTTTGCGGCCCATGTGGGCGATTGCATCCACCCTCTCCTCCGCCGACACCACCAGAGATACCGCTGTAGCGCCACCATCGATGACCACCCACCACCCACCCCATCGCTGGGTTTTCCCTAGCGAGATTTCGCTTTGCCGACCCGCCCTGTCCCACATCCACCACACCACGATGCCTATAGAGCCACACCACGCCGCCCCAATGGACTCAATACAGGGGCCACTGGGGGCTACCAAGGGGGGCCTGAGAGGCGATCGCAGGCCTATTTTTGATAGCTGCCCCGCTTTCTCATTTGGGTGTGGCTCTTTTGAAGTAATTAAATACCCCTTTCCGGTTTAGCCGTTCAAGAACCGTTCCGGCTTCTGGAATCGGGCGAGATGATTGCGTTTGAATTCCTGGAGTTTGTGGAACTGCCAATAGTCATCGAAGTCATGACTGGCTCTGATGGCGCGCAGGCGGTGCTCCGCCTCAGCACAGTCCAGTCGCCACCGCGCTCCGGATCTATACGGGCACTAACGTCAGCAAGTCATAGGCAGGCTTCGCGGCCTTCTGCTGCCCGGTAAAGTGCAGCAGGTAGGGATGGCCCTGGGGAATCAACTGAGCCATGTCACCCACCTGGGGTTGGAGCTGCCCGAGACTGACGACCTCCGTGTGCCGCCTTCCGGTGACAGCGGCGATCGCAATGATCAAGTCGATCGGGTCATTCGAGGCCAATAGGAGATTGATTTTGCCCATATAGGCATCAAGATCGACGGGTTGGCGATCGTCCTGACGAGCATTGGCATTTTGGGTAGTGGCGGCTCTGAGCTGCGACTGCACCTCAATCGGGTAGGTAAACCCGTCTAAGGC
>QBLT01000019.1 GCA_003249105.1 Leptolyngbya sp. | reverse complement strand
ACCCCACCGACTAGCGGCACAACTCCATCTACCGGAGGCGCGACTCCACCCGCCAATGGCACCCCACCCAGCAATGGCACCCCTGCGGCTACTCCCTCAGCGACAACGCAGACAGCGCCAACTGCCTATGCCCCGCAGCCGTTGGGAACAGGCTTTGCGGTGCTGGTGGACTACCAGTATCAGCCTGAGTCGGCGATCGCCATTCAGCGCCAGGTGGGCCAGGCCGTGGGACTAGCGGTGCATCGCCAGCGCTCTTACCTGCTCATCGCCCACAGCCCCGATGTGGCTGGAGCTGCCTCTACCCTGTCCGTGCTCACTGGCCTCAACATCCCCGGCTTTATCGTCGATAGCCAGGAAGTGGTAATGCTAACCCCAGCGGTTGCCCTCACCACGCCCTAGGGGTTGCCTGCTGACATAAACCAACTTCAAAAAAATAGCCGGTAGCTAAGCGGAGTCACAGCTACCGGCTATTTTTTGGCGTGACCCAGCAGAGCGTTAGCTCAATAGGCAGGGGCAGCCAGGCAAGAGATCATCGCCCCTAAAATTGACCCGGCAATTACCTGAAAGGGCGTATGGCCCAGCAATTCCTTCAGCCGATCTTCTCTGATTTCGGGCTTTTCTTGAAAAAGCTCGTCGATGATTTGGTTGAGTACCTTGGCCTGCTTGCCCGCCGCCTGGCGCACTCCCGCCGCGTCATACATAACAATTACCGAAAACACAGCGGTGGCCGCAAATATTGGGCTTGCCCAGCCTAGGGTTTGGCCAATGCCGCCCGCCAGGGCCGTCACCAGGGCCGAGTGGGCGCTGGGCATACCACCGGTTTCTACCATCACCCGCAGATTGAGCTTGCGGTGGCGCACCAGCTCAATGATGGCCTTGAGCCCCTGGGCTGTAAAGCAGGCAATTAACGCCACCACGAGCACATGGTTGTTGAAGATGTCGCTAAAACTGTCCATCGGCGCAGGCAAACCTAGTAGGTACGGGCAACAATATAATCCGCGATCGCCAGCAGAGGCCGGTTCAGCTCTCCAAACCCGGCCAAGCTCTCCTTCGCTGCCTCAATCAGCTGGTTGGCCTGGCGACGCGATTCTTCAATGCCCCAGAGGCTGGGGTAGGTCACCTTTTGGGCCGTAATGTCTTTGCCCACTGACTTGCCTAAGGTTTCAGGCGTCGAGGTGATATCGAGAATATCATCGACAATCTGAAAGGCCAGGCCAATGCGCTGGGCGTACTGACGCAGGCTTTCGATCGCCGCTTCGTCGGCCCCTGCTAGTATGGCTCCGGAGGTCACCGAAATCTCAAGCAGGGCCGCCGTTTTGTGGTTGTGAATATAGTTGAGGGTTTCTAGGGTCACGTTGGGGTTGCCCTCGCTGGCTAGATCCACTACTTGACCGCCCACCAGCCCTTCGCCCCCTACCGCTTTACCCAGCCCGGCAACCACCCGCAGCACCCGCACGGGATCGGCTCCCTGGGTTTGGGTCGCCACATGTTCAAAGGCGTAGGTCAGCAGCGCATCGCCCGCCAGAATTGCCACATCGTCGCCGTAGACCTTGTGGTTGGTGAGTCGGCCCCGGCGGTAGTCATCGTTATCCATCGACGGCAGGTCATCGTGAATCAACGACATGGTGTGGATCATTTCCAGAGCACAGGCCGTGGGCATCGCCACCGCCAGGCTACCGCCCACCAGTTCACAGGTGGCCAGGCAAAGAATCGGGCGCAGGCGCTTACCTCCGGCCAGCAGCGAATAGCGCATGGATTCGTAGAGGGTTTGGGGATAGCGCAGGGCTAGGGCCGAGTCGAGGGCAGCTTCTACCAGAGGGCGACGCTCTTTCAGGTAGGCTTCGAGGTCAAAGGGGCCAGCAGCAGCGGGTCTAGAATCGAGGGAGTTGGTTGGCACCATAGCGGCAGGCAGTTAAAAGGCGACAAAAATGAGTTTGAAACTGGATAGATCCTGCGTTTACAGGCGGTTGCGGTAGCTGGTTACGGTGTTCTCCAGCAGCATGGCCACAGTCATTGGGCCAACCCCCCCCGGCACCGGAGTAATCGCCGAAGCCACCGGCTCCACCGAGGCAAAATCGACATCCCCCACCAGCCGAGCTGAGCCGTCGGGCTGCTCGACTCGGTTAATGCCCACATCAATGACAACACTGCCGGGCTTAACGTCAGCAGCAGTAATCATACCGGGGCGGCCCACCGCCGCCACTAGAATATCAGCTTGCCGCATCACCGAGGCTAAATCGGGGGTGCGCGAATGAGCCATAGTCACGGTGGCGTTGGCCTCTAGCAGCATCAGGGCCATGGGCTTACCGACGAGAATACTGCGCCCCACTACCACGGCGGTGGCCCCAGCGGGGTCAATTTTAGCGGCCTGTAGCAGCCGCATCACGCCATAGGGGGTGCAGCTGCGCAGGCCCGGTTCGCCGCGCACCAGCCGTCCTAGATTGATGGGGTGCAGCCCGTCGGCATCTTTATCGGGGTCAATGGTGAGCAGCAGCGCCACCGCATCGAGATGGTCGGGCAGGGGCAGCTGCACCAAAATGCCGTCTACGTTGGGGTCGCCATTGAGCTGCTGAATCAGGTCAGCCACCTCCTGCTGGGAGACGGTGGCGGGCAGATGCTTGCCGTAGGAGGCGATGCCCACCCGGCTACAGGCCCGCTCTTTGTTGCGCACGTAGGCGGCGCTGGCGGGGTTGTCGCCCACCATGATCACCGCCAGCCCAGGGGAACGGTGCCCCTGGGCAATGAAGGACTGAACAGTGGTGGCCAGATCGGTCTGAATTTTGGCCGCCAGGGCTTTGCCGTCGAGCAGTTGGGTCATGGCCGGGTGCGCTAACCTGTATCTCGGAAACGATCGCAGTTGAAACCCTAAGGCAAACTTTGCCCTCGTCAAGGATTCGACGCCTTCTCAGTGTCTCAGATTTTGATCCTCTAAACGCCTGCGATCGCCGCTCAGCGCCTCAAAAAGCTGCTATGAACTACCTAAAGCGTCAGTTTACCTACTACGGAGTGGTTGGCTTGGCCCTGGTGGCCGTCACCAGCTGCGGAGCCAGCGTCGATGCCACGGTGGGCTATGCGCTGCGCGATCGCCTCAGCACCTGGCCCGGCCTCGCCTGGATGGATCCCGTCACCCCGATTGGGGAGGCCGGCCAGAGCCGCCGCGATAGGCTATACCTAGCTGGCACCGTCGGTCGCCATCTGCCCCTGGTGGGCCAGGGACTGTATGAACTGGCCGATGACTCGGGCTCCATCTGGGTGCTCAGCGCTGCGGCCCCGCCGCCCCAGGGGGAGCCCGTCACCCTGCGGGCGACCATTCGGTACGAGCAAATTTTGCTGCGCGGACAAGATATTGGCGAGTACTACGCCGAAGAGTTAGAGCGCCTGCCCCCAGAATCTCCCTGAGCAGAACCGCAACGGCCCGATGGCCTTCTTTCTCCGCTGGGGGGCCGGGGAAATGGTAGTCTCTTAGAAATGCTGTGTATAGTCATTCACACTGGTAGGAGAGGATTAGGGTAAATGAAACAACTGGTTGGCCTACTCGTTGCGCTGGCAGTGCTGTTAGGTTGGGTGAGTAGCCCCGCTGTAGCACAGCCCATCTTTGGGGCAGACCTCCTGAGCGCCCCTATTGTGGCCACGGCCTGGCTGGCAGAATCGCCGCAGAACGCGGTAGACGCCAAGCTTAAGACAGAATACGGGGCCAAATTGGACCTGAACAATGCCAACGTACAGGGCTTTAGAAAGTTTCCTGGGCTGTATCCCACCCTGGCGCGCAAGATTCTGCTCAATGCTCCTTACGAGAGCGTTGACGACGTGCTCGACCTGCCCGGTCTGAGCGACCCTCAGATTGAGATTCTGCGTAAGAACCTGGATAACTTCACGGTTACTGTGCCCGACTCCGCGTTTGTGGAAGGTGGCGATCGCTTCAACAACGGCGTTTACAAGTAGACAGCGGGCCATTCCCCTGTTTGGCTGAGCCGCCTTTAGCAGCCCTGGTTGGTCAGGTTGGCCCAAGGTCAACGCTGGTTAGCCAGGGTTTTTAGCACCCTACTGTTTGAATCATTCTTGGGAGTCGTCTTTGACCCAGCCTGATTTGTCGCCGCTTGCGCCACCCCCCAATCACCCCGATAATCACGACTTTGACGTGCTGGTGATTGGAGGAGGTGCCGCCGGACTTTACTCGGCGCTATCGATTCCGCCCCAGTGGCGTATTGGCCTGGTGACCAAAGACACCCTGTCAATTTCTGCTAGCGATTGGGCCCAGGGGGGTATTGCCGCCGCCATTGGTGCAGACGATGCGGTCTCGCTCCACGTGGCCGATACCCTGGTGGCCGGAGCCGGGCTGTGCGATCCCCCAGCCGTCGAGCACCTGGCCAGCAAGGCTGCCCCCTGTATCCAGCGCCTGGTGGATTTGGGGGTCGCCTTCGATCGCACCGAGGGCCAGCTGGCCATGACCCTAGAGGCGGCCCACTCCCGCCGCCGCGTGCTCCACGCCGCCGATACTACCGGGCGGGCGATCGTCTCGATTCTGGCCGAGGCCGTGCTTCAGCGGCCCAACATTACCGTATTTGAAAGCGCCTTTGCCCTCGACCTGTGGATGGTCGAGGGCCGCTGCCAGGGGGCGCTAGTGGCCCACAATCATCAGCTTCAGTGGCTGGCGGCCCAGGCCACGGTGCTTGCGACCGGCGGCGGCGGCCAGGTCTATGCCCAGACCACCAACCCCGCCGCCAGCACGGGCGATGGCGTGGCCATGGCCTGGCGGGCCGGAGCCCAGCTGCGCGATTTAGAATTTGTTCAGTTTCATCCCACCTCCCTGGCGGAGCCGGGGGCACCGCCCTTTTTAATCAGCGAAGCGGTGCGGGGGGAAGGCGCACACCTGGTCGATCGCCAGGGCTACCGCTTTGCCTTCGACTACCATGCCGACGGTGAGCTGGCCCCGCGCGATGTGGTCAGCCGCGCCATTTTTCACCACCTGCAAAAGACGGGGGACAGCCGCGTGTGGCTCGACATGCGGCCCATACCGCGCGATCGCTTGCAGTACCGCTTTCCCAACATCTTGCAGGTGTGCCGCACCTGGGGCATCGACCCCCTCATCAACCCCGTGCCGGTTTCCCCCGCCGCCCACTACTGGATGGGCGGCATCACCACAGATCTCCGAAGCCAAACCACGATTCCGGGCCTCTATGCCGTGGGCGAAAACGCCAGCACCGGGGTGCATGGGGCCAACCGTCTGGCCAGCAACTCCCTGCTGGAATGCCTGGTCTACGGCGCTGAACTGGCCAACCTGCCCTTAGCATCGGGTAACAACAGGAATCAACAGGCCGTGACGAGGGAGATTTCAGCCCTAGATGAGGCGGCCCTGCTCTGGCCCCAGAACACCGCCGCAGACGCGCTAGCAACGATTCATCAGCAACGAGAGCAACTGACCCAGCTAATGTGGGACGCGGCAGCTATTAGCCGTGAGCAGGGGCGGCTGGAGGGGGCGATCGCCACCCTCAGCCAGTGGCGCGCCGAGTGGCAGCAACACCCCTGGCAGGCCCTCCACCAGCTATCGCCCGGCCAGACCTATTCTCTACCCAATACCCTCGACTGGCCGCTGGTGCGAGCCTGGGGCGAACTGGGCAACCTCTACGACATCGCCTGGCTGATTCTCAACAGCGCCGCCTTTCGCACCGAGAGCCGGGGCGGCCATTTTCGCCAAGACTACCCTCAGCCCAGCCCTGAGTGGGAGGTGCATACAGTGGTGGAGGGCGATCGGTGGGAGAAATCACCGCCGGTGGAGGGGTAGATGAAGGGGTGATGGGGTAATGGAGTGATGGAGTGATGGGGACAAATCAGTTTTGAATGCTTAGTTTTAAGTTTTGAGTTTTTGGAGTATGGAAAGCATTCAAAACTCAAAACTAGCCACCTATTCTCTTCCCACTTCACCTCAACTACCGCCGCCGTTTCTTTGCCCGCCGCTTGCCCTTAGATGCGGAGAATATCCAGTCGGCTACATAGTGACTGAGGGCACCGAGTTCTAACCCCACCACCAGGGCCAGCCACCAGGGCCAGTAGGCAGTTAAGGCCCAGGCCAGACCGTCGATCAAATCTCCCCAGGAAAGGGCGGTGCGCTGGGCGCTGTTGAGCAGATTGACGAGCAGCAGCCCGCCGAAGCTCAGCCATAGGGACAGGTAGAGCACTCGTACCACGGTGCCTAGGATCGGCCCATGGGACCAGTGCGATCGGTGGCGAATGCGGCCCCGGTAGGGGAGCCAGATCCACCTAAGCCAGCCCCAGCGTTTGTACTGCACTGAGTGAATGTCGAGGTCGGGGCCGAGCATCCAGCCGCCCAGCAAAAATCCTAGACAGACCACGGCGGTCAGCGGGCCGTTGAGGGTGACGCGAAAGGCAGCCAACACCACCAGGGGTAAGGCCCAAAGGGTAATGCGATCGTGGGTGCGGCCTGAAGACATGGCACAGGTGTACCAAGATTTGGTTCTTCTGGCAAGGGTGAGGGCTCAGCCGCCCATTTAGAACACCGTCCCGGTCACTTGAAGGATTGTTTGAATCAGCACTTCCGCCTCCACCGGCTTAGGCAGATGGTGCTGAAACCCGGTGGCCAGGGCGTGGGCCTGGTCAGAGACGCGGGCGTGGGCGGTAATGGCGATCGCCGGAATCTGAGCCTGGGGGTCGGGCAGCTGCGTTCTAATTTTTTGGATCAGGGTGTAGCCATCCATATCGGGCATGCTGATATCGCACAGCAGCAGCGCTGGCTGGGTCGTACTCAACAGGTGAAAGCCCTCCTGGGCGGTGGCTGCTGCCGTGACCACCGCCCCCTGAGAAGCGAGCAAAAAGGTTAAATAATCGCGGGTGTCGGTGTCATCGTCAATGATCAAGATCGCCATATTCGCCAGGGCATGAGGGCCAGCCTCGGCGAGTTTGTTGTCAGCCGACGGTGAGGGCAGGGGGTCGAACGGTGAGGGCACCAGCGGCAGGGCCACAGTAAAGGTGGTGCCTTGATTGACCCCAGAGCTTTCGGCCCAGACGTAGCCCTGGTGCTGCTCTACTAGATAGTAAACGATCGCTAGCCCTAGCCCTAGCCCTCCCTGGGCGCGGGTGGTGCTGCTGTCGGCCTGGCGAAACCGATCGAAAATGTGAGGCAAAAAGTCGGCGTCAATACCCATGCCCGTATCGCTGATGCGCATCTGAGCGTAGCCTGGGGCATAGGCATCTGAGGAAGTTGCTAGGTTCTCAGGCAGGTCGGGTACCACCGAGAGCTGCAGATCTACGCGCCCCTGCTGAGGGGTAAATTTGATCGCGTTGGTAAGCAGGTTCCAGATCACCTGCTGCAACCGCAGGGCGTCGCCCACAATCTCTAGGCGGGCGGTGTCTTGAACATTGTCAACTAGAGCGATCGCCTTGGCCTCCGCCGCTGGCCGCACCGTTTCTAATGCGGCCTGGGCGATCGCCGCCAGATCCAGCGGCTGGCAGTGGAGTTGGAGCTTGCCCCGGACAATCTGGGAGACGTCGAGAATGTCTTCGATCAGCTGTTTTTGGGCAATGGCGTTGCGCTCGATCGTGGTGATGGCGTAGTCGGTTTTTTGCGGGTCTAGGTTGCGCGATCGCAGCAGGTGCGACCAACCCAAAATCGAGTTTAGCGGTGTCCGCAGCTCGTGGGAGAGCACCGCAATAAACTCGTCCTTCATGCGGTTGGCCGTCTCTGCCTCTTGGCGGGCCGCCTGCTCGCGAATCACCTGGGCATTGGCGGCCTCGGCCTGCTTGCGCTCGGTAATGTCTTCAACGGTGCCCACATAGCCGAGAAACTGCCTTTGCTCCGACACCAGGCGCGCCGAGCGCACCGAAACCCAGCGACAGCCATCATCCCCGGCTTGAACCCGAAACTCCTGGGAATATTCCTGCCCGTCGGCCATGAAGGCGTGCCAGGTCGATTGGGCGATCGCTGAATCGTCGGGGTGCACAGAGCCCAGCCAGCTCTGCTCAGGGACAGCCTCGGCTGAGCCACAAATAGATTGATAGCGGGGGTTGGTGTAGAGGCAGCGGCCCTCCGTATCGGTGACAAACACCCCCAGCGGAGAACAGGCACTGAGCAGGCGAAACCGCTCTTCACTCATTTGCAGCTCAGTGTTAATCGCCTCTAATTGAGTGGCCTGCCGCTGCAAAATTTCTGTTTTTTGTCGCAGGGCTTCGGTCTTTTTAAAGAGCTCAATAAAAATAGCGACCTTTGACAGCAAAATGTTGGGCGCAATCGGCTTGATTAAGTAGTCTACGGCCCCCAGGGCATAGCCCTTAAACATAAACTGTTCGTTGCTGCTAAAGGCGGTGAGAAAAATAATTGGCGTGTCGCGCGATCGCTGGCGATGGCGAATTAGCGTGGCCACCTCAAAACCGTCCATTTGAGGCATTTGCACATCCAGCAAAATCACCGCGAAGTCGTCTTGCAGCAGACAGCGCAGCGCCTCCTCTCCCGAAGTCGATTTGACTAAATTGGCTCCTAGTTCGCCCAAAATAGCCTCTAGAGCCACCAGGTTTTCGGGCTGATCGTCGACGAGGAGAATGTTGACGGTTGACTCGATTTGCATCACTCACCTCCTGTTGCTGTGCAGAGATGAATTAAGTGGGGGGCAATTTGAGAGAGGGGCAATACGGCGTCAACGGCGATCGCGGCGATCGCCGCCCTGGGCAGCACCGGACTCTCCGCCGTGGCTGGGTCTTGCACAATGGCGACTCCGCCCCGCGCCTTCAGGGTCGATAGACCTTTTACTCCATCCTGGTTAGCTCCGGTCAAAATCACACCAATCACACGTTCGTTGTAGCTACCAGCAGCCGACTCTAACAACACATCAATTGACGGGCGCGCGTAGGAAACCGGCTCATCAATAGACAAAGAAAAATATCCGTATTCTACCAGTAAATGATAGTCGGCAGGGGCCAGGTAAACATGCCCCGCCTGGATACGTTCTTTATCTTCAACTTCATGCACTGGAAGCAGCGTAAACTGCTGCAAAAAAGCACCCAACCCTGGGTCAGACTCACGGTGACGATGCTGCACAACGGCCAGCGCCGCAGAAAAATCTTGGGGGAGAGCGCCCAGTAGCATTTTTAGGGCCGACAATCCGCCAAGGGAAGTACCAATCGCAATCAGGTCATAGGCCACTAATTGCGCCTCCTATACAGCTTTTCAGCTTTTGCCAAATCCTCGTAGGTCGTTTCATACTTCGTAAACCGAATGGTTTCCTGCTTGCCCAAACCGAGAATGCCAAACTTACACAAACTGTTATAAAACAGCTCGTGAACCTGATTTTGCAGGGTTTGATTGAAGTAAATCAGCACATTGCGACAGAGGATGACGTTGAACTCATTAAATGAGCCATCGGTCACCAAATTGTGTTCGCCGAAAACCACCCGCTCCCGGAGAGCAGGCCGCAGAATAACATTATTGTATTTGGCCGTATAGTACTCTGAAAAAGTGCGCTGACCACCGGCTTTTAAGTACAGTTGGGTATAGTCCTGCATTTGCTTGGAGGGATAGATGCCCTGCCGAGCAATTTGCAAAACTCGGTCGTTGGCATCGGTGGCATAGATGCGGCAGCGGTGGTAAAGCCCTTCCTCTTGCAGCAAAATCGCCATGGAATAAACTTCCTGCCCGGTGGAGCAACCCGCATGCCAAATGCGAAAAAAGGGATAGGTGCGCAGCAGCGGCACCACCTGCTGCCGGAAAGCCACGTAGAAGCTCGGGTCGCGAAACATGGACGTGGTGTTGACCGTCAGCCCCAGCAGCAGCCGTTCGGCACAGGCGCGATCGGTCAAAGCCTGAGCCTGCAATTCGGCTACAGTGGCGATTCCATCAGTTCTGAGAAAGCTTTGAATGCGGCGCTTGAGCGAGGCCGGAGCATAATTGCGAAAATCGTAGCCATACCGATGATATAGCCCTTCAACGAGCAAGTGAACGTCCAAATCGTCTGGTTTCAAAATCGCCGCCAGCACCCCATAGCCCGTTCAAACCACTTGCTTAAAGCTGTTGTCAAGATACGCCCATCTCAGCCAAAATTGCTGTACTAGGCTGGCCTTGAGCCTGTTCTATTGTCGCTCAATTTTCCCTTAAAGAGTATATCCAAGGGAGGAACTTGACGGCCACCGCTACTGGTATAACCACAGGCGCAGCAGCGTCAACAGCTGCTCCGTATCGACAGGCTTGGTGATGTAGTCGGAGGCCCCGGCTTCGATACACTTGTCGCGATCGCCCTGCATGGCTTTAGCGGTCAGAGCAATGATCGGCAGCGATCGAAACTGCTCCTGTTTGCGGATCAGCCGGGTGGTTTCGTAACCGTCGAGCTCGGGCATCATCACATCCATCAGCACGATGCCGACGTCGGGGTTGGCCCGCAGGGTTTCGATGCCTTCGCGCCCGTTTTCGGCGAACACCACGACCATCTCGTACTGCTCCAGCAGGCTGGTGAGGGCAAAAATATTGCGCACGTCATCGTCGATAATCAGCACTTTTTTGCCCGCCAGGGCCGGGTCGCTGTGCTGCAATCGCTCTAGCATTTGCTGCTGGGTCGGCGGCAGGTTGGCCTGTACCCGGTGCAAAAACAGGGCAGTTTCATCCAGCAGCCGCTCGGGCGATCGCACATCTTTGATGATGATGGTTTCGGCTAGGCGGCGCAGCTGGGTTGCCTCCGCCTCGGTCAGGTCTTTGCCGGTGTAGACAATGATCGGCAGCCGCACCAGGGCCGGATCTTGCTTGATCTGCTCCAGCAGGTCAAAGCCATTCATGTCGGGCAGGCCCAGGTCGAGCACAATGCAGTCGCAGGGCTGCGATCGCAGGGTCTCTAGGGCGGCAGCACCGGTGTGTACGGCGGTGCTGGTGACATCGCCGCCGCCAATCAGCTCAATAATGCTCTGGGCCTGCACCGGGTCATCTTCAATCACCAGCAGGTAGCGCACCCGGCGCTCCACAAACTGCTTGATGTCGATCAGGGTCTGGGTCAAAATTTCCGGCGCAACGGGCTTTTGAATATGGGCGATCGCCCCCATCTGAAATTCCTGCTGCTGCTCGTCGTTCACCGTCAGAATGTGAACCGGAATATGGCGAGTAGTGGGGTTGTGCTTGAGCTGTTCCAGCACCGTCAGCCCATCCATATCGGGCAGGTGCAGATCGAGGGTAATGGCGTTGGGCACATACTGCTGGGCCAGGGTTAGCCCGGTCTGCCCCTGGAGCGCAATCAACACCTTAAACCCCTGCCCCCGCGCCATATCTAACAAAATGCGGGCGAAGTTGGGGTCATCCTCAATCACCAGCAGCACCCGCTCAGTCGCATCTTGCCCCCCCGGCGACAGCCGCGCCCGATCGTCCTCCAGGTTAGTCGGCAGGGCAGGCAGCAGATCCTCGCCTGGGGATACGGCCGTAGCCGGGGTAAATTCAGCGGCAGCGGCGCGACGAACCTGGGGAGTTAGCTTTGCTCCCTCACCCTGCGCCCTAATCTGCAACACCTCTCCATCGCTCGAGGGGGCGACGTAGCGCAGGGGCAGATACAGCGTAAAGGTACTGCCCTGGCTGGGCTCACTTTGCAGCTCCAGACTGCCCCCTAGCAACTGGGCCAGCTGTAGGCTGATCGACAGCCCCAGCCCCGTCCCGCCATAGCGGCGGCTGGTGGTGCCGTCGGCCTGCTGAAACGCCCCGAAAACGGTGTACTGTTTCTCTGACGGAATGCCAATGCCGGTATCGGTGACCGCAAAGGCCACCCGCTCCTCGGCTACCGGAAAAATATCCACCGTGACCTGGCCCTGCTCCGTAAACTTGATGGCGTTGGAAATCAGATTTTTGAGCACCTGCTGTAGCCGCCGAGGGTCGGTGGCCAGGGTGGTGGGCAGCCCCGCATCCACAACGACCTCAAACCGCAGCCCCTTGCTGGCAGCGGTCGGCTGAAAGGTGCGCTCTAGCTCAAACTGAATTGCCGTAAAGGCCAGCGACTCGATCGCCACCTCCATGGTGCCCGACTCGATTTTAGCCATGTCGAGAATATCGTTGATCAGCGAGAGCAGGTCTACCCCGGCAGAGTGGATCGTGCGGCTATAGTCCACCTGCTTTTCGGTGAGGTTGCCGTCGCCGTTGTCGCTGAGCATTTTGGCCAAAATCAGCAGACTGTTGAGGGGCGTGCGCAGCTCGTGGGACATGTTGGCCAAAAACTCTGACTTATAGCGCGACGACTGGGCCAGCTGGCTAGCCTGATTCTCAAGCTCCTGACGGGCCAGCTCAATCTCGTGGTTTTTGCGCTCCACCTGCTGCTTCTGGGTTTCTAGCAGCTCGGCTTTCTCTTCTAGCTCCTCGTTGAGCTGCTGCAGCTCTTCGTTCGACTGCTGCAATTCTTCCTGCTGCTGCTGGAGCTCTAGTTCCGACTCTTGCAGCGACTGGGTGCGCTCTTCGAGCAGCTGATTGCTCTGCAACAGCTCTTCCTGCTGCTGGCGCAGCTCTTCGGTCAGCACCTGCGATCGCTCTAGCAGTCTTTGGGTTTGCATGTAGGCGGCGATCGCGTTGATCATCACCCCCGCCACCTCGCTGGCCTCATCCAAAAAGGTCAGCTGCAAGTCATCAAAGCGGTGAAAAGACGCCAGTTCTAGCACCCCCTTCACCGCGTTCTCAAACATGATGGGCAGCACCACAATGGTGAGGGGCACTGCCGAGCCCAGCCCAGAGCGAATCTGGATGTAGTCCTCTGGCACCTGGGTCAGCACAATGCGCTGCTTCTCTAGGGCGCACTGGCCCACCAGCCCTTCCCCCAGGTTAAATTCGTTCGACAGGTGCTTGCGCTCCTGGTAGGCGTAGCTGCTCAACAGCTTAAGTCGGGGCGGTTCGCTGGCAGAGTCTAGCAGATACAGCACCCCCTGCTGCGCGTCTACCAAGGGCGCGACATAGGTCAACATCAGCTCTGCTAGGGTTTCAAGACTGCGCTGCCCCTGCAACTGCTGCGACAAGTCCGCCAGGTTAGACTTCAGCCAGCGCTGCTCTTCGTTAGCGCGAATCGTCTCCCGCAGGTTGGTCACCATCTGGTTAAACGTGCGGGTCAAAATGCCGGTTTCATCCTGGTCGGCACTATCGGGCAGCGTAATGGCCAGGTTGCCAGCAGCGAGCTGTTCTGCAGTATCAGACAGGTTGCGCAGCGGTCTAGAGATATTGCGCGACAGCCCCCAACCCACCAGCGACAGAATCACAAACGATACCGGCACCCCAAACGAAACGGTATAAAGCGTTCTTTGGGCTGACAGCTGAGCTTGGGCTGCACGCTCCTCAAGCAGCTCTCTCTCTTGCTCTTCTAATTCAGCAATCAGGTCACGGAGCTGCTCCATCAGCTGGCGACCACTATCGGTCAAAATAAAGTTTTGGGCCGCCGTAAATCCATCTGTCTCTCGCAGTCGAATACCTTCGCGCAGCCGAGCGAGTCTGGCATCGATCACCGGCTTTAGAACTACCAAACGGCTGTGGATGGCCGCATCATCTGCGGTAAGTTGACGCAACAGCTCGTAGTTATCGGCAATTTGCGTCAGGGCTTTTTCGTAGGGCTCTAGGTATCGCGGCTGCCCCGTAATTAAATAGCCCCGCTGCCCCGTTTCAGCGTTGACCAGATCCGTTTCCAGGTCATTGAGGTACCCCAAAATCTGATATGAAGCCTTCTCCTGCTGGGCATTGCGAATCAGATCGGTGGTTGTTCGGTAGGCAACCGCACCAAGTACAGCCAAGACGGTCAGCCCCAGGGCGAACCCGGCCCCAATACGCGTCCCAATTTTGAAGCGGTTGACCATAGCATGTCATCCCCGAGCTCACGCAATATTCCAGGAATCACCAGCAGGTGCGTTGCCTTCTGGGTGAGCGACAATCACCCCAGAGTGCAATTACACCATCCATACTGTAATCTCTGCCCGACCTCGTCCGGCAGACTCAGCGTCTACTCGGGTTTTACAAACGCCTCGCATAACAACCTGAGCGGGCAGATAAACAGCCAAAAGCCCCAGGGGTTTGACTGAACCCTAGGGCCTTTAGCTGGTCAATCTTCTCGGTATCAGAGGCCGACCTAAAACTCCTAGCCCAGCAGTGCCTTGGCCCGGCTGACTACGTTCTCAACGGTGAAGCCAAATTTTTCCATTACTAGGTCGCCAGGGGCCGAGGCTCCAAAGCGATCGACACCGATGACATCGCCCTCGGCACCGACGTAGCGGCACCAGCCCATGGTGATCCCCGCTTCCACCGCCAGGCGCTTGGTGACAGCCTTGGGCAGCACCGACTCCTGGTAGGCGGCGTCCTGGGCGTCAAACAGCTCCCAAGAGGGCATAGACACTACGCGCACCTTAGTACCTGCGGTTCGCAGTTCTTTGGCGGCCTCTACGCAGAGGCTGACTTCGCTGCCGGTACCGATCAAAATCAGGTCGGGGGTGCCATCGCAGTCATCGACGGTGTAGGCACCCTTGGCCACACCCTCAATGGAAGAGCCAGGCAGGTTGGGCAGGTTTTGACGGCTAAAGGCCATCAGCGTGGGGGTTTTGCGGTGCTCGACGGCAATTTTATAGGCCCCAGAGGTTTCCGTGCCGTCGGCGGGGCGAATCACGATCAGGTTGGGAATGGCCCGCAGGGAGGCGATGGTTTCCACCGGCTGGTGGGTAGGGCCGTCTTCGCCCAGACCGATGGAGTCGTGAGTCATGACGTAGATCACCCCGGCCTGGGAGAGGGCCGACAGGCGAATGGCCGCCCGCATGTAGTCGGCAAACACCAGGAAGGTGGCGCAGTAGGGAATCAGGCCCGAGTTGTGCAGGGCAATGCCGTTGCAGATCGCGCCCATGCCGTGCTCGCGCACACCAAAGCGCAGGTTGCGGTTTTCGTAGGCCCCTTTCTGGAAGCTGCCGGAGATCTTCAGCTCGGTCAGGTTCGAGTGGGTGAGGTCAGCAGAGCCCCCGATCAACTCAGGGATGGCCGGAGCCAGAGCGTTGAGGGTGACCTCGGAGTTCTTGCGGGTCGCCAGAGCCTTGTCGGCGGGGGTATAGGTGGGCAGCGCGTCGGCCCAGCCCTCAGGCAGCTGGCCCGCCAGCATGCGCTCGAACTCGGCGGCCTCGGCGGCGTACTTAGTGCGGTAGGTGGCGAGGGTTTCTTCCCACTCGGCTTGAAGGCTAGCGCCGCGCTCAACCGCTTTGCGCATGTGGTTGAGCGCGTCTTCGGGCACTTCGAAGTCGCCGTAGCTCCAGCCCAGGTTCTCGCGGGTGAGCTTGATCTCGTCGCCGCCCAGGGCCGCACCGTGAACCCCAGCGGTGTTTTGCTTGTTGGGGGAACCGTAGCCGATGGTGGTGGTGACTTTAATCATGGAGGGGCGATCGCTGACCGATTTGGCCTCTTCGATCGCAGCCGCAATGGCATCCAAATCCGTATTGCCGTTCTCCACGTGCACCACGTGCCAACCATAGGCCTCAAAGCGCTTGCCCACGTCTTCGGTGAAGGAGATATCGGTGGAGCCGTCGATGGAGATGTGGTTGTCATCGTAGAGGGCGATCAGCTTGCCCAGACCCAGGTGACCCGCCAACGAGCAGGCTTCGCCAGAAACCCCTTCCATGTTGCAGCCGTCGCCCAAAATCACGTAGGTGTAGTGGTCTACCAGGGTGACGTCGGGCTTGTTGAACTTAGCGGCTAGGTGAGCCTCGGCCATGGCCAGACCGACGGCGTTGGCAATGCCCTGACCCAGAGGGCCGGTGGTAACTTCGATACCCGGAGTCTCAAAGTTCTCGGGGTGGCCGGGGGTGCGAGCGCCCCACTGGCGGAACTGCTTGATGTCATCCAGCGTCACACTGTCAAAGCCGCTCAGGTAGAGCAGGGCGTACTGCAGCATGCAGCCGTGGCCTGCGGAGAGGACAAAGCGATCGCGGTTAAACCACTGGGGGTTCTTGGGGTTGACCCGCATGAACTTATCCCACAGCACGTAGGCCATGGGCGCAGCCCCCATGGGCAGACCGGGGTGGCCAGATTTGGCCTTCTCCACCGCATCAATCGCTAAGAAGCGAATGGAATTAATACAGAGTTCTTCCAGGGATTGGGTTGCAACAGCCATAGGTTCAACAGCTTAACGACGGTTTTTCGGAGCAGCAGCACGCAGCACTAGGACTAGCCCAGGGGCTAACAAAGGTATCGGCCTAAATCGATCAAGACCCCACACACAGCCTTGCCTCTCAGCAGACCCCGCAACCAGACGATTGTCAATACCCTCTGGCTAGGCAAGGCACAAAGCTCAGGTGCCGGACGGCACGTTTTAGGTCATTATACCTATTAAGTGATTCGATCCGTAGCTCTAGCTACGGTATTTCTTAAACACCAGGGTAACGTTGTGGCCCCCGAAGCCAAAGGAGTTGGAAATCGCCACCTCAATCGGCATCGGGCGGCTTTGGTTGGGAATATAGTCGAGGTCGCAGTCGGGGTCAGGATCGTGGAGGTTGATGGTGGGCGGGGCAATGTCGTTAGCGATCGCCAGACAGGTCGCCACCGCCTCAATTCCCCCCGAGCCCCCGAGCAGGTGCCCGGTCATCGACTTAGTCGAGCTCACCGCCACCTTATAGGCCACATCCCCCAGGGCGGTTTTGATCGCCTGGGTTTCAGTGGGGTCATTGGCCCCTGTACTGGTACCGTGGGCATTGATATAGCTAATCTCCCCAGGCGAAATGCCAGCATCCTTTAGCGCCAGCTGAATGCAGCGAGCCGCACCCATCCCGCCAGGTACCGGAGAGGTCATGTGGTAAGCGTCGCAGGTCATGCCGTAGCCAACGATTTCACCGTAAATAGTCGCCCCCCGGCTTAGGGCGTGCTCCAGTTCTTCGAGGATCAAAATGCCGCAGCCTTCGCCGATCACAAAGCCATCGCGGGTCTTGTCAAAGGGGCGGCTGGCGGTGGCGGGGTCGTCGTTGCGAGTGGAGAGGGCGCGGGCCGAGGCAAAGCCCGCCACCGACAGGGGCGTGACCGCCGCCTCGGTGCCACCGCAGATCATCGCCTGGGCATAGCCGTGCTGAATCAGCCGAAAGGCGTCGCCAATGGCGTTAGAGCCAGCGGCACAGGCCGTGACGGCACAGGTGCTCGGCCCCTTAGCCCCAGTGTGAATGGCGGTGAGCCCCGCCGCCATATTGGCGATCATCATCGGAATCATGAAGGGGCTACAGCGGCTGGGGCCACG
Source organism: Leptolyngbya sp. (assembly GCA_003249105.1). GTDB lineage: Bacteria > Cyanobacteriota > Cyanobacteriia > Phormidesmidales > Phormidesmidaceae > Nodosilinea. Next base: position 16,559 of record QBLT01000019.1, on the reverse strand, counting down.
ATTGAGATAGATCTCCTGCTGGTCTTCTAAGACCTTGAGGCCACCGATGCCAGAACCAATGCAGGTGCCAATCTGCTCGGCGTTGAGATCGGTAATGGTGAGTCCAGAATGCTTCAGGGCGCGCTGGCCAGCAATCACCGCAAACTGGGAGAAGCGATCCATGCGCTTGACTTCTTTCTTGTCAAGAAAGTCGCCTGGGTCAAACCCCTTGACCTCCGCCGCAATTTGCGATGCGTGCTGGGAAGGGTCGAAGTGGGTAATGCGAGCCGTGCCGCTGCGCCCGGCCACTAGCCCAGCCCAATACTCCTCCAGGTCGTTACCAATGGGGGTAATGGCATCCATGCCGGTTACCACAACGCGCTTTGAGTCAGAGTTTGCCATAGCCAAATTTCAGGTAAACCAGGTCGAGGTTAAAGGGGCCGGGCTGGCCAGCTGTAAAACCAGTGGCATGGGGGGCAACCCTCGATTCCCCCCCATGTCCGCCAGTACAGGCGCTACTCTATTCCCAGGCCAACTGCTGGGATTGGGGACAGCCTAGGCGGCTTTGTCTTCGATGAAGTTGACAGCATCCTGCACGGTGGCAATGCCCTCTGCCGCTTCATCGGGAATTTCGATGCCAAATTCTTCTTCCAGAGCCATAACCAGCTCTACGGTATCGAGGGAATCGGCGCCCAGGTCGTTGGCGAAGCTAGCTTCGGGCTTAACATCAGCCTCCTCAACCCCTAGCTGCTCGCTGACAATCTTTTTGACCTTTTCAAAAGTCTCTGCGCTCATGGTTCTCCAACGCCTCTTTGTACAGATTAATCGACAACAAAAAACCTTATCACCCTGCGACCCCATCGAGACGAATATCTGACGTCAAGCCCCAGCATAAGGTCGCTCAATTTTGAGCATCCCTTCATAGTATCGGAAAAAGAACCCTACCAGAACTCCGTTGCCCGGTAGCCGAGTTCCTCTAGCATAGAGCGCAGCAGCGGCAGGCTGAGGCCAATGACGTTGGTGTGGCAACCCTCAATTTTTTCGATCAGCAGGCCCCCTTTGCCGTCGATGGAGAAGGCGCCAGCACAGGCCAAGGGCTCTCCCGAGTTGACGTAGGCTACGATCGTGGCGTCGTCAACCTCAGAAAAATAAACGCGGGTGACGGCACTGCGCACCAGGGTTGTGCCCTGGGGGGCGATCAGGGCATGGCCGGTGTGGATCTCGCAGGACTGGCCTCGCATCGCTTGCCAGCGGGCGATCGCATCCTCCCGATCTTTGGGCTTGCCGTAGATTTTGCCCCGAAAGGCCATCACCGAGTCGCACCCCAGCACCAGAGCACTGGGAAACTGAGGCGCAACCGATTCAGCCTTGCAGCGGGCCAGGGTGGCCACATATTTGGGTGGGTCGGTGACAGGGACTTGATCTTCGTCAAAGTTGCTGGGACACACAAAAGGGTGAATGCCTGCCCCTACCAGCAGCAGGCGACGGCCCTTTGAGGCTGAAGCGAGAACAAACTGGGGGCGAGGGGAAGTAGGCATAGCTAACTGTGACGGCGATTGAAGGGAGTTATTTCAAGATAGAGACTACACAAGGTTTTCATGCTGAAAGCGTTTGCCGCTGAGATTTTCCCTACCCGCCAAACAAGGGCGGGAACTAGAGTAGACCTTCTACAGCAAGGACGCGGAGAAGTTAGGCACACTGGTGTATTAGCCAGTTGCAGAATTTCCCTATCAGCTGAGCGTCGAGGACATCAAATCAGCGAGATTAACCCTAGGACACCTTAAAAGAGGCTACCGACTGCTTCATCAGGTCGCGGACTTTCTCCCAGCGGCCTTCATCGGTGGAGGCGTTGAAGGTGTAGAGCTTGCCTCGGCGCACAATGGCGCTGGCCAGGTTGTGGCGCGGCCCAGCGGGCAGGTCAGCCAAATATTCAAGAATGTAGTAGGTTTTATCGTCAGCGGTGTTAATGCGCTGGGCGCTGAGCAAATTGACGCTGCTCTCATCCCCCGACAGGGCGCTGAAGCTCTTGGAGAGTTTGTAGCCCACTTCGGTGGGGGTGCCAAGGGCATCAAGGTCTTTGCCCTCGGGTACTTCGCTGATCACCACGCTGATATTCTCGGTCTCGTGAATGATGTCGTGAAACACGATTTCGGCAGCACCGGGCACTTTGACCTCAACCCAGCCAGTGGGGTACATAAACTCGTAGCCTGAATATTGGTCGGCGTAGGCCTGAAGACCACCACCGCCACCCACACAGCCCTGGAGGGTGACAGCAAAAACAATCAAAAGCACCGTGGCCAGCCGCTTCAGCATGGGTCAATATCCTTGGATCTCGATTATCAATAATAATTAATTGTCTCACACGGGCTGCTTAAGCTGGCTTTTGAAAGAACAGCAGATGCTGCTCGGGTAGGCGATCGTCGGTCTTCACCCAGTTCAGGCCGACGGCGGCCATTTCGCGGCGCACCTGGGCTACGCTCATCTTGTGCAGCCGCTTGATCATCACCATGGGGTTTTCAGCTTTGTACTCCGCCAGCACCACTCGCCCACCGGGCTTAAGGGCCGTCACCACACCTTCCATCACCTCGCGAGGGTTGGCAAACTCGTGGTAGGCATCGACCATCAGCGCTAGGTCAATGGAGGTAGGCGGCAGATTGGGATTGTTGGGCTGCCCCAGTATCGGCTCCACATTCTCGATGCCCTTAGCCTCCTCGGCCTGGAGCATGGCCAGCATTTCGGGCTGAATATCCACGGCCAGCACTTTGCCTTGGGGCACCAGGGGCGCAATGCGGCGGGCGAAGTAGCCCGTACCCACCCCCACATCGGCCACGATATCGGTGGGGGAGAGGTCGAGGGCGGCGATCGCCACCTGGGGCCGCTCTTGCAGCACTCGACTGGGGCGATCGAGCCAGCCAGCCCCCTGATGGCCCATGGTCTGGGCAATTTCTCGGCCCAGGTAAACTCGGCCAATGCCGTCAGCACTGGGAGTCACCGTTTGGTACTCAGTGCTGGCCTGGAGGGTCGCCGTTCCGCAGGCCGTTAGCCCCCACAGCACAGCGACCAGCACCAGGCAGCGCAGGGTGAGTAGCATTTGGTTGCGGAGCTTGCGCCCGTTAATCTGGACTAGAGAAGGGCGACCCGTCATAAAACAGCTGCTAAATAACAAAACCTATCCACCTAATCATCCCCTAAGGAAAGCCTAGGCCTCTACCGGAGCGGGGGCAGGCTCCAGTAGCGTCACCAAGGCCAAATTCACCCGGTCGTCGGTGGGCTGGCTGAGGTCGGCGCGCACGTTGGGGCCAAAGAACGACTCGATTTTGGCCTTCTTCTCCACCCAGGTCGAAAAGGGCACCATGGACGAGTCAAACTCCAGCACCAGGGCATAGTTGCCGTCGATTTCAGCCTCGTGCAGCCCGCTGAGTTCAGGGCACTCCTGCCCCGAGGGGCTCAGCCCCAGCTTTTGTAGCGCGACATCGAGGTGGGCCTCCTGGCCGTAGCGGTAGCGGGTGACATCGAGGCGCACCTGGTTTTGGGTAGAGGTGGCCTGCTGCTCGCGCAGTTTTGCCACCTCAGGCGAGGTGGGCTGGGTGTAGGGCACCGGCTCTAGCTCAGCCGCCCGCAGCGCTAAACCACCCAGCAGCACAGGAATGCCGTAGAAGAAACCGACCAGGTTGAGGGTGGAGTTGTCTTGAAAGTAGGCAACAAACCCGACGATAGTAAGCACCCCGCCCACCGCTAGCAATACCAAACTCAGGTTGATTCGGCCTAACTTAATTCGCCCCAGCATACGACCCTCGGTGGAAAGATTACTTCTCACTATCATGCCGCCTTGTGGGTGAGAAAGGTAGGTCAGGAGTGCGTCAGGTACCTGACGCACTCCTGACCTACCTCTGCCCGATGCACCCCGCTACAAAGTTGTTTATGCTGTCGAAGGACACTCTAGGCAAGACTCTCCAGGGGGACGCTATGGAACTGCAAATGATTCGCGATCGCATTGCCACCATTCGCTCTAAGCGAGAGGCGCTGATTCAACTGCTGGAGCAGCCTGATTTGGGCACTCTGCGCATTGATGTCAACCAGGCGATCGAGGAAATGGACGATCTGCTAGAAGAATTTGACCGCACCTTTCCGGTGGGATGATAGGTTGAGATTTGGATTGCAATCCGCTCAATCCAGGTTGAGAGCTTGAGTTTTGCCAGTGGGAAAGCTTAAGGTTCTGCACTGGACCAGCGATTCTTTAACTACTTACCTAAACTTCCGTCAACTCGCCATGGCCACTAGCTATTCCGTCGAAATTCACCACCAGGGCACCACCCAGACCATCAACGTTCCCGAAGACCAGACTATTCTGGCGGCGGCCCAGGCGGTAGGGCTAGACCTGCCAACCTCCTGTGGGGCGGGGGTGTGCACGACCTGCGCCGCCCTGGTGCTGGAGGGCGTGGTCGATCAGAGTGAGGGTATGGGGGTGAGCACCGAGCTTCAAGCCGATGGCTACGCGCTGCTGTGTGTCGCTTTTCCGCGCTCAGACATCAAGCTAGAGACTGAGAAGGAAGACATCGTTTACCAAAAGCAGTTTGGCCAGGGCTAACCCGTAGGGTGGGCACTGCCCACCATTGGACGATTTTTGGCAGACAAGTTTCCCATCCCAATTAGGGTTGTTTAGCCTTCGCGATGCTCTAGTGGTGGGCGGTGCCCACCCTACACCGGACAGGAATTGCTCTTTTTAGTGGGTAAACGATGGCGCTGGCCACTCACTTTATTACTTTGGAGATCCATCTGGGAGATGCTCAGAACGATCTGGTCGGGACGATCGAATCGGCCCTGGCTGAGCGGGGCGAGCCCCTGCGCTGGGCGATCACCCAGGTAAACTCTGCCACCCAAACCGCCACGGTGGAAGCGGTAGTCACTACAGAGGCCAAGTCTTAGCTGCTATGAATGCTAATTCGAGTCGTCGTCCCTATACGGCGGTGCTGGTGGTGCCGACGGGCATTGGCGCAGCGGTGGGGGGCTACGCGGGGGATGCGCTGCCGGTGGCGCGGGCGATCGCCTCAGTAGTCGATACCCTAATTACCCACCCCAACGTGATGAACGGGGCGCAGCTCTACTGGCCGCTGCCCAACGCCTGCTACGTGGAGGGATATGGGCTAGACCAGTTTGCCGCTGGGCGCTGGGGGCTGCGCCCGGTGCACGGCAACCGCATTGGCCTGGTGCTGGATGCGGCGATCGAGGATGACCTGCGCTGGCGACACCTGCAAGCGGCAGATGCGGCGCGGGCTACCTTGGGTTTAGATTTGACCGACTACGTTGTTACCGATGCACCCCTGGGAGTAGAGCTGCGGCGGGCAGCCTCGGGAGCAACCTGGGGCACAATTGGGCGGCCCGACAGTTTGCTGTGGGCGGCGGAGCGGGCGATCGCCGCTGGGGCCAATGCGATCGCCGTCGTCGCTCGATTCCCCGAAGACACCGACGCTGAGACCCTGCAAGACTATCGCCAGGGCCACGGCGTAGACCCCTTAGCGGGGGCCGAGGCAGTGATCAGCCATCTAGTGGTGCGCACCCTACGGGTGCCCTGTGCCCATGCCCCGGCCCTCAGCCCGCTGCCGCTAGATGCGTCAATTTCGCCAAAGTCTGCCGCCGAGGAGCTGGGCTATACATTTTTGCCCTGCGTGCTGGCGGGGCTGAGCCGAGCGCCACAGTTCGTGACTGGGCCAGCGCTGGACTACGGGCAGGGACAATCTAGCCCTACCCTCTGGGCCGACCAGGTCGATGCCATTGTGGTACCCGCCAGCGCCTGCGGGGGCAGTGCCCTGCTGAGCCTGGGAGGGCGATCGCTGGCCATCGCCGTCGAAGCCAACACCACCGCCCTGGATGTCAGCCCCGAAGCTTTGGGGATTGCTGCGGTGCGGGTGTCCTCTTACTTAGAGGCGGTGGGGCTGCTGGCGGCCCATCGGGCGGGCATACATCCCCAGGCGCTGACAGCCCAGGTACCCAAAATTAAGGCGTTGGGCTCTCCATACGATGGGATAGGGCGGGTTCTTCCCTTGGGCAGATAGAAAACATTGCCCCAGTTCCTACAATTGCACCTGGAGGAGGCTGAATCGAGCCCACCTTCCACCGTCAACCCTATGTGGAAGAGCAAGGCCGTAGACTACCCACAGCTTTATCGGGACACGCCCTGGTGTCACCGCTGATGCGATCGAGCCTCCGCTGTTATCGCAGGAGCATGTTATGACCAAGCGTACCGTCAACGTTCTACTCGTCGAAGACGATGAGGTGGATGTAATGAACGTTCAGCGGGCCTTCAAGCGCAACCGCATCGACAATCCCCTGTATGTTGCCAACAACGGGTTGGCGGCCCTCAATATGCTGCGTGGTAGCGATTCCGACCCGCCAGCAATGCCAGCCCATCGCCGTCTGGTGCTGCTCGACATCAACATGCCCAAGATGAACGGGCTAGAGTTTCTTCAAGAGCTGCGCCAGGATGAATCGCTGAAATCTACGCCAGTCGTCGTTTTGACGACCTCCGATGCCGACCAAGATCGCCTTGAAGCCTACCGATTAAATGTGGCAGGCTATATTTTAAAGCCAGTCACCTTTGCGACCTTTGCAGAGGTAGTGGCCTCTCTAAACCAGTACTGGGCGCTGTGTGAAATTCCTTAATCAGACCCGTTGGACTCCGCCATGGGTAGCAGAAGCAGGGACTGAGCGGATGGGCAAAGCGCTAGAAATTCTGTTAGTGGATGACGATGCCGTTGATCGCATGGCCATCTGCCGCGCTCTAGCCCGCGCCGACTTACCGGTTCAAGTCACTGAGGTGACCAATGCTGAGCAGGCGATCGCCCAATTCAAAAGCTACGCCTACGACTGCGTTTTTTTAGACTATCGCCTGCCTGAGCAAGACGGCCTGTCGCTGATTCGGCAGTGGCGGGCCGAGGGCGTGACGATTCCGCTGGTGGTGCTGACCGGCCAGGGCGACGAGCAAATTGCCGTCGATCTGATGAAGGCTGGCGCTAGCGACTACCTGGTCAAAACCCGCGTGTCGCCCGATCGCCTGGCGCTGCTGCTGCGCAACGCTCTGCGCATGTACGAAGTAGAGCGCCGTGAGGCTAAAGTTCTGGCCCAGCTTCAGCAGACCAACAAGCTGCTCACCCAGCAAAACGAGGAGCTAGAGCGCCAGCGTCGCTACATCGAAGACCAAAACCTCAAGCTGCTAGAGGCCTACCGGGTCAAGTCTGAGTTTTTGGCCACCATGTCCCACGAGCTGCGCACGCCGCTAAACGCCATTCTGGGGTTTTCCCAAATTCTCGACAGCCAGTCAAAGGGGCCGCTAACCTCCCACCAGGCCGAGATGATCAAGCGCATTTTTACCAACGGCAAAAACCTGCTCAACCTGGTGAACGACATTCTTGATCTGTCTAAGCTAGAGGCCCAGCGGCTGACCCTGACCCTGACCCAGGTCAATCTCCCCAGCCTGGTGCAGGCGACGCTGTCGGATTTGCGATCGCTGGCCGATAGCAAATCTCTCCCCCTGCAAAGCAACCTCCAGCTCACCAACCCAATGGTGGTTAACGACGAACACCGGCTGCGCCAGGTGCTCATTAATCTGGTATCTAACGCCATCAAGTTTACCGATCGCGGCCAGGTACACATCACCCTCACCGAGACCCCCTCCGATCAGATTTCGCTCACTGTGGCCGACACCGGCATTGGCATTGCCGCAGAGCATCTGCCCCACATTTTTGAGGCCTTTCGCCAGGTTGACCAAACCATTCGTCGCCCACGCCCCGGCACTGGCTTGGGGCTGGCCATCGTCCAGTCGCTGGTCGGCATCATGGGCGGTACCATCGCCGTCAGCAGCCAGCAGGGCGAGGGGACGACCTTTGTGGTTACACTGCCTCGGCAAATTTCACCACCCCCAGAGATCGGTAGCCTTGATGCCGAGCCGCTGGCTCAGTCGCCGACCGTGAGCCTAAACACAGAGTAGGATAGGGCCAGGGCTGCAAAAAACGGGGTTTAGAGAGCACAGGCAACCCCAGCGGTTTAGAATCAAGGCCAGCCCAGTGCCTTCTACACAATCTTGGGAAAAGCCGCCATCTATTTGCGATGGCAACGTGGGAAAATAGGATTCGCATTTTTGGGAAATTGCCTGTGAAAGCTCTTGTGGTCGGCAGCGGTGGCCGTGAACATACCCTGGCCTGGTCGCTGCTGCGATCGCCCAAAATTACTGAGGTAGTCTGCGTGCCAGGCAACGGCGGCACCGCTACCCTACCCCACTGCCGCAACCTGGCCATGGCCCCCACCGACTTTGAGGGCATCGCTCGCTTTGCCCTGGTCAACAACCTGGAGCTGGTGGTGGTCGGCCCCGAACAGCCCCTGGCCGAGGGGATTACCGACTATCTGCAAGCGCAGGGGCTGAAGGTGTTTGGCCCCTGTCAGGCGGGGGCGCAGATCGAGGCCAGCAAGGCCTGGGCCAAAGCATTGATGGTCGAGGCGGGCATTCCCACCGCCAAAGCCGAGGTTTTTGAAGCCGAAGCAGCGGCCCTGGCCTACCTAGAGCAGCAGGGTGCCCCCATCGTGGTGAAAGCCGATGGACTGGCAGCGGGCAAGGGCGTCACCGTGGCCCACACCCTGGACGAAGCCATGCAAGCCGTCAAAGATGCCTTTAGCGGCAAGTTCGGCGCAGCGGGCCATCAGGTGGTAATCGAAGAATTTATGACCGGCCAGGAGGCCTCGGTGCTGGCCATTACCGATGGGCAAACGATTCGCCCCCTGGTGCCCGCCCAAGACCACAAGGCCGTCGGCGAGGGCGACACCGGCCCCAACACAGGCGGCATGGGAGCCTACGCCCCCACCCCGGTGGTCACCCCTGCCATCATGGAGCGGGTGCAAAAGGAGGTGCTAGAACCGGCGATCGCCACCCTGCGCCGCCGAGGCATCGACTATCGCGGCATTCTCTACGCCGGGCTGATGATTACCCCCGAGGGCGAGCCCAAGGTGGTGGAGTTTAACTGCCGCCTGGGCGACCCCGAAACCCAGGCCGTGCTGCCCCTGCTCGAAACCCCGCTGGAGCAGGTGATGCTGGCCTGCATCGAAGGGCGGCTCGACACCCTAGAGCTACAGTGGAAGCCGGAAGCCGCCGCCTGCGTGGTGGTGGCCGCCGAGGGCTACCCCGACAAATATCCCAAGGGCATGGAAATCGTCGGCTTTGAAGCCGCCGCCGCCACCGGAGCGCTGGTATTTCATGCGGGCACTCGCCGCCGGGGCAACAGCATCGTCGCCGATGGCGGCCGCGTGCTGGGGGTAACCGGCCTGGGCGAAACCTTTGAGGCGGCGATCGCCAATGCCTACGAAGCGATCGACAAAATTTGCTTTGAGGGCATGTACTACCGCCGCGACATCGGCTACCGGGTGAAGGGGCTGTCGTGAGGCGGATAGCTATAGTTTTTGCTCCGTCACCAGGGTCAGGCTTTCCCAGGTGCCCTGGGCGTTGTAGGTGCGAATTAGCCGCTGCCGCAGGGTGGGGGTGACCAGCCAGCCCGCTTCTAAAAACAGCGGCTGCCCCGACTGAATCTCGGTGGGAAAAGTAGCCGAAGCCCCGCTTGGTAAAAGTAGGACGGTGATTGGTTGACTACCCTGCTCAAACCTCACGGTCGAGCCCACCAGTTGTCCTTGGGACTGAATGGCGGGACTGTTGCCAAAGGTGAGGGTTTGGGTAAGGTTGCGTTGGTTGTAAACCGGTCGAAGACCATCGCCCTGCCGCTGAATCTCTAACCGGGTCGCCAGCGATCGCTGGGGCTGCCAGTCGGGGAACACCGTGGTAGCCTCCCCCACCCAGGTGCCAATCAGCTGATCCACCGTGAGCGTGGGGCGCGGGGTGAGTTCGGTACCGGCTAAATGCTCCCGAATCAGCGTCAGGCTGCCGAGGGTGGGCTGCCGAGGAAAAATCTGAGCTACGCGCAGGCGCTCGCTGCCGTGAATCAGGCCCAGCTCAGCCCCAAACTCGCTCACCGGGCTGCGCTGAATCGACCCTTGGGAAAACGCTCCGGTCTCACAAAACAGCACGCCCCGCCCCAGAGAACTGTATTCCAACACCGTTTCGCTGGGGGGCTGACCAGGGGGATACTTGCGAATCTCCTGGCGCATGGTATTGCCCTCGTTGAGCGAGATTAGCGCCACCTCCGAGGGCATATCCTGCAAAATTTCCCCCGTCGGCGACACCTGGGTAAATGACCCCACCCAGGTGCCCTGGTTTTTGAGTAAACGCGCCCACTGAGACGAAGTCGCCGAGGTCATAGTGCGGTGAATAGAAGAGATCGCAAAAGAACGAAAATAGAATAACGAAGAATGGAAAAAATACTTTACAGTTTTGAATCCTGGCCTCTTTGAGCTGTCCTCACTTGGACTTCGCTTGCTGTAACGTCGGTGCGGTGTAAATGTAGGGAGGCAACAGCAGTTGTTGGTTTGGCAGGTTGGTTCAAACCGGCTAATTCGTAAACTATTTGAACCGTCTACAACGACAGCACATTCAGGCTAGTTGAATTGAGCGTAGAGCACATCTCCTTAGCTCAGTATCAGGCTGACCAGGTGGGATAGCTCCGGCAAAATTAGCGCCTCCATGGCCAGGGTGACGGCTTTGCTTGACCCCGGCAGCGAGAAAATTAGGGTGGATTGGTAGACTCCAGCCACGGCGCGGGAGCCGATGGCGCGGGAGCCGATTTCCTGGAAGCTGAGCTGGCGAAAGATTTCGCCAAACCCCGGCAGGGTTTTCTCTAGCAGGGCGGCGATCGCATCGTAGGTAGTGTCGCGGGGGGCAATGCCCGTCCCCCCGGTGAGAATGATGCAGTCGACCTGGGCCGCTAGGCTCTGGCACAGCGGGCAAATCTGCTGCGGCTCGTCGGGGACGATGCGGTAGTCGCTCACCTGGTGGCCCGCCTCGGCCAGCAGGGTTTGCAGGAGTTGCCCGCTCAGGTCGCTCTCGACGGTGCGGGTGTCGCTCACGGTGACCACCGCGCAGCGCACCGGTCTGCCTAACGCCGGGGGATGGGCCATGGCCGGGGTCGCACCTAGCTCTTGGTAAAGCCCAGCCCGTTTTGCTCGGCGTAGCGGTTCATAAACCGCATAAAGCGATCCCACTCGGCTTCGCTCTTCATGATGTAGGTGGCCTCAATGCCCGCAGGTTCGCCGTTGACAAACCGACCGTTGACCTCGCGGCTGACCAGCTCGCCCTCTTCATCAACCAGGTACATGCCGGTGATCTCCACCCCTTCCTGCTGGGAGAGCGCCTGGGGATGGTCAAAGTAGAAGGTGGCCGTGCCGTCGGAGCCATCCTTGGCGCGGGTAAGCCGCACATCGGGAATCACTGGTTCTGCAACGCCACGGGCAAATTGAATCTCGGCCATGCCAAACGTCCTAATCTAAGGTTGCCATTTATAAAAATTCATTCTCGCACGATACCGGAACTGGATCTGACGCGGGCAGCAACTCTGCCGCCGTCGCGGCATTCAGCCTCTCCACTCAATATTTATCTCAATATTTCTCAGGGGGGCTACCGAGGGGATCGCCGAGGGGATCGCCCATGGGCTCGGCGGTCAGCACCGTGAACGATTCGGCCAGGGTCACAGCTTCCTCGGGGCTGACATCTTCACAGGTCTGGAGCGACTCAAACAGGTCGCCGATATAGGATGCCCCCACCAGCCGATAAGCGCCAGACGTCCCCACCATCCAGTCGGTGAACAGGTTGGAGTCGGGCAATTCGGCCCGCACATCGGCATCGACAAAGGGGCCATAGTTGAGGCCGTAGCCCTGGTCGCCAAACAGCGGCGGCTGAATGGGAACACGGTTTTCGGTGGCAGGAGGGTCGCCAACCCCCTCGGCGGCAAACTCGACGGCAAAGCACTGGCTGCGTTGGCCAGAGGCCGCCCCCTCGGGGGCATTGCTTTGGTAGACCACCAGGTAGCCGGGGCCAGAGTCGCTAGAATCAACCCGTATTTCTGCGATCGCAAAGGTGGGCGGCACCTGCCCCGGCACCACCACCTCAACCCCCAGACTGGTGAGCTGGCTGGTTTGGGTAGGCGACATTTGGGCTAAGAAAGCCCCTTCGGGTGGTGGCGGTGGCCCTTCGATAACAGGGGTATCGAGGGGGGCCGAGGTTGCGGTCGGGGATGGGCGATCGCAGGCACTGGTCAACCCCACAACCAGCAGCAGGGCGGTGGCGACCTTGGCTATCTGGGTTGTCATGGTGGCTCTATCCCCCGCTAAACAACGTCGCCGCTATCTTATCGCGTTGCTCGATCGCCCTAACTACCCAAAAACCGCCATCCCAGGTGAACCTATGGCATGATGATCCCCTAATTACCTGGAGTCCTGTTCGTTGGCTAAGCTACCGCCCCTGCCTTTTTCGGTCAAAGTGTTCTACGGCGTGGGCGAGCTAGCGGCAGCGGTGCCCGCCAGCCTGTCGGCGTTTTTTGTGCTGTATTTCTTTACCACCGTGGCGGGGCTGAGCCCGGCGCTGGCAGGCTCGGTGCTGCTGTTTGGCCGCGTGTGGGATGCCATCAACGACCCGATTATTGGCTGGCTGAGCGACTGCACCCGATCGCCCCTGGGTCGCCGCTTTCCCTGGATGCTGGGCGGGGTGATTCCGCTGGCGATCTGCTCGGTGCTGCTGTGGGTGGTGCCGCCTTTCTCAACCCAGATGGGGGTGTTTGCCTACTACATTGTGCTGTCGATTTTTGCCTTCGCAGCCTTTACGGCGGTGCAGCTGCCCTACACTGCCCTGGCGGCGGAGCTGGCCGACGACTACGACGAGCGCACCGACCTGATCGGCATGAAATCAGCCTTTAGCATTGGGGCCAGCATCTTGGCCCTGGTGATGGCCCAGATCGTATTTGCGCGAGTGGCCGACCCGGCCCGCCAGTACGCGCTGCTGGGGATGCTGTCGGCCAGTCTGGCTCTGGTGGTAATTGGTATCTGTGTGGCGGGTACCTACCGGCGCTACTGGCAGGTGCAGCGGGGCCGTCCCTCGCTGGCTGGGGCAGCCGCTCCCCCGGCGCTGCTCAATCAGCTGCGTACCGTGTTTCGCAACGGTGCGTTTCGACAGGTGTTGGGCCTCTACCTCTGCGGCTGGATGAGCGTGCAGGTGACCGCCGCCATGCTGCCCTATTTTGTTGGGGCCTGGATGGGACTGCCTGCGACTCACTTTGCCCAGATGGCACTGGCAGTGCAGGGTACGGCGATCGCCATGCTCTGGGTGTGGGACTGGGTGACCAAACGCACGGGCAAGCGCACGGTGTTTTTGATGGGGGCACCCCTGGCGGCGATCGCCCTGGGGGGCTTGGCTACGGTGCAGCCCGGCCAGGTGGTGTGGATGTATACCCTGGGGGTGATCGCGGGAATGGGGGTGGCCACGCTGTACGTAGTGCCCTTTGCCATGCTGCCCGACGTGATCGACCTCGATGAACTCAACACCGGCCTGCGGCGGGAGGGGCTGTACTTTAGCGCCCTGGTATTTTTGCAGAAGCTGGGGTTGGCCCTAGCGCTGTTTATCTCCGGTCAGCTGTTGAGCTGGACGGGCTATCTGGCCAACGCCGACACCCAGCCGGTGGCCGCGCTCAACGCCATTCGCCTGCTGGTTGGCCCCCTACCCGCCCTGCTGCTGGCGGGAGGGCTATGGTTTTGCTACCGCTACCCGATTAGCCGCGATCGCCATCAGCAGATTCTATTGGCCCTACAGCAGCAGCGCCAGCAGCGATTTGACCAAGAAGTCAAACCTTAGCTTTGGTGCCTCTGCCCCAGGGGGTTTACCCCCCAACCAAACGCGTTCTCAAGCGGCTTTAGCCTTAGTCTTACCCTGAACCTTTGGCAGATTTTGGCGGCGATCGGCAACCTTTGTTTCTACCCTGCGGCAGAGGAAGAGGCCAATGACGCTCGTTAAGGTACGTAAAGTGTTTTAACAAAGCGCTTTAACGATTTCATTTCGTCCTCGTGAGGCATGCCCCTTGAGGCATACTCACTCGCCCCCGATTTCGCACATCTGTGCATGCAGTTTTGAGTGTAAGGATTGTTTCTGATGGCTATTATGCGTTCCTCTAAAGCAAAGCGGTGGATGATTGGCTTTGCCAGCGTGGGTGCAGCAGCAATGCTGGCCGCCTGCAATGCGCCGGATGAGGTAGGAACCTCTGTTGAACAGGATCCCATGGCTACCGAAGAGCCCGCCACCGGCACTGACCCTATGGCTGAAGGCACCGCTGCTGAGGGTGACACCGTAGTCGACGTGGCTGCCAGCGATGAGAACTTCAGCATTTTGGCAGAAGCGATTGAAGCCGCTGATTTGACCGAGACCCTCAGCGCCTCTGGTCCCGTGACCGTGTTTGCGCCCACCAACGAGGCGTTTGAAGCTCTGCCTGAAGGCACCCTAGATGAGCTGCTGCTGCCTGAAAATCAGGATTTGCTGCGCCAGGTTTTGACCTACCACGTGCTGCAAGATGAAGTGCCCGCCGCTGAGGTGACCACCGGTGAAGTGCCCACCGCCGCTGGCACTCCGGTTTCCATTCAGGTGGATGAGGCCACTGGTGAGGTCATGGTTAACGAAGCCATGGTGATCACCCCCGACATCCAGGCCAGCAACGGCGTCATCCACGCCATTGACCAGGTCATTCTGCCCCCCGGCCTGACTCTCTAGGCTCGGTTAAGCGGTCAAATGTCAAATTTGACCCTATTTTGTCAACTCTCCGACTCCCTGTAACCAGTCCCCAGGCGCAGCTTTTAGCCAAGTTGTTCCTGGGGATTTTCTTCGTTGGGCTAGCCGCCCTGGTCAGAGGATTGCTGCCCCAGGCGCGGTTCGGTACCAGCCAGCAGGCGATCGATATTGCTGCGGTGGCGCAAAATGACGTAGAGCGCTCCCAGCGCGCCTAGCACGGCGTAGGGCAAGGGCTGACCCGTAACGACCATGAGCAGGGCCGCTGCGATCGCCGCCACCATCGAACTCAGCGACACAATGCGGCTCAGGGCCAGGGCAAGGCCAAAGGCGATCGCCGCCCCCAGGGCCACGGGCCAGGCCAGGCCAATTAGCACCCCCAGCCCCGAAGCCACCGATTTGCCGCCGGTAAAGTTAATCCACACCGATTTGCTGTGGCCCACTAAAGCCAGCAGCCCGGCCCCCACCGCCACCCATGGCTGCCAGAGGGCATCTAGGGCGCTCAGTGCCGCCACCTGGGGCCAGACCAGGGCCACCAGCAGCACCGCTAGCAGGCCCTTGAGCAGGTCGATGATGAGGACGGCGATCGCCGCCCCTTTGCCCACGGTTCGCAGCACATTGGTTGCCCCGGTGCCCCCCGAACCATACTGCCGAATATCAATGCCCTTGACTCCCCTGGCCACCAGGTAGCCGGTGGGGAGCGAGCCCAAGAGATACGCCGCCACTAACAGCAGCACAATTGCTAGAACCGCCAACGCCCTATGTCCTTAAAAACGCGGTGTAATCAAAACGAGGTGACTCGACGCATCCACCCTTGAACCTGCCCTCAAAGAGCTGTGAATGCCGTGCATCAATTCCAGTCTAGGAGGATTGGAGCGCTACATTGGGGGCGGCAAGAA
The DNA here is from genome assembly GCA_003249105.1 of Leptolyngbya sp. Taxonomy (GTDB): domain Bacteria; phylum Cyanobacteriota; class Cyanobacteriia; order Phormidesmidales; family Phormidesmidaceae; genus Nodosilinea. The sequence goes on along the minus strand of QBLT01000019.1, from coordinate 989 downwards.
AAGTCTAAGAACAACCCCGACCAGCCAAGAACCAATCCTCAGGGAGGTTAAGTGCCCTAGGGAACGTCTGGTTTTAACCAGCGGGGGTGCACAGGCGCTCGATCACCTGCTCAGCCGTAATTAAGCGCTTGAGCACCACCTGCCCAATCGGTTCGCTAGTGACGCCCTCGGGCTTAACCTCAATCATCAGCACGGTCTCTTCGACCTGGTAAAGCCACAGGGTTTCTCCCTGCTCTTGAATCGACAGATTGAGGCGGCGTATGTGGGGCTTGCGCTGCCAACCCAGCTCATTCCACAGGCCACCAAACTCCCATACCCGGCCTGTCACCCAACCATCCGAAAGAAAAAAGTATTTCACCGCTCACTCTGCCACACCGTATATCAATGGCATTATGCACCGTGACGACTCACTGGCCGCAGTCCTTACCAATTTAAACGCCAATAATGGTTCAATCAGCCGGGGTTAAACCATGATTCAGATTGCCGTCCTCGACCACCTGGTGCTCACCGTGGCCGATATTTCTCTCACCCGTGAATTTTATCAGTCTGTGCTGGGCATGGCGGTGGTGACCTTTGGCGACGATCGCCAGGCTTTGCAGTACGGGCAGCAAAAAATTAACCTCCACCAGGCTGGTGCATCCTTTGCCCCCCAGGCCCAGATTCCCACGCCCGGTTCGGCGGATCTGTGCTTTTTGATTGCTGGCTCCTTGGAGGCCGCGATCGCCCATCTCCAGACCTGCGGGGTGCCCATTGTCGCTGGGCCAGTGTCGCGCACCGGGGCCACGGGCAGGCTGCTGTCGATTTACCTGCGCGACCCCGACGGCAACTTGATCGAGCTGAGCGTGCCAGCCAATGCCTAGACCAGTAGCAGAGGCCAATCGAATCGCCCATCCAGCTAAGAGTATTCCAAACAAATAATCATCCGTTAGGGTAGTGGGGTAAGCGAGAGATTTCTTGGGTTATGACAGATAGTGCTGTGGAGCTAACGG
>QBLT01000199.1 GCA_003249105.1 Leptolyngbya sp. | reverse complement strand
GTGGGGCCGGTGGCAGGCGCATCGGCACTGGACGAGTCGGCAGTGGCGGGATCGTAGGCGCGGTAGAAGCTGCCATCAGGGGCTGAGGACGCACCACCCGATAGAACGCGGTTGTATTCGTTGGCGAGGCGCATGTCGTCGACTCGGCGCTGTTCGCGCACCAGGCGATCGCCCACCTCGATCAAATGCGAGATGCTAAAGTCGGGCTTGCGGAAGCTGGGCGGCGTAGTGGTGTTGACCACGCTGCGGGAAACGTTTTCTAGCCCCACAGAGTAGATAAAGTCGCGGATCTGCTCGTTGTAGATCTGGGCGCGCACGGCCCCAAAGAAGTCGATCGCCTGGGTGGGGAAGGTGTCCACCAGCAGGGTGATGTCTTGGGAGGAGAGCCCATCGGGGGCGAAAATGCCGCCGACAATGCCAATGCGATCGTCGCGATCGGGCTGCCAGTAGAACTTGTCCATGCGCCCGTCGCGAATCAGCGGCGCGTAGAGGGTCGAGAGGTCGTTGCCGGTCATGATAATCGGCACCCGCTGAATCTCATTTTCGTCGTAGCTACCCGGCAGTTGCACATTGGTGGGGTTGTCGGCAATGTTCATCAAGGTGTTGTTCACCAGCTGGGTATTGACGGTGTACTGCGTCAGGGCGTCGAAGCGGCCCGCCCCAGCATCAATGTCGTTGATCATCAGCACCGCCATTTTGCCCCGCACCCGCACCAGTTCGGCGGCCTCGCGGTAGCGCAGGCGAATCAGCCGGGCCGGGTCGCCTGCGTCGGGGCTTTCTAGCTCACCGCCCGAGATATGCACCACCTCAATGCCCATGCGCTCATACACCAGCTCGCACTGAAAGGTTTTGCCTTCGCCCTTGCGGCCGTGCACCCCCAGCAGCAGCGGAATCTTGACCTGGGGCAGCTTCAGGTAGTTTTTGGTGATGTGCACCGCCAGCTTTTCGAGAAAGCGGGGGGAGAGATAGTAGGCCATGGGGTTTAAACGCGGTGGGGTAGCGGGGATAGAGAGTTGGGAGGGGCGGAGCGATCCGCCCCCGCACCTCCCAAAAAATTTAGAAGTATCCGCGTTTACATTATCCCGCAGCGTGGTGCCGCGAATGGTTCAAAAGGCTGAAGGCTGCAATAAGCGATCGCTATGGGGCAACTTGCCAAGGCAAACCCCTCAGTTCCCGAACGAGAACTAAAGGGTTTGGTTAGCTACAGGACAGCCACCGAGTTAGACGACGTGACCGAGCCAATTACCGGGCCGACAGCACCAGGGGTTGGTTGAGGGTCAAGTTGAGGTCTTGACTGGGGTTGATAGCAATCACCTCCACTCGATCGCGGCCAAAGATGCGGGCTAAGGTGGCTCCGGTGGCGGTTCCGGCTAAGACCTCTAGGGCCCCAACGCTTTGGTCTCCAGTGGTGCGAGAGATCGCCGCCGCGGCGCCTGAGCCCAGCACTGCACCAGCCAGGGTCTCGCCAAAGCTAGCCCCCCGACGAATGGTTTCTGTTGTAGTCACGGTCTGCGACACAGCGCTGATCGCCACCCGCTGTCCCCCAGTGAGCACCAGTTCCTGGGCCACAAACTGTGAGCCGCCGCTGCTGGGGCGCAGTTCCCCCACCACCTGGCTGCCCGCTGGCACTAGAACGCGCCCGGTGCTATCGGTGATGGCCTGGGCTACCGTCAGGGTCAGGGGAGCGGTCTCATCGGGGAGCACGACGATTTTTTCGCTCTCGGCATAGCTCATGGTCAGGGTTGTGCCCGCCGGTAGGCTAGCTTGAGCCGCGACCTGCTGCCCCACAATGTAGGGCGAGTTGACCGTGGCCACCTGATTTTGGCTAGCTAGAGCTTGGTAAATAAAGGCCGCCACATCGGCCCGCGTCGCGATTTGGTTAGGCCGCAACACCTGCACATCGGGGTAGTTCACCACCAGCCGCCGCTCGGTGGCTGCGGCCAGGCTGGCCACCGCGTAGTCAGGAATGGATGAGGCATCTCGGTAGACGCTAACGCTGGACTGGCTGCTGGCGGTGTAGTTCAATCCATTGGCCAAAGAAACCAGCACCTGAGCCCGAGGAATGTTTTGGTCGGGCTGGAAAATATTGCCGGGGTAGCCCGACAAAAAGCCCATCATGTCGGCCTCACGAATGGCTGCCGCCGCCCAATAGTTGGCGGGCACATCGACAAAAGTAGTTGCGGTTCGTACAGAGGACTGACTGAACGCCTGACGCACCATGGCGGCATACTGGGCGCGGGTCACCGGCTCATCGGGCCGGAAGGTGCCGTCTGGGAAACCAGCGATCACACCCCGGCCCGCCAAGCTGGTAATGAACTCACGCGCCCAGTGGTTAGCGGACACATCGACAAACTGGGTTTGAGTCTGGGTTTGGGCAACCACCGGAGCAGCTGTGATCACTGGCGTAAAGGCACCTATGGTTAACCCTAGGGCCAACATCAGGGCGGTGCCAGACTTTAAACGAAGAGAATTAGACATGGTTAAAAAAACTCCAAAGGCAAGCAACGGGTGGACACATTTCAGGGGAATTCGATGCGCAATTGTTCTCAATAGATTCAGCCTCAAATGCTTTTATGAATCTCTCTTTGGATAGATGGAGTATTCATGGTCTGCCCTGAGTTTTGATAAGTCGGCTTTAGCAAACCGCTAGATCTTTGAGGTACTTGCGAGCGAGAAAAAGTCGATCAAAGCCCATTTCTTTGCGGGAATGGGGCGATCGCACCGTTTCACTGAACTCTTGTGTTAGAAGCGAAACGTGATTGTGTCTCGACATTCTTAATCTAAAGCTGCCTTTGACAAAGTGACAGCTAAACTTTCCGCTATTTGAACTGTCACAGTAGGGAATTCAGCCGTCGACTGGTCAATTTTCCCCTTGAAAGACGATGGATCAGTAATAGATTGGAGCAAGTGTCCAAAAGTTCCAGCCATTTTCTAGGTGTTATTTCTGAGTTGGAAACTTGCACAGGATTTCCCCGGTAGGCTGCTAATTCCCAGGCCTGTCGAGGGAGTTCACCCAGTTCACAGAAGCAATAGGATTAAGGGGTATTTATTTGCCCAGATGGGTAGATCTACAAACGTCATCGTCGAACCGATCAACCTTTATCTCTGAACAACTTCTCCCCAAGAGACTCCTGTATTCAAAGGAATGATCAATGGCGGAACTTTTGCTTGAGCAATACGTCTGCGACAACCCCCTTGTTAGGGCGAAAAAATTGTTCGGTAGTCGGGTTATGGTGCGGTGGGCAGCGTGGTTGTTTTAAACAGCTGGAGCACCTGCTCCCAGGCGTCGTTGGCGGCTTCGGGGTGGTAGCTATGGCGCTGATCGCAGAAGAAGCCGTGCTCGGCACCGGGGTAGCGAAAGATTTTGTGGGGCACGCCGCATTTGGTCAGCGCCGCTTCGATTTGGTTCACTTCCTCCGCGGAGATAAGGGGGTCTTTTTCGCCAAAGAAGCCGTAGAGGGTGCCTTTAATCTGGGGGGTGCGGCTGAGGGTGGGTTCACCGCCCCCAGGAGTCATGGTGGCAATGCCCGCGCCGTAGAAGGAAGCGGTGGCCTTAACTTGCGGTAGGGTAGCGGCCAGGTAGGCGACGTGACCGCCAAAGCAAAAGCCGATGCAGCCGACCCCCTCAGCGATGACATTGGCTTTGCTGTAGAGGTGGGCGATCGCCCCCTGCACATCCGCCAATAGCTCTTCTGCCGTCGTGCCCTGCTTATAGCTGCGGCCCAGCTCTAGCTCCGATTGGCTGTAGCCCACCGCAAAACCAGGGGACTGGCGATGGTAAATGTGGGGGGCGATCGCCACGTAGCCTGCCCTGGCTAACCGTTCGGCCACCTCGCGAATGTGGCTGTTGACCCCAAACACCTCTTGAAGCACGACGACGGCCCCAAACTGGCCCGGAGCTGAAGGCTCGGCCAGGTAGGCCAGAATCTCGGTGTCGCCGCTGGGGATAGCGATGGTCTCGGTACGCACTAAAGACGGCATGGCGAGTTGGCGTTGTCTATACTGATCACTCCTACCTTAACGCTGGCCTTAGCCCTGGGTGAAGAGGTCTACAATGTCAAAAATCATTGCGGGATTGGGGTGGATTATCAGAACCCGGCGACTTTTTTAAGATTCGTCCTAAATTAGCAGTATGGCCGGTGTATCTAATCTGAGTTTGTTGAAATTGTGTTGTCTGGCGACAACCTGGAGGTGGTTTGGTGGTGCAGTTTCACATTCAGCCCGATAGCGAGATTCCGGCGTCGACCCAGCTCTACGACCAGATTTGGTTTGCGATCGCCTCCCGACAGTATCCGCCCGGCTACCGACTGCCCAGTACCCGGCAGCTGGCCATGCAGACCGGCCTGCACCGCAACACCATCAGCAAGGTCTACCGCCAGCTCGAAGACGCTGGCGTGGTCGAGGCCATGCCCGGCTCCGGCATCTACGTGCGCGAGCAAAACAGCACCGAGAGCGCCCGCCCCCAGACGGTGCTGTGGGCCGAGTTTCCCCAGGCCCGCGATGTGGTCGAGACCGGGCTCGACGAGCTGCTGCGCCAGGGCTGCTCACTCAACCAGGCGCGAGAACTGTTTTTGGCCGAAATTGACTGGCGGCTGCGCTGTAGCGCTCGGGTGCTGGTGACGGCCCCCGGCCAAGACATTGGGGCCGGGCAGCTGATGGTGCGCGAGCTAGAGAGCGCCCTGCACATTCCGGTACAGCTGGTGCCGCTGGAAGAACTCGACACGATTTTGGCCCAGACCCGCTCGGGCACGGTGGTCACTAGCCGCTACTTCATTAGCGAAGCGGAGGCGATCGCAGCGCCCAAGTCGGTGCGCGTCATCCCCGTCGATATCTACGACTACAAAAAAGAGCTGGGCCTGCTGAAGGATCTGCCCAAGGGCACCTGCCTGGGCATGGTCAGCGTCAGCACCGGCATTTTGCGGGCGGCGGAGGTGATTAGCTACAGCCTGAGGGGCGACGAAATTTTGCTGATGTCGGCCCAGACCGATGACCCCTACAAGCTCAACGCCGTGATCCACAGCGCCCAGACCATTGTGGTGTTTGATGAGGCGAGTTTGCCGACGGTCAAAGAGGCGATCGCCGAAGCCCGCGAAGACCTGATTCGCCCGCCCAAACTGGTGGTCTGCGACAACTACATCGGCGAAAAGTCGATCAACCTGCTCAAGCGCGAGCTAGGGCTCGACTAGGCGATCGCTGCATAGTCTGGGCCATTCCCAGCCTGGAATCTGCTTGCGCTGGTGTGGTGCACCCGCCTGCGGGACGACTTCGCTGAGCTTGGCGTTGGGCTTGAGCAACGGGAGTAACCTGATCCTCTTTAGCCTGGCGGTGGGCATTACCGGTGGGCTGGTTGTGCTTGAGCATATCGCTGTGGGTGCTGAGGGCGATCGCTGCCACTGCCCCACTTACCCGCCCATTCAAACGGCGCTACATCTCGCAACAGCACTTTGGAGTCATCTGGCTCAGCAGCAAAAACCTCAATCACCAACAAGCCTCGGCAGCGTTAGCAAAGCAGTGCCACTGAGCCATGGTGGCCTTGCAGCAGCTTCGGCAACCCGCAAAACTATTCGCTCTTTTCGCTAAATTTTCCTTTTTAAAGAAACCCAAGCAATTTACAGAAATTAATAATAAAAATGCTCATTCGGGCTGTTTATTTTTTCTATCTATGGACAGACGTTGTCACTACCATTTCGGCAGATGACCTATAACCCTACAAACACCTATAACGATGTTAAACAAAAGGGTGATTAGTGAAACTAACAGTAAAAAAGTAATCGGTTGACAGGTATTCAGTTCATCAAAACAACTTGTCTTTAGGGTTGCTAGCAAGGTTGGGATCACTAATAAAGCATTGTGTAAAGCGGCTTTTTAGCAACAGTCCTATTGAGTTTGGAGTATAAGATAATGGCTCGGTCAACTAAGCAAAAAATTTTCCGAGGCACGCTTGCCCTTGGTCTGATTGCCGGACTAGTGGGTGCCTGTGCCGAAAATGTGCCTCAGCGGGAGACCTCTGACGGTTCGACGAATGTACAAACCGAGGAAATTGCTGAGAATACTGAAGGCTATATTGGCCAAATTGTCACCATCAGAAGTGTGCCGGTCGAGAAAGTAGGCGATAACTCCTTCACGGTCAACGATGAGCAATTTTTTGGTAGCGAACCCATTCTGGTCATCAATGCTTCGGGTGAACCCCTACTCCTGCCGGAGGACGATGTTGAGGTACAGGTGACCGGAGAAGTTCGCAATTTCTTGATTTCAGAGGTCGATCAGGAGTTTGATCTAACCCTTGACCCCGGCCTCTACGAAGAGTACGAGGATCAGCCGGTCATTATTGCTCAATCGATTGCGCTGGCTCCAGAGCCGGGTGAAATCTCTGAAAACCCTGAGCAGTACTATGGCGAAACCTTAGCCGTAACTGGTGAAGTGCAAGACATTCAGAGTGAAGACACCTTCACTCTAGAGGAGGATCGACTGTTAGGGGCAAACGGCCTGCTGGTGATCTATGCTCAGCCCAAGGCTGGCTCTTCGTCTCAGGCGGCCCCACCGCCCACTATTACTGATGACGAGCAGGTGGCCGTCACCGGTGTGCTGCGCCCCTTTGTTGTCAGTGAACTGGAGCGCGACTACGATCTGACCTGGGATGCTGGGGTGCAGCAGCAGTTGGAGGCAGACTACAGCGAAAGGCCGGTTTTGATTGCGACCCAAATTTACCCTTCGGCTATTCCTGAATAGCGTGAAACCGCGACTATGGGCGGGATGCACAGTGCTTGTGGATCTCGCCCATGGCTTTGCAGAGGAATGATGACGGGCTGCGGTTCCTGCAAAAATCGCTTAGCTCCATTTTCCGACATACTGCGCGAAGACGCCGCCTTGCTTGCCCTGCCTCCCTTCGTCCCTTAACCACGAACCTAGATGAGCAGTTCTCAAACAACATCCACCGACAACCTCAATACCGATAGCCAGTCTCAGCAGATTCCGAGTCCGCCGGAGGGTAAAGAATGGCTCAAATGGCTTGGCCCTAGCTTTATTTGGATGCTGTCAGCCGCCGGATCGGGGGAGCTACTGTTTACCCCACGGGTTGCCGCTCTCTATGGCTACGCGCTGCTGTGGGCGCTGGTCGCTGCGGTGGTGCTCAAATGGTTTATCAACCGCGAAGTGGGCCGCTTTACGGTCTGCACCGGCATTACGATTTTGGAAGGCTTCAAACGGCTGCCCGGCCCCAAAAATTGGGCGATCTGGCTAATTTTGGTGCCTCAATTCGTGGTGGCTATTTCAACCGTGGCTGGTATGGCTGGGGCGGCGGCGACGGCTCTGCTGTTAATGACGGGTGGTACCGCTCAACTCTGGACGCTAATCATTATTGCGGTCACCGCTGCGATCGTTTTTCTGGGGCAGTACGACGGCGTGGAGAAGGTGTCGTCTTACATTGGCATTGGCCGGACTTTGGCCGTTGTCGCTGCCGCTGTGTTTGTCTTTCCCAATTTGGGCCAGTTGGGGGGCGGGTTGGTGCCCCAAATTCCTCAAGATGTGAAGTACCAGGAGATTTTGCCCTGGTTGGGGTTTATGCTGGCCGGGGCCGCCGGGCTGATGTGGTACTCCTACTGGGTGGGGGCGAGGGGCTACGGGGCAGCCACGGCCCGGCGCGAAACCCCTGTCGACTTTAGCCAAATTGGTGAGGAGCAGCGGCAAAAGCTGCGGGGCTGGCTCAAGCTGATGACGTTTTCTAACACGCTGGCGGTGGTAGGGGCGTTGTTGGCGGCGCTTTCCTTTTTGATCTTGGGGGCTGAGCTGCTCCATCCCGAGGGAGTAGTGCCGGAAGAAAATCAGGTGGCAGAAACTCTGGGCAGGCTGCTGGGCGATCTCTGGGGGCCATTTGGCTTTTGGTTTATGGTGGCTATTGTCTTTGTCACTTTTTGCAGCACCACCCTGTCGGTGCAGGATGGCTTTGGCCGCATGTTTGCGGATGGCACTCAAATTTTGGTGCAGGGCTTTGGCGGGGCCGGTCGGTGGGTGAACGAAAATTTTCTGCGTAAGTTTTACATTGTGACGCTGCTGGCGGCTCTGCCCGCTGCGGTCTATCTGTTCTTTGGCGAACCGGTGGGGCTGCTGCAAACGGCGGGGGCGATCGAGGCGGCTCACATTCCAATTGTGACGGGGCTGACGCTCTATATTAATCACCGCATGCTGCCTCAAGCCTTGCGGCCCTCTGCGTTTACCTTTTGGTCAACGGTGCTGGCCGGGGTCTTTTTTGCTATCTTTGCGGTGATCTATTTAATTCAGCTTTTAGGTGGGAGCGGTGGTTCTTAGTCAGCGTTCAGCCGTACGGTCGTCAGTCCCTCACGTAGAGGCCGCTGCTGTTGGGTCCAAATCTGTTTGACCACGGGGCCGAGGATGGGGGAGAAGGTGCTGAGTCCCTGGCGTAACAGGCCAAAGCGGCGCAGCAGTTCGCCCCGACTGGCTTCGTGGGCCTGGAGCGTTTGGGCCTGGATGATCTCAGGTTCGCGTTCGGCCTGGATGTAGGCTAAGGCGCGATCGAGAGCGGTGGGGTCTGGGGTCGATGGGTTGGCGGTTTTGAAGACTGGGATCAGGTGGTTGGCGGCGGCGATCGCATCCCTAAGCGCCATATTGATGCCCTGGGCGCGCACGGGCGACATGGGGTGGGCAGCATCGCCCAGCAGCAGTAGGCCGGGGCGGTGCCAGCGGGGGCAGCGACCGATCAGCACTGAGAGCCGCATGGGGGATGAGATGCTGTCTTTTGCGGAGTGAAAGTGTTCCACCAACTCTGGTGGTACCAGGGCGGCGAAGGTAGTGGCCCAGTCTTTCTGCTCGGTGGGTTCGTCGGGAGAAATAGCCCAGGCGAGGTGCATTTTGCCCTCCTCGGCTCCGTGGAAAAGGCTGAAGACTCGTCCCTGTTTCACCACGGTGCAGAAGCGGTTGTCGGCGGCATAGCCTGGTGGTGCTGGGAGCTTAAACCAGAGCACGTCGATACTTTTGGGTTCAGTTTCTAACGTTAGTCCAGCTTTTTGGCGAATTGCAGAGGCGCGACCGTCGGCCCCAATCACTAGGTCAGCGGTGATGGTGCGATCGTCGGCGAGGTGAACGCCTGTGACGCGATTGTCGGTTTGGGATGCTGCGCGATCGCTCTGCCAGAGCAGATCTTTGACTGCTGTTCCGGGGATCCACTCAAAATTAGGTTGGCGCTGGGCGGCCTGCACTAGGGCTTCTAGCAGCGGCGGTTGGGAGACTAGGGTGCAGGGGCGGGCGGAACCTAAGGGCTCGTTGGCGCGGAAGAGGCGG
>QBLT01000198.1 GCA_003249105.1 Leptolyngbya sp. | reverse complement strand
CCCGAGAGCCTGCGCAACTACGCGATCATCACAGCCGCCTACTGGGGCTTCACCATCACCGATGGGGCGCTGCGAATGATGGTGCTGCTGCACTTTCATGTGCTGGGCTACACTCCGCTTGAAATTGCCACGCTGTTTCTCTTTTACGAAGTGTTTGGCGTGGTAACCAACTTCCTCGGCGGCTGGATTGGCTCCCAGGTGGGCATTCGGCAGACCCTCTACGGCGGCATTGCCCTGCAAATTTTTGCCCTGGTGATGCTGAGCTTTTTGAACCCAGACTGGGTTGTGCCGGTGCAGGTGGGCTTTGTGATGGTGGCCCAGGCGTTTTCGGGCATTGCTAAAGACCTGACCAAGATGAGTTCTAAGAGCGCCATTCGACTGGTGGTGCCAAAGGAAGCGGCGTCGCGCCTATTTAAGTGGGTGGCAGTGCTGACGGGGTCAAAGAATGCGCTGAAAGGGTTGGGCTTCTTTGTGGGGGCGGCGCTGCTGGAATGGGTGGGCTTTCGTCCGGCGCTGCTGATGCAGGCGGCGGTACTGGGGATAATTTTGCTGTCGGGAGCGTTGCTGCCCGCTGATATGGGCAAAATTGGCAAAAAGGTGCCTTTCAAGCAATTGTTCTCTAAGAGCAGAGAGATCAATGTGCTGTCGGCGGCGCGGTTCTTTTTGTTTGGCTCGCGGGATGTGTGGTTTGTGGTAGCGCTGCCGGTGTTTTTGTATGAGGTGCTGGGCTGGCGGTTTATGCAGGTGGGCACCTATATGGCCCTCTGGGTGATTGGTTACGGCATGGTGCAGTTTTTGGCCCCGCAGCTGTTGCGCAAAGACAGCACCGGCAAGGTGGTGCCCAAGGCTAAGACGATTCTGTTTTGGACCTCAATTTTGACGGTGATTCCGGCGCTGATTGCGATCGCCCTGATGGCTGGGGTGCGGGGTGACGTTGCCGTGACCGGCGGGCTGGTGGTGTTTGGCGTGGTGTTTGCCTTTAACTCAGCGGTGCACTCATACCTAGTGCTGGCCTACACCGAAGATCAGGACGTAAGCCTCAATGTGGGCTTTTACTACATGGCGAACTCGGGCGGGCGGTTGCTGGGCACGATCGCATCAGGACTCTTCTATCAATGGTTTGGCCTGGTGGGCTGTCTGTGGGTGTCGAGCCTGTTGGTGCTAGCGGCGGCGCTGATTACGACGCAGCTGAGCGATCCTAAGACTTTGGGAACGACCAAAGTGCATTAGCAGATGCAGCAAAAAACCGAAGCTAGAAGAGCGAAGAATGAAAAAGGCCCGTTAGGCTTGCCTCTTGTACTTTGGGCTGTCCTAACCCAGACTTCGCTTAACCAACACAAATGTTGGCTTTAGCTGACCCTTCAAAGATTTGTAATGGGTGGTAGAATCCGGAATCCTATTCTCTAAACTGTAGTTATAGCTACAGTTTTTGAAGGGCAATTATGGATAAGCAACCGGCTAGCCAGCGTCGTCAGGTAATTGGGGAACTGCGCCATCAGCTGCGGTTCGCCAGTGTTGAAGAGCGCGATCGCATTCGTCAAGAGCTGAACTTTTGGGAGCAGCGGGGCCGCTAACTCGCTGGCAGCAGGGGCAGCAGCAGGGTGACAAAAAAGTACACCAGCGCCCCCGTAAACACATAGCTGTCGGTGCGGTCTAGAATGCCGCCGTGGCCGGGGATTAGGGCTCCAGAGTCTTTGACCCCGGCATCTCTTTTCATGAGCGATTCGGTGAGGTCGCCCAGCAGGCTGGAGGTGCCCACCATCAGGCCCAGGGCAGCGCCGGTGGCAGGCCAGAGGGGCCATTGCAGCCAGTAGCTACCGATCAGCGCCACCACCATGCTGCCCAGCATGCCAAAGGCGGCCCCCTCTACAGTTTTCTTGGGGCTGATGTTAGACAACGGCGTGCGGCCAATCATTTTTCCGGCGGTGTAGGCCCCAATGTCTGAGGCCCAAATGCAGGCAAAGGCCAGCAGGGTGACGACGAGGCCGTAGGGTAGAGCGTCGAGGGCCGGGGGCCAGGAGGCGGGCCAGAAACCGCCCAGGGGTAGGGTGGTAGCGGTGTCGCCCAGGTCGCGCAAACGCACCCAAAAGCTGGGCAGGTAGCCACCGTAGAACAGGCCCAGAATAGAGGCCGCTACGTCGGCAATGGTCGCCACCTGGGGCTGAAACAGCAGATAAAAGCAGATGAACGTGCCGCTCAAGGGCAGTAGGGCATCGGCCAAAGGCGGTGACAGGTGGGCGGTAATCAGCAGCAGCTGGCTCACCACCAGGGTGGTTTTGGCCGCTGGCAAGATGCCCTTGGCTTTGACTAGGGCAAAAATTTCGAGCTGCCCTAAAAATATCAGCACCCCAAAGCCCAGGGTAAAGTACCAGCCCCCCAGCAAAATCATGGCCAGGGCGACCACGATGGCAACTATTCCGCTAATGATTCGAGGCCAGGGCATAGGGGGAAGTGCAGAGGGGATGAACAGGGCGTTGCCCCAAGTTTGCAAGCAGGGACTGTCATGCAGCTTATTACACTGTGCCACATTCCCCTAGAGTCCCCGCTAGGAAACCAAGACAGGAGGTTAGCAGTAAGCGTGAGCCAGAGGCTGAGATAATTGCTTTGGCACGGCTAGCTCGGCTGGGCCTGTCCCTGGCCGGTGACCGTCGCGAGATCGGGATAGCCTGCTTCAATGAGGGCGCGATCGCGAATTCGGCAAGAATCACACCGCCCGCAGGGCTCTACCCCACCCTGGTAGCACGACCAGGTTTGCTCGATGGGCACCCCCAGTGCCACGGCCCGGCGCACAATATCCACCTTAGAATCCATCACCAAAGGCGCAACCAGCGCGGGGGCGTGGCCCTCTAGCCCCGCCTTAGACGAGAGCTGAGCCAGCTGCTGAAACGCTGCCAAATACTCAGGCCGACAGTCGGGGTAGCCCGAATAATCCACCGCGTTGATGCCGAGGTAAATCGCCTTGGCCCCCTTGGCCTCGGCCAGGGCCAAAGCCAGGGCAATAAACACCGTGTTGCGCCCCGGCACGTAGGTGGAAGGAATGCCCGCCTCCAGACCGTCCTGGGGGAGCGGCTGGGCTAGGTCAGTGAGGGATGACGCACCCCACTGGGCCAGGTTGACATCAATAAAGTGGTGGTCGGCGATCGCCAAATGCTTCGCCACTGCCCTAGCCGCCTCTAGCTCCCGCTGGTGCCGCTGGCCATAGTCAAAGGAAAGGGCGATGAGGTCATAGCCATCGGCGATCGCCTGGGCGGCGGCGGTGGCCGAGTCGAGGCCACCCGAGAGCAGCACGATAGCTTTGGAAGTAAGGCTTGACTGAGCCATAGGGCAGAGAATACCAGCGCGACTGCTAAGGATTTGTCCGGTAGCTAGAATAGCCTAATCTTGCTCAAAAACTGGTGGGCTTTAGGTTGCTATCGCCTGCTAGTTTCCAGCATTTACTAAATAATTAACTCTTTGATCAATAGGTAATTATTCACAGCAAAAAACTCAACGGTAGCGCCTCCCTAAGTCCACAAAAAACAAGCATTAGCCGATCTAACAGTTTCAAGAATATAGAGAAACCAGGCTGTTGAAAGAAACCAAATCTCTCCCTGGGATAGATATAGCGATCGCCGCCTAAGTTTCCAGTTGACAGGCACAGTTTTTTGCGCTTAAATTCATTAAATCGAACAAGTCAGCCTAGTCTGCTAGCTCTGTGCCTTTAGGTTTTTACCTCAAGCGCCTGGGCTGCCAGAGCGGGGGAACCAGTAAAGGGGCGTATTTCCGAGTTCTTATACCCAAATGAGGGTAATCGGAAGAGGACATCTCTCAGTCCTAGCCCGTCAGCTAACCTCGTCGGCATTGAGGGGAGATTGAATCGTCAGCATTTTTGTAGTGCCTGGCTGTTTCAGTGTCCTAAGTCGTGTTAACACGGCTTGTTCGCTGTCCATGATTAGCCTCTAGGAGGGTCTCATGCAGCCTAAGTTGCGCACCCGTGCGGCTGCCCGTGCAAGGCAGTCCAGCTCCGTCAAGCCATCATTTCGCCTGCCGCTGGAACGGATTGTCTTACCCGCGATCGCTTTTGCCGCTGTTCTGCTGCTCTGGTGGGTAATCGCCAGCTTTTTTACCACGCTGATGCCCACGCCATGGGAGGCCTTGGTAGCCAATCTCGACTATATTTTTAACCCGTTTTTTCGGCGCGGGCCGGGCAATCTGGGCATTGGCTGGCTACTTTTGGCCAGTCTACGGCGGGTGCTGCTGGGGTTTTTATTGGGCAGTTTGGTCGCTATTCCTATCGGCTTTTGGATTGGTCTCTCACCCCGCGCCATGATGGCCATCAACCCCATTGTGCAGCTGTTTCGCCCGGTGTCTCCGGTAGCCTGGTTGCCCATTGCCCTATCAATTTTTAACCTGGCCAATCCCTCAGCTATTTTCGTGATTTTTATCACTTCGCTGTGGCCAACGGTGATCAATACCGCCCTGGGAGTAGCCAGCGTTCCTAAAGACTATTTAGATGTGGCACAGGTGTTAGAAATGCCTCGCTGGCGGCAGATGACCAAAATTATTTGGCCAGCCAGTCTGCCCTACATTTTCACGGGTTTGCGGCTGAGTTTGGGCATTGCCTGGCTGGTGATTGTGGCAGTCGAAATGCTCACGGGCGGCATTGGCATTGGCTTCTTTATCTGGGATGAATGGAACCGACTTAGCCTCAGCTCGGTATTTCTGGCGGTGGTGGTCATCGGCCTTACCGGCCTGGTTTTAGACTACGCCATCACCCTAATTGAGCGATGGGCAACCCACCGCCCCGCTAAAGCGATGTAGCCCTCAAGCGGTTCGGCAAAATCGCTCAATTCACTGCTGAGCAAGTTCTCTAAAAGCAGGTTGAGTAGGTAGCCAAACGCTGCTGGTTAGTCCAATTCCTTCCTGACACCTCACCGACAAAAGGATTAGAGCCATGACGACGATCAACCGACGATCGCTCCTCCAGGGGGCGGTTGGGTTTACGGCGGGGCTAGCCGCTTCGGCCTGTGGTCAGGCGCTGCGGCCAAGCGGGCCGCCCGCCAGCGGGGCGGCTCAGGCCGCCAACATTGAGCAGGTGGTTGACCCGGCCAGCCTAGAGCGATCGCATATTAAAGTCGGCTATGTGCCCGTCAACGACTGCGCTCCCTTTGCGATCGCCCAGGCTAAGGGCTTCTTTCACAAGTACGGGCTGACAGTCACCCTCAACCGCGAGGCCAGCTGGGGCACCTCCCGCGACGGCGTCATCTTTGGGCGGCTCGACGCATCCCCGGTGGTTTCTGGGGCGGTCACCAATGCCCGCGTTGGGGCCGAGGGTGCCCCCCAGGCTCCCATGTGTGCGGCCCTGACCATTCACCGCCACGGCAACGCCATGACCATGAACCGCGCCATGTGGGACTCTGGTCTGCGCCCCTGGCGAGAATACGAGGGTGACCTGGAGGCCTTTGGCCGCGACTTTCGAGGGTATTTCGACGGGCTCCCCTCAGCTCAAAAGGTCTGGGCTACGGTGCTCAGCTCAGCCATCTACGAATACTTCATTCGCTACCTCTCAGCGGCGGCAGGGGTTGACCCAATCGAAACCTTCCGCATTATTGTCAGTCCGCCGCCGCAAATGGTGTCCAACATCAGAATTGGGGCGATGCAGGCTTACATGGTGGCCGAGCCGTGGAATACCCGCGCCATCTCCGGCAACGAGGATGTCGGCTTTACCTTTGCCCACGGCAAAGAGGTGTGGCGCGGCCACCCCGATCGGGTGCTGGCGGTGATGGAAGACTTTATCAATGAGAATCCCAAGACCTATCGCTCCCTTGTCAAGGCGATGATCGAGGCCTGCCGCTACTGCGACGACCCGGCCAATCGCACCGAAGTAGCAGAAATCATCTCGGATCGATCATTTACCGGGGCAAAACCCAAATTTACGGAACCGGCTCTGGTAGGCAACTACAACTACGGCGGTTTCGACGGCAAAAGCCGCACTGTGCAAATGCCCGATAGCACCATCTTTTTTGATCTACCTGAGGATCTGCCCCATCCCCCTGGCGATCATTCCACCTTTATGTGGTCATCTCAGTCGATCTGGCTAATGACCCAGGCCACTCGCTGGGGACAGATCGAAGAGTTTCCAGCCGATGCCGAGGCCAAAGCCCACCAGGCTTGGCGCACCGATCTCTATCGAGAGATCGCCGGAGAAATGGGCATTGATTGCCCAGCGGAGGACTACAAAGTTGAGCCTGGAGAACTGTTTATCGACGGTATCGCCTACGACCCCAGCGATCCAGTGGGCTATTTGAACGGGTTTGAAATTCGCGCTAAACGTCCCCAGCGGATCTTTATGGGATGAGGGTTGGCAGGTTAAAAGGCTGGTCAGGCAAAGCATTTAACCAACTAATTTTCCAACTTTCAACCTTCGGTGAAATCCGTTCACTGGCAAACAGTATTCCTAGCTCTCGATGCACTATCCAGGAGAAAACCATGGTTAAGTCAAGTCAATATTCACACCCCTCTGACCAACGGCAGGCTGAGTTTGAAACGGATTTTTTGGTGGTTCAAGACCTAGTGAAAGCCTACCCTAGCGCTGGGGGCAACCCTACGGTCGTGCTCGACAACATCAACCTCACCGTCGGGGCCAATGAGTTTATCGCCATTATTGGCCACTCGGGCTGCGGCAAATCGACACTGCTCAAAATTGTCAGCGGCCTAGAGCAGGCCACCTCTGGCGGGGTGTTCCTCGAAGGGAACCCAATCAAAAAACCGGGGGCCGATCGCATGATGGTGTTTCAGCAGTATTCGCTGCTGCCCTGGTTGACGGTGCGCGAAAACGTGCGGCTGGCGGTAAATGAGGTGTGTGACCATCTTTCGCCCCGCGATCGCGCCGACCTAGTCGAAGAACACCTGGCCATGGTCAACCTCACCGCCGCCGCTGAGAAATATCCTGACGAGCTGTCGGGCGGCATGAAGCAGCGGGTCGGCATTGCCCGCGCCCTGGCGATTCGGCCCAAAATGCTGCTGATGGATGAACCCTTTGGTGCCCTCGACGCCCTCACTCGCGGCCACCTACAGCGCCAGGTGCTCGACATTTGGGAGCGCAACCCCCAGGCGGTGATGATGATTACCCACGATGTGGATGAGGCGATCTATATGGCCGATCGCATTGTGATGATGACCAACGGCCCCAATGCCCACATTGGCGAAATTTTAGAGGTGCCCTTTGACCACCCGCGCGATCGCACCGCCCTGCGCGAGTCACGGGAGTATTATGACCTGCGCAACCACGCCCTTGGGTTTCTCGACAGCTACTTCGAGCTCATGGGCTAGGGGCGTTGGGGCAGGCAAGGTGGCCCTCACCACCAATGCCTACAAGTCAGCCATCGGCCGATCAAAATGCTTTAGCTGAAGCAACCGTTTTAGCATGGCAATTGGCCCAAGCCGTTGAACTAATGCTGGTCTAAAAAGCCTCTCACCCAAAATTCGTCAAGCCATTGTTGAATAATCAAAGTCAGAGGCAGGGCTAATAGCAATCCTAAAAAGCCAAAGAATGCGGCAAAGACAACCTGAGAGAGTAGCGTGATGGCCGGCAGCAGAGAAACCTGCTTTTTCATGACCAGCGGAGTTAAAATATTGCTCTCGATCTGTTGAATTACAATGTAGAGCACGACTACTGCGAGCGCTTTCCAGGGAGCTTCGAGCAGCGCGATCGCAGCGGGTGGAATCACGCTGATAAAAGGGCCAAGGTTAGGGATAAATGCCAGCAGCCCTGCCAGCAAGCCGTTGGCAAAGGCCAGGGGGATGCCCAAAATCCAGAGGCCCAGCATACTCAACACAGCGATAATCGTCATGTTGAAGAGAATGCCGATAAACCAGCCTGCGATCGCCTCCTCACAGCCGTCTAGCACGCGACTGATCTGCTGCTTCCTAGATGACGGAAAGACCTTTAAAAAGAGCCGACGATAGGCCATCGGGTTCAGCAGGACCATAACGATGATAACCGATACCAAAAGCAGGTTAAACACAACGGTTAAAGTATTGGAAAACCATACTAAAAAACGCCCAAATATGATCTCCAAATTTAGAGATTGTAGCTGACCCAAGATGACTTCAAGGCTGTGAATATCTTCAATGGCAAAACCTGGCACAATGTCGCCTAGGGCCATAATCCAGGATCGCGATCGATTCACAACCTGGCCGACAAGACCGATCAAATCTTGGAGTTGAGCCACAAAGGGCGGGACGATAATAATTGCGAAAAGTCCGATGATGAGTAAAACAGCGCTAGTCAAAACGAGCACGGCTACTCTGCGATCGGGAATTCTTTTTTTTAAGCGTCTAACTGCGCGGTTGAGCACTACGGCAAAGGTGATCGCTGTTAGCGCCAGCAGCAGTACGTTACGAATTTGCCAAAAGACATAAAGGCAATTCCTAAAAGCACTAGGCTTAACCGCTGGCTGAAAATCACCTAAGATTTCCTTTTTTTTGACAGATGCAGTAAGGGGTATTTAGAAATTGTCTGATACCATGATTTCTTGGCCCTGCTGTTTGGGTGCAGAAGCATTTTGGGAAACAAACATATTGAATTGAGATAAGATTTCACATATTTTTGGGTTGCACTATACAAACAAGCATAGATATGGAGCGGGAAGATAAGATTTGGCGAGAGTGCTTTTCTACCAAAACCTGGTTTGCTTAGGACAAACACCTCGGCTTACAGCAAATGTGAAACATAGCATCAGATCTAAAGTCCACATTGTTATATAAAATCTACAATCGCTGGGGTTATCTGGCCATCTTCCCCAAGAACTATATTGGCTTAGCTATGTCTTTTTATAGATGACCAAGCCACCCAAAGATAGATGTCATACTCACGGCCGCACTCTTTAATTGGATGTAGAAAAGATTAGGCTAAGAGCACTTTATGGATCTTTTGAGAATTATAGCGGCTATTTTCCTGCCACCCCTTGGAGTTTTTCTTCAAGAGGGAATCGGCACTCAGTTTTGGATCAATATTTTGCTTACTCTGTTAGGTTACATTCCGGGCATTATTCATGCCGTCTGGATCATTGTGAAGCGGTAAGCCGCGTTTCTAGGCTTTTGTGGTGTAGTTAAGCCTTGCTTTTGCGAAAGCAAGGTCTTTTTTTGGCCATATTTTCCCAGTAATTATCTTTTGGTTGTTTGCGGACTAGCGATTTGGATGCTGATCGGAGACGGAAATTTGTTTGGATCTTGAAACTGATCTTCTAGCTGGCCTGCAATGTTTCTCGTAATTAGTCACCGCAACAAAGCTGGTCTATTGCGAATGGGGCAAAAGTTTGTAG
>QBLT01000197.1:8519-9328 GCA_003249105.1 Leptolyngbya sp. | reverse complement strand
AGCTCGGGGTGGGCGACTTCGAGGTCTTGCAGCTCGCGGTAGAGGCGATCGTAGACCTCGTCGGGCAGGTCAGGGGCGTCGAGCACGTAGTAGGCGTAGCTGGCGGCTTGCAGCTGCGATCGCAGCGTCTGCACCCTGGCCGCTGTGTCGTCGGTGCTGTTGTCTCCCATAGCTCGGTTTCCTAAAATCGCCCGGTGGCTAGTGTAGCGCTGCCGTGGGCTCAGTGCGTGCCAGTCGCCTTAATGAAGCACCAGCCGCCTTCTGGGGCGAAACGGTTTGTAGACTGCCGTCGGGGCGACGCGGTGGTTTCATCGATTACCCTGGCTGAGCTGGAATATGGGGTTTACGTCAGCAGAGAAGCGACGCGATCGCAGAATCGACAGGCACTCGATGCTCTAGTTGAGTTAATTCCGGTGGCAGCCTTTGACAGTGCATCTGCGGCGGCTTATGCAGAGGTGCGCGCTGCTAGCCGCGATCGCCGCAGCGATGCCCTAGACAACCTGATTGCCAGCCATGCAATTAATCTCGACCTCACCCTGGTGACCAACAACCTTGAAGATTTTCGTAGCTATCCCAATATTGTTTTAGAAAATTGGGTTGATCGCCAAAACTAGGGAATGGATTCCTGAATTAATGAAGGGCATGATTTCGTGCGCGATTCTCTACGCTTCTTGTTAGGGTTACTACTAGCCCTTGGTCTATCTCAAGCTCCTATGATTGCCAACTCCCTCACCTACCCCCCCAGCCCCCAGCAAGACCAGGTCGATACCTATCACGGCGTGGCGGTGCCCCACCCCTACCCCTGGCTC
>QBLT01000197.1:0-8509 GCA_003249105.1 Leptolyngbya sp. | reverse complement strand
GTCAGGAGTGGATTGAGGCCCAGAACCGCGTGACCTCGGCTTACCTAGAGGGGTTGTCGGGACGGCAGGCTATTAACGATCGCCTCACCCAGATCTGGAACTACGAGCGCTACAGTACCCCCTTTAAGCGGGGCGGGCGATATTTTTACTTCAAAAACGACGGGCTGCAAAACCAGAGCGTGCTCTACACCCTGGCCACCCTGGAGGCTGAGCCCCGCATGCTGCTCGACCCCAACACCCTGTCGGAGGATGGTACGGTGTCGCTCAGCGGCATGGAGGTGAGTGAGAACGGGGCGTACATGGCCTACGGTCTGTCGAGTGCGGGGTCAGACTGGGTTGAGTGGCGCGTGCGCGACATTGAAACTGGCGAAGACACCGACGACTTGCTGAAGTGGGTGAAGTTCTCCGGCGCATCGTGGAGCCACGACCATCAGGGCTTTTTCTACAGCCGCTACGACGAGCCGGATGAGGCGAGCAAGCTGGAGGCCGTCAACTATTACCAAAAGCTCTATTACCATCGTCTGGGTACGCCCCAAACTGAGGATGTGTTGGTGTACGATCGCCCCGACCAGAAAGAGTGGGGCTTTGGCGGCGGCGTCACCGAAGACGGTCGCTATCTGATCATCTCGGTGTGGAAGGGGACTGACCCCAACAATTTGGTGTTTTACAAAGACCTGAGCAACCCCTACAACCCTGTAGTGGAGCTGATCTCTGAATTTGAGGCTAGCTACAGCTTTGTGGATAACGAGGGGTCGCTGTTCTGGTTCACGACCGATTTGGAGGCTCCTAAAGGGCGGCTGATTGCGATCGATATTGCCCAGCCGGAGCGATCGCATTGGCAAGAGATTATTCCCGAAAACGACGACACCCTGGAGGGGGTGGGCCTGCTGAATAATCAGTTCGTGGCCGATTACTTAAAGGATGCCTACACCACGATTCGCATTTTCTCACTGACTGGGGAACTGGTGCGGGAGGTAGATCTGCCGGGGATTGGCTCCGCTGGTGGCTTTGACGGCAAGCGGGAAGATACCGAAACCTTCTACAGCTTTACCAGCTTTACAGTGCCGCCCACGATCTACCACTACGACATGGTTACGGGGGAGAGCACCCTCTACCGCCAGCCCCAGGTCGATTTTGACCCCACTGCCTACACCACCACCCAGGTGTTTTACACCAGCAAAGACGGTACGCGGGTGCCGATGTTCATCACCCACAAAAAAGGGATTGAGCTGAATGGGCAGAACCCAACCCTGCTCTACGGCTACGGGGGGTTTAGCATTTCGCTGACGCCGTCGTTTTCGGTCAGCAACCTGGTGTGGATGGAGATGGGCGGCGTCTATGCCATGCCGAATCTGCGCGGCGGCGGCGAGTACGGCGAAGAGTGGCACTTAGCAGGCACAAAGCTGAATAAGCAGAACGTGTTTGACGACTTTATTGCGGCGGCGGAATGGCTAATCGCGGAGGGCTATACCTCGGCGGAAAAGCTGGCGATCGCCGGGGGCAGCAACGGTGGTCTACTCGTTGGGGCCTGCATGACCCAGCGCCCGGATCTCTTCGCAGCGGCGCTGCCTGCCGTGGGGGTGATGGATATGCTGCGGTTTAACCAGTTCACCATTGGCTGGGCCTGGGAGTCGGACTACGGCTCGCCCCAGAATGAGGAGGAGTTTAAAGCGCTCTACGCCTATTCGCCGCTGCACAATCTGGAGCCGGGGACGGCTTACCCGGCGACGCTGATTTCTACTGCCGACCACGACGATCGCGTGGTGCCCGCCCACAGCTTTAAGTTTGCAGCGGCGCTGCAAGCGGCCCACAGGGGCGAGGCTCCTGTTCTCATTCGCATTGAGACGAAGGCGGGCCACGGGGCGGGCAAGCCGACGGCGAAGGTGATCGAAGAGGTGTCGGACAAGTGGGCGTTTTTGGCGGCGAATTTGGGGATGTAGGGAATGGATGGTTGGATAGCTGTGAAAAGCCATTTTACGGTTTGCCCGGATGCTGCCTTCAATTGTGAAACCGTACAGGGGCCGTAATATGCCGCTGTTAAATAGATACAGTTACACTTGAGAAGCAAAAGCTCCTGCATCTTGTCCCTGAATCGCCTTTGCCTATGGCTACGGTACGAGTCACCTCAGAGGTTAACCTTAACCTTGATCAGCTCTTGAGCGGAGTGGCCCAGCTCGATACTGATGAGTTGAGGAATTTTGTTGAGCGGGTTAGTCTAATGCTGGCCCAGCGCAAGGCTGCGAGTTTGCCAGAGCTAGAGGCAAACCTATTGCAAGCGATCAATCAAGGGCTGTCTGGGGAAATACAACACCGTTATAGCGAGCTGCAAGCAAAGCTCCAAGATGAGGCGATCGCTCCAGAGGAACACCAAGAACTGCTGCAATTGATTGACGTTGTTGAACAGGCTGATGCGGATCGGCTTCAAGCTTTGGTGGAACTTGCCCAGTTGCGGGGAGTAAATTTGCCCGACTTGATGATTCAGTTGGGTCTGCAACCACCAACCGTGTATGCCTAGGCGATACATTACCGTTGACGAGCAGCATCAGGTGATCGCACGCGCTAATCGTCGATGCGAATACTGCAAAAGCGCGATGGATTATGCGGCTCAGTCGTTTGTGATGGAGCACATTATTCCGATCGCAGCGGGCGGAGAAACATCTCTGGATAACTTGGCGTTGGCCTGCGGGGGCTGCAATGGGCACAAGCATATCAAGCTAACGGGGCTTGACTCGGTGAGCCAAACTCAGGTATCGCTGTTTCATCTCCGTCGTCAGACCTGGGATGAGCATTTTGCCTGGGGGGCCGATTTTTTGCAGGTTGTTGGGCTGACGGCAGCGGGAAGGGCTACGGTCAATGCTTTGAGCCTTAATCGTCCAGGTATTGTCAATATGCGAAGGTTATTGTTGCTGGCTGGGTTGCACCCCCCATAGGATATGGCTAGGATAGTATCGCAAATTTTGAGATGACAATCAAAAAAATAGAGATTATGATTGACAAGTAATTTCGTTGAATAAAATCACAAATATAATATAAATGGTAAATAAAACTTCAATATTAAGAGGTCTAGAGCTAGGTTCAATTGTAGCTGAGCAAGATTCATTGCTTTCTCGATGCTTCGTTAGGCATCCAGTGCTAGACGAGCTATTATTTGACAGAAAAGATATTGTTTTAGGCGCTAAGGGCGCAGGAAAATCTGCGCTTTGGAAAGAGATACAAGATAGTCCTGAAAAATATGAAATTCTTCAAGACATTAGACTCCATCCCATAACAAATCCATCTGGTGATCCAGAGTTCAGGGACATTCTGGCCGCAATTTCTCAAGAAAGCTTTCCAGATCCTGAGGAACTTAGAGTAGGATGGCGATTATACTTTTTGGCCCAGTTTTGGCGAGCAGCAAAACCGATACTTGAAAATACGTGGGAAGTCATTTCTCTTGAAGAAGAAATGAGAAAGTATGGAATTGTTGCGGAGTCTGACAGAAGCCTAAAGCTTGCTTTTGCTTATGCAATATCTAAAGCGCGAAAACTCAAAAACCTAGAGATCAAGTGGTTAGAGGGCGTATCATTTGAGTTCAGCGAAGAAAGCCTTCAGGCAGGTGGAAGTGCGGTCGCCATCCCCTTTAATGATTTAATGAGACAGATAAATTCTGCCTTAAGTCAAGTGAAAAAGAGAGTTTGGCTCATTCTTGATAGGCTTGATGAGATAGTTTTAGGTGACGAGGAAAGGGAGAATATTGTTCTTAAGGGCTTGTTACTTGCCTTCAGGGACATGTGCGACTACCCCAATGCTCGAATAAAGATATTTCTTCGTGATGATGTTTATAATCGTGTGACTTCAATTGGTCACTTTCCAGCACTCACCCATGTGCGGAGCAAGGCTACTGTGCCTATTAGATGGGAGCTGGAAGATTTGAGGCATCTTGTTATACTTCGATTTTTAGCCAATCATTCTATCGAAGAATATCTAAAAAGCAAGAATATTGACGCACAAACATCTGATGGTAGAAAGAATATATACTACTATCTATTTCCCGAAAAGATAGATAAAGGTCGTGCTGCCGAGGGCTTTAAATGGATCGTAGATCGAATTACGGATGGGAATGACATAGCAACACCTAGAGACCTCCTATCCGTAGTAGATACAGCAAGACAATATCAAATAGAACAAATGGAGCGAGAGTCCTTAGAAATACCAGGAGAGCGCCTGTTTACAGAGGACACCTTGAAAAAGTCCGTCAGAAAAGTTGCAAAAGACAATTTGGAAACCCGTGTTTTCGCAGAGTATCCTGATTTAAGGCAGTCAATCTCTGCTTTTTCAGGCCAAAAGGCAGATCATAATAATGATACTCTCAAGTCAATTTTAGGTGACAATTGGGAAGACATTCTCCTTCGATTGGAGCGAGTAGGATTTGTTTACAGTCGCACAAAGAAAGGAGTGCCAGTTTGGACTATTCCCTTCTTTTATAGCTTTGCCTTGGGAATTACTAGGGGATCTGCCTTCGATCTAGGATCTACTGATTTAGTAGATGAGGATGAAGACTTCTTAGAGAGCTAATTCAATGATAATAGGTACTTTAGCTAGTTCACTGGCCCAAATTCGTCAGGCAACTCCTCGATCGCAACACCCAACTCCCTACACAGCGCCTTCACCTGCGGAATCGTCGGCCTTGGCGTAGCCTCCCCAGTTTCCCAACGCACATAGGTTCGCAGCGGTATTCCACAGCGGCGAGCTAATTCTTCTTGCGTCAGACCCAAGCGATCTCTGAGCTGCTTCAAGGCTGATTCTGGCTTAGGCTCTTTTTGGCTGCTTTCTGGCATGTCGAGACATTTCGCCACGACAACAAAACATCTTGACTAAGACAAGATGACATGTCACGATGGCATATAAGTTTTGAGGCTGATTCGTTAGCTCAGTTTCCCATCTCGCGGAGGGTTTCGTGCCTTTCGTGGAGATTCTTGCGGCAAAAGACCTCCGAGTTTTTATAAAAACTCGGAGGTCTGGATCCCTTTCGTCCCTTATTCACCGATCGCCATGTCAGACTTCATCCCCAACAGCGAAATCTATAACCTGCCCCCCTCCGGCAACCCACCCAACGCAGAGCCAACCGATCCGCGCGAACCCGTGCGCGTCATGCTCATCGGCACTGCCACCAACATGGAGCTAGTCATCGCCCATCTCCACAGCACCGGCTTCGCCGAACCCCGCGCCTGGAGCAAACCCCAGCTCGACCCCACTACCGGCCAACCCATGCGCATTCTCACCAAATGGATTCGCCACTGAGCCGCCCTCCAGTTCCGGCTTTAAAGGACACTTAAACAGGTGGATCACTCATTCTTATTAGAATATCTACAGCGGATTACCGTAGGCCCATGAGTACAGATCTTCCCCCTACCCCCGACAGTCGCAGCGAGCTGGTGCAGTTCATTTTGCTGGCGCGCGATCGCGGCACCTCCGACGAATTCATCAGTAAACTGCTGCGCGACTACGGCTGGCCCTCCCGCGAAGTAGAGCGCGCCTTTTTTGAGGTCTACGAAGGCCTGCTAGGTCGCCCCCTACCCACGCCGCGCGGCGGCTCGGGCGAGCTGGCGCGCGATGCGTTTTTCTATCTGTTGGCCTTTGTCACCCTGGGCATCTGGATTCAGGCGCTGGGGGAAATGGCGTTTATCTTCATCAACCACCTGATCCCGGATGCTCTAAACAACTACTACGGCGACCCCTCCTGGCAGGTGGCCTTTGCCCTGGCGCGGCTGCTGGTAGCCTATCCGGTGTACCTGGGGCTGATGCGTCAAATCAACCGGGATCTGACAACCCACCGAGAGAAGCACTTCTCAGGAGTGCGCAAGTGGCTGACCTACCTCACCTTGCTAGTGGCCACCATTATTGCCATTGGCGCGGTGATTGCCTTTTTGACCTCGTTTTTGCGGGGCGAACTGACGCCGCGCTTTTTGCTCAAGGTGCTGGTGGTGCTGGTGCTCGACGGCGGCGTGCTGTGGTACTACTTCGACTGGATTCGGCGCAAGCCTGCCCCTAAGGTGCTGAGGCTGACGGTAGATGGGTGAGTTGGAGCAATTCAAAATGCAAAATTAAAAATTGGATTTTCATTTTGCATTGTTCATTTTGCACTTTGAATGGAGGCCGGAGGGAGAATATGGCGAGTGTCTCAGAGAGCCAAGCATTTGATCGGGCGTTTGCAGCGGTGGCGACGGTGGCGGTGGGGCTAGCGATCGCAGCAGGCTTCTGGGTGATTGGCACGCCGGGGCGGCAGCGCGAAATTGCCGCCGATCGCCAGCGGTTGCAGGATGTGGCATCGATCGCCCAGCGACTCCACGATCAATACGTTGCTGATAACGACAGCTTTGAGCTGCCCGCCACCCTGGATGCGATCGAGCTACGCAATGACCCGCTGACCAACCAGCCCTACGAGTATGAACGGCTGGGCGATCGCGACTTTAACCTCTGTGCCACCTTCGACACCGACAGCAGCACCCACCGCCTCAGTGGCCAGGAGTCAAACCCCGATGCCCAACGGTGGCAGCACCCCGAGGGACGACACTGCTTTGAGTTTGATGTGACAGAGTATCCGACCCTGGTGTATTGACGGGTCTAAACGTTTGCATATCTAAATTTGCACATTTAAACCCGTTAGCGTCACTGGGCGATCGCCGGTAGCTCCTGCATGACGGCCTTGGGGTCGGGCAGCGTATCGGGGTCACCCACGTAGATGCCCAGCGACCTGGCCACTTTGACCATGGTGCTGTCGGTTTCGACTGGGCTGGGGCAGATGCCGCGCAGGTGGCACTCGCGCACGGTGGCGATCACATCGCTGAGGTCTTTGGAGCGGACGCGGCCCGCTTCCCACACCACCAGGCGGTTGAAGCGGCCTTCGGCGATCAGGTCGACGGCTTTGCGGCCAAAGGCGGAGGCCAGCAGGCGATCGCTGGCGGTAGGGATGCCGCTGCGCTGAATGTGGCCCAGCACCATGGCGCGGGTTTCGACCCGATCCATATCGCAGTAGGCGGTGTCGCCGGTTTGACAGAGGGTGCGGCTGCGATCGGCGATCGCCGTAGCCAAAGATTCGCCAATTAGGTGCTTGGGTTTGCCGTCTTCGCCGTGGACGCCCTCGGCCACCACCACCAGGGCAAACTTGCGGCCCCGCTGGCGCAGATCGGCGATGTGCTGGCAAATCTGGGTGACCACCAGGGGGCTCAGATCTGGCACCAGTTCGGGAATCAGAATCACATCGGCCCCGCCCGCAATGCCGCCGTGGAGGGCCAGGTGCCCGGCATCACGACCCATGACTTCGACCACCATGACGCGATCGTGGCTGGCGGCGGTAAAGGTGAGGTCGTAGAGGGCGCTGTTCACCGTCTGCACCGCCGTGTTAAAGCCGATGGATTTTTCGGTAAAGGGTACGTCGTTGTCGATGGTTTTGGGAATGCCGATCAGGTTCCAGCCGCCGCGCTGGGCCAGGTCGTAGATGATGTCGAGGCTGCCGTCGCCGCCGATGGCGATCAGGGCGTCGAGGTTGAGTTTTTCGTAGCCCGCCAAAATTTTGTTGATCTGGTCAGGGCCGTCGAAGCGGCTTTTGCTGAGCGAGCCGAGGATGGTGCCGCTGAGAAATTGCAGCACGTCGAGCCCCTGCAAAATGCCGGGAATATCGTAGCCGTGGTCGGTGAGCAGCAGGTGCTCTGGGTCATACTGACCGTCGGCCACCTGCATAAAGCCGTCGGTGCTGTAGGGTATGCCGATCACATCCCACCCGCGCCGGTTAGCGCATTTAACCACTGCTCGAATGACGGCGTTGAGGCCGGGGCAGTCGCCGCCGCTGGTGAGAATGCCAATGCGCTGGCCAAGGGGCTGATGGGTGGTCATAGAAACGGTATCCGAAAGGCTGAGCTTCTCAATCCTCAGGTCAATTGAGCTTTGGAGATTGCCTTCTTCAACAGTCTTTAACAGTCTTAACGGAGAATAATCTTCATTAGCGATCGCGGCTGTGCCACCTTCAGAACAGTTGCCATGGCCAATTTGCCGTCTCGACGCTCTAGGTGAATCCCCAAACAAAGTCTTGACCTAACGGTCGATACTCCATGAAGCTGTGCCGATTCCAGATGCTTTTAAGACGTGAAGGGTACGCTTATTTTTGTTGAGAGATAGTGCTAAATCTGAATGAATTTTTCCAACCCTGCCAAAGCTCTTTCTGACAAAGCAGCTGAGGCTGCCCATCAGCTTGGCACTCACATCGAGACCTGACTGCCTGACAGAAGTGGGTGTAAGGCTTGAAACCTCGTGACGGGAGGGGAAAAAGGTGAGCTGATACTAAATCCGGATAGCATACGCCCGAAATGATTAGGTCTGTCATGCGGGCCACCAATGATAGTTGGTTAGGGCTTTAATCTCGGATTGCATCGACAGCAACGTTCGGCAGCGGGCCTCAAGGACATCTTCGAGATCATGGAGGGCGTCAAAGCAGCGGTTGACTAAGGGGTCATCGGCAAGTCGCCAGAGTCGT
>QBLT01000196.1 GCA_003249105.1 Leptolyngbya sp. | reverse complement strand
GGCAACTGGCGGAGCCTCTGTTGGGGCGGTTTGGGCCGCCAGGGGCGTAGCGGCATCTGGCGATCGCTCCGTGTCTACCACCGAGGGTTCAGCTAAGGATACTGCACCTGCGGCTTCACCGACTTGTCCAGGGGCAGCCTGATCGGCAGACAACTCCACCAGCTGAATGGGTAGCGGAGCCATCTCGCCCTTGGGCAGGGCCGGAGTTTGGATGGCCAGGGTGCGCACCATGCCCAGGGCCAGGCCGTGAGCCAGCACCGAGGCCACAGCGGCCACGGGCCACAGCAGCTTGGGGTCACGGTGGCGGGCAAAGGTAGTCAAAAACGGGGAATTGGCCATAGCTAACGATGCCCCGCCAGGGCAAACCAAAGACAGTATCAGCCTGGTCGAGCTGTAAATAAAATGATTCTCTCGATCGTACCCCCTGGGCAGGTGGAGAAGGGTATATTGACTGCTAAGGCGATGGCCAACGTCCAGTTGAGTGCTAGGCACTCGCTCTGCGAAGGGCACGCTGACAGTAGTTGTGTTTGCCCCAGAGGCTCATGGTACAGGCCGACCCCAATATTTCTCCCCTTGTGGCCTCGGCAGCACCCCAGCCGCACGTGCGCCCAGCCGATCTGCGCGATCTCGACCGGCTCACCGACGTGCTCACCGCTAGCTTTTACGATCGCGACGGCTGGCGGCAGTGGGTCTATCCCTTCATTCGGCTAGGCATTTACGAAGATCTGAAGCAGCGGCTGAAGGCCCAGTCGCCTCGCTACGCTTGCCTAGCGGCCATAGCCGCTCCTACCGCCGGTTCTACTGCAATCCATGGAGACGTCATTGTTGGCACCGTCGAAGCCTCGCTACGCCAGCCCTGGCCTTGGCAGGGCGATCGCCACGTCTACATTTCAAATTTGGCTGTAGATCAAACCTTTAGGCGGCAGGGCATTGCCCTCATCCTGCTGCGATCGTGCGAACAGGTGGCGCAACGCTGGGGCCTTTACGAACTGCACCTCCACGTCATGGAAGACAACCTGGCGGCCCGAGCACTTTATCGCAAGGCAGGATTTTCAGTGGTGCAGACCGAAGACTCACCCGCCTCATGGCTGGGGCTACAGGCCCGTCGGCTGCTGCTGCGCAAAACCCTACAGCGGCCATCTCACCTGACCAGGCTCTAGCTCGACCGGACAACTTTACAGAAACATCAAGCTACAGATAGAGAAATTTATCCCTACTTCAACGCAGCTAAACACTTCACGGAGGGGCTGGAAGGTGTTTACCCTAGAATGAAAGCCTGGGAACTCAGGCAACAGAGCAACCAAAATTAATTCAGACTGTAGCTAATTGAGCTTTTGTCGCTACTATGTGACGGGATGATCTCCAATTTTGAGCAGAATATCTCAGGGTCAGGATACGGGAGTTCTCTACACTCCCCTGGGTTTTCTGCGGCATCTCCCCCTCTGCGTCCCTACGCCGTTAGCTCAGTGAGCAGCCTTTCAAATCCATATTTTGAGTCTGGCTTGCTGTCAGAGGAAGATGACATTCTGGCTAGAATTCGCGGCGGCGAACTATGGGTCGTCAACAGCCGCCGTCGCAACGGTTTGATTATCCACAAAGAGTTTTACACCGAGTTTGCCGGCCCTGGCGCCGCAGTGGGCGGTGGCCTAGATTCCGACTGTCGAGCCGTGATTCCCCTAGGTAGCCTGTCGCTGATTTCTCCCGACTCGGCGGAGGCCCAGCAGAAGGCCCTCAAAATTCGTCTGCAATGGGTGCGGCTCACCCAAAACTTCACTGATAAGCCGGTGCCCCTCGATCGCGCCCAGCTCATCCTCGAGCAGTTCAAAAGCTATTTTGACCAAAACATTGTCGATAAGGTGCCCGACGAGGCCTTTGCCCTCCTGGTGGGCGTGCTTCCCTACACCGTTCGCCGCGCCCGCGCCCTGGTGTAGGGAAAAATGACATTTGCTCAACTACATTCAGGGTGACAGACAGGATTCCGGCAGGGAACCTTACAGCCGCTGCATGTGGGTCAGGGTGCGCTGGTTTTCTGCCGGAGTGCCGATGGTGATTCGCAATCCGCCGCCCGTGTGACGCACTAGCGTTCCCTGACGGCGTAGACTATTGAACCAGCGCTCTAGCTCTACATCTAGGCATTGACCTGGCTGAGCGGCTGGCCGTCCGTAGAGGAAGTTGGCGTCGCTGGGCCAGAGGTGCAGGGGTGTGTGCCGGGCGATCGCATCCGCCAATTCTCGCCGCTGCTGCTGAATCTCGGGCACCACCGCCAGCAGTTCTTGTCGGTGCGCTAGAGCCAGCTGCGCCGCCGCCTGGGTAAGGCTGGGCAGGTTGTAGGGTAGGCGCACCTTTTCGAGCGCCTGAGTCAGCTCTGGGTTCGCCACGGTGTAGCCCACCCGGTATGCCGCTAGGCGAAAGGCTTTCGAGAACGTTCGCATTACCACCCAGTTGGGCCGAGTTAGCACCTCCGCCACGGTAGTCTGCTGGCTGAACTCAAAGTAGGCTTCATCCACAACCACAAGGATTTCGGGAGGCAAGGACGTTAGCCAGTCCAATTCGGCGGTGGTGAGGGCGTTGCCGGTGGGGGAATTGGGATGCACCACAAACACCACTCGCACAGGAGCTCCCTGGGGTTGGTCGATCGCCTGCTGCGCCGCCGCTAGATCAACCTCAAAGGTTTCCTCACTGCGGCCTACTGTCACCACCGGAATGCCCAGGGTGCGGGCGAGAATGCCGTACATCGAGAAGGTAGGATTGGCCACCAGCACTGAGCCTTCGCCGCCAACGCAGGTGGCGATCAGCAGCGAGCGAATCAGTTCGTCAGAGCCATTGCCGACGGAGATATGGTCGGCGTTAAAAGACGAGCCTGGGGCGGATTCGGTGATGTACTGGGCGATCGCGCTCTTCAACGCCCCATGCCCACCGTCGGGATAGCGGTTGGCGGCGACATCGTGGTGCAGGTGCCAGGCCAGCTTTTCTTTGAGCGCCTCGGGCAGGTCGTAGGGGCACTC
Organism: Leptolyngbya sp.; assembly: GCA_003249105.1. Taxonomy (GTDB): domain Bacteria; phylum Cyanobacteriota; class Cyanobacteriia; order Phormidesmidales; family Phormidesmidaceae; genus Nodosilinea. The sequence goes on along the minus strand of QBLT01000196.1, from coordinate 6,373 downwards.
GTTGGTATCCAGAATGTCGAAATTAGCTGGGGACGGGTCGTCTGCCGATTCAACATGAGGGGTATAGGCCGTCAGTTGAACCACCGCCGATCGCAAAAAGGGCAAAGCCATGGAGAACGCAAGTGCAGTAACCCCCCCATTATTGCAGAGCCGGTGGGGCGGCTAGGAAGATAGGCATTAGCGGTATACTTTTGCCAACTCGGCTCCTCTGAGCGCTTAATCGGGCGCGTTTCGCCAGTTGCTTTTGATCTAGGGGAGTACACTGGGAGGGATAGGCACACAGCCTCTACCCGCTGCAAAATCAAGGCCAGAACCGCAGACCACCATGCTAGACGCACTGATTGTATTTTCATTTATCCTGGCCGGGGCGGGCATTGGGTTCTACAGTATTGACCTGCTGCCCCAGCCAATTTTGCAGCAGGTGACGAATATTGAGGCGCTGGGCGCGGTGACCGCCGTGTTTGGCGGGTTGATTGGCACCGGCTTAGGCCTGGTTATGCAGACCAGCTACCGCCGCCTAGAGAGCCAGGTCAAAGAACTGCCGCCCGATCGCATTCTCACCCGCGCTGTAGGTCTGGTGCTGGGCCTGCTAATCGCCAACCTGATGCTGGCTCCGCTGTTTTTGCTGCCGATTCCTGCCGAGTTTGGCTTCATTAAACCGATGACGGCGGTGTTGGGCAGCGTGCTGTTTGCCGTGTCGGGCATGAACCTGGCCGATACCCACGGGCGATCGCTGCTGCGCCTGATCAGCCCCAGCACCCTAGAGTCGACCCTGGTGGCCGAAGGTACGCTCAAACCCAGCAAAACCAAGGTGCTCGACACCAGCTGCATCATCGATGGCCGCATTGAGGGGCTGATGGATACCGGCTTTTTAGAAGGGCAGCTATTGGTGCCTCAGTTTGTGCTGCAAGAACTGCAAAATGTGGCCGATGCCAGCAATGACCAAAAGCGCGATCGCGGTCGCCGCGGCCTTGACGTACTTAACCGCATTCGCGAAGCCTACCCCAATCGCCTGTTGATCAACTCCGTCGATTTTGACGACATCCCCACCGTTGATGCCAAGCTGGTGAAGCTGGCCCAGGAACTCAACGCCATGCTGCTCACCAACGACTACAACCTCAACAAAGTCGCCAGCTTTCAGGATGTTGAGGTGCTCAATATCAACGATCTGGCCCAGGCCATTCGCCCCGCCTACCTGCCCGGCGACGACATCGACCTGAAGATTCTCAAGGAAGGCAAAGAGCCCTCCCAGGGCGTGGGCTACCTCAACGACGGCACTATGGTAGTGGTCGAAGAAGGCCGCGACTACATTGGCGAAGAGCTAGAGGTCGTCGTGACCGGGTCGCTGCAAACCTCCGCCGGGCGCATGATCTTTGCCCGACCTAAAACCTCGATGGTGGCATCGTAAGTGCTCGACAAGAAAGCTGTCAGGATAATTTTTGTTTGAAGAGAATCAAAATGCAGCTTCAACAAACGATTAAATCTTTTATTCGCCCCGGAGAACAAAGTGGTTATGTTGCAGAGTGTTTGGAAATCTCTGTAGTCACGCAAGGAGCGACGCTAGATGAGGTTGTCAATAACCTCCAAGAGGCTGTTTCCCTACATTTAGAAGGGGAAGACCCTACAGAATTTGGCCTAGTGTCTCATCCCCACATTCTGGTCACTTTTGAGTTGCAGCCGATCTATGCCTAGGGCAAAACGGCTATCAGGGGCAGAGATCGTCAGTATTCTAGAGCGCTTTGGCTTCCAGGTTTATAGTCAACGGGGTAGCCATATTAAGCTTCGTAGAGAAAATGGTTTGGGCAAGGAAACGCTCACAGTCCCTAACCACCGACAGTTAGACACAGGAACTTGTCGAGCAATTTATAGGCAAGCGTGTCGGTACATTCCAGAGTCAGAGCTTTTCCCACATTTCTATCAGTAGTAGAAATATCACTCACGCCATCAAAAAGCTCTGGACACAATAGGGTACGATCGCAACGGCTTTTCACTATCGCTGCCATGACCCCCCGCATTGAGCTGACCGACGCTGCCCCGCACCAAACCCTGACCCTGGAGTTTCCCGGCGATGGGGTAGCGCTGCGGGGGCGCGTGCGAGTACCGGGGGATAAGTCAATTTCGCACCGATCGCTGATGTTGGGGGCGATCGCCCAGGGTGAAACCCGCATTCAGGGCCTGCTGCTAGGCGAAGACCCGCGCAGCACCGCCGCCTGCTTTCGGGCCATGGGCGTCACCATGTCATCGCTTGAAGACGAATGGGTAACGGTGCAGGGGGTGGGCCTGGGCAATTTGCAAGAACCGGCGGACGTACTCAACGCCGGCAATTCGGGCACCACCCTACGGCTAATGCTGGGGCTGCTGGCAGCACACCCCGATCGCTACTTTGCGGTGACAGGGGATGGGTCGCTGCGATCGCGCCCCATGGATCGTGTGATCAAGCCCCTCAGCCAGATGGGCGCAGAGATTTGGGGCCGACAAAACAACCGCCTTGCTCCCCTAGCGGTGCGGGGTAAATCCCTCAAACCTATCCGCTACCAATCGCCTGTGGCCTCCGCCCAGGTGAAATCCTGTATTTTGCTAGCAGGGTTGATGACTGAGGGCAGCACCACCGTCACCGAGCCCAGCCTGTCGCGCGACCACAGCGAGCGCATGCTGCGAGCCTTTGGGGCCGATATTTCAGTGGATCCCGACACCTGTAGCGTCACCGTCCACGGTCCCGCCACCCTCACCGGGCAGACCGTGGTAGTACCCGGCGACATCAGCTCCGCCGCCTTTTGGCTGGTGGCCGGAGCGATTACCCCCGGCTCTGATCTAGTCATTGAGAATGTCGGCATCAACCCCACCCGCACCGGTATTCTCGACGCCCTAGAAGCCATGGAAGCCGACATCACCCTAGAAAATCCCCGCGAGGTGACTGGAGAACCTGTGGCCGATCTGCGGGTGCGCCACAGCCGTCTTAAGGCCGCCCGCTTCAGCGGCGACCTGATTCCCCGCATGATCGACGAAATTCCCGTTTTGGCGGTGGCGGCACTGTTTGCCGACGGCACTACGGTGATCACCGACGCCGAAGAGCTGCGGGTGAAGGAGTGCGATCGCATCACCGTTATGGCCAGCCAGCTCGCCCAGCTGGGTGCCCGCGTCGAAGAACACCCCGACGGGCTCACCATCCATGGCGGTACCCCCCTCACGGGGACTATCGTCGATAGCTACACTGATCATCGAGTCGCCATGAGCCTGGCGATCGCCGCCCTGCGGGCCGAGGGACCCATGCAAATACAGCGGGCCGAAGCGGCAGCGGTGTCTTACCCGAGCTTTACCGCTACCCTGGCTGAGCTTTGTGGAGCGAGCCTGCACTGAGCTAAGTTCATGCCGAAATCATGACTTAGAGCGTTACCCTGGGCACACTCTAAGCAAGCCCCAGAGGCTAAGCCCCAAAAGCAATTTTAGGGCTAGACGTTTAAAAACCGATGTGGCAACCGTTGAAAAACTTTGTCAATAGCCTCACCACCTACATGGCCCTCAGCCCCGACATGGTCGCCCGCCAACGGGTCAACCAGTGGCTGCGATCGCGCCGATGCCTCACCTGCGACGAGTGGTACCGCTACCATTGGACCCCGCCCGCCGTGCGCCGGCCCCTGCCCAAGCCGCTGATTGACTTCACCTATCAGCAGCTCACCGCCTACTCCGGCCTCGAGATCGGTTGCGTCAAGCCCAGCGATCGTCTGGTTGAAGACCTGGCGTTTCCAGCGGTATGCTGGTTTGACTGGAGTCTCACCCTCTGCGAAGACTTCTACGAAACCTTTGGCCTTGACATCAGCGAGCACTTCGACGAAACCCAGCTATTGACCTGCGCTGATTTGGTGAGCTTTTTAGAGCAGCAGTTGGAGAGTCGGCAAGATGAAGAGACGGGGGAGATAGAGGGAGATGAGGGAGATAGGGGAGTGCTTAGATAGCTGCCTTTTGCCTTGCTCTCTCTCCTCACCTTCCCCACCCCCTGATCGCCTAACCAACGGTTTAAAGTGAAGGGGTAGCCTACAGCGCGCCGCCGAGATAGGCGTAAGGAATCTCCCTATGAGTCTGAAAGACCGCATCAGCGACGACATCAAAACCGCCATGAAGGCCAAAGACAAGGTGCGCCTAGAGACGGTTCGGAGTATTAAAAAAGTGATTCTCGAAAAAGAGTCTTTGGTGCGCCCCAGCGGACAGGATGAGCTCACCGCCGATCAAGAGCTAGAGGTGCTGACCCAGCTGGCTAAACAGCGCAAAGATTCCGTCGAGCAGTACAAAAACGCTGGGCGCGACGAGCTGGCCGCTCAGGAAGCCCAAGAACTAGCCATTATCGAAGAATATTTGCCCCAGCAGCTCAGCGATGCCGAGGTTGAAGCCGTTATTGACGACCTGATCGCCCAGACCGGGGCTGCGTCGCCCAAAGATATGGGCAAAGTGATGGGGCCAGCTATGCAGCAGCTCAAGGGCCGCGCCGATGGTGGCAAGGTGCAGGCTCTGGTTAAAGCCAAGCTCGCGGGCTAGAGCTGAGTTCGAAGCCCTGGCAATTCTTCAGTTGGCTATGGTGGCAATGGCGATCGCCCTCAGCGCTAGAGCCATCGCCTGACCGGTCAGAATGGTCTGCACACCCCTTTGGCATGACGGCTAGGGATCTATGGATTCTGGCTTTGTAGCTTACAGCGCAGCTCAGCAAGATAGTCGTCGTTACCAATCAGTTGCTCGTCATAGTTGCGCTGCCACACCGACTGCCCCAGCTGGTTGAGCCGCAGGTTAATGCGCTTGGCCGCTACCGCTTTGAAGCTGGCAATAAATGACGACAGCAGCCAGGGCTTTTGGCCTTCTTGAATGCCGGTTAGCCCGGCACCAACCGTGGCTGGCACCTGTAAAAAAACAATGCTTTGCAGACTAGTGGGGGTAATTGTCCAGACATCGAGGTCGATGCCTTTGCGGTTAGTGGCAGATCGTACCCACTCGTCAGCGACGATTAGGCCGCAGTCGTTGAGGCACAGCTGGCCCTGCCTGTAGTCACCCAGTAGCGGCTGCTGCTGAAAGGTCGAAAGCCTAATCAGATAAGGTTTAGGCGCAGCGGAATGAGTCAAGATATCGGCCCTCGAAGCAACTGTGGCGTAGGTGTGATTGCATAGACTCATCAGCGCCAAACCATGAATGCACCAGTACCCTATAGTCTTCCCAGCCAACTCGGGCCAGCATCAACCTGGGGGATGAAGTTACAGTGTTGCTGGGGCCGGTCACCAAGGCCATTACTTCAAGCCTTGGTGATCTTGTCTGGAGAGGTGCTGATTAGCGGAGCTGAGGCTTGGCGCTGACGTCAGTTATTTTTTTCGGGTGGGTCTGGCTGGTTAATGATGTCGTTGATGACGTTGTCGACGGCCACCGTGAGGCGGTATGGAATGACGTTTTCTGATTGGGACACCACTACAATCTCGTAGTAGCCTGACTGGGGCAGCTCTCCGGCCCAAGTGTTTTGCTCGGCATCGGCCAGCAGGTGGGGCAGTTCGTCGGTGAGCACCGGCACGTAGAGCGAGAGACGAGTGCTCTCGGGCGGGGCTTGCAGGTTGAGGCGCAGCAGCTGTTCGGCGCTGAGGTTGAGAACGTAGATTTGGCCCTGGCCGGGGTTGAGATTGCCCTGCTGCTGCTGGTTAAAGGTGCCTTCAGCAAAGGTGATTTCAGTTAGGTTTTCGCCGCTCTCCATGGCGCTGACCTGGTCTTGGGCCAGGGCAAACCAGATTTGGTCAACGGGGGTCTCGACAAAACCCTCGCTGGCTCGCCCCGGAAACAGCTGGTTAAAGCGGGCGTCGGCCAGATCGTAAAGGGCTTTGCTGCTGACGTAGAGGGCGTTGACCTGGCGCTTCCAGCGATCGCTGTCGGCAGGGTTGTAGCGGCCTAGCTTGCTGCGAGCGTCGGTGCTGAGGTTGGCTTCGATTAAATCTAGATTGTCGGCGGCGATCGCATCCCACTTGGCCCGCAGCGGCTCATCCTGGGGCTGATCGGTGAGCTGGGTGCCCTGGCGATCGGGGTTTTGCTCGTAGAAGAGCTGGTCGGTGAGGCGCGAAATGTAAGCCCAGTCAACGCTGAGGGCGACGGCGCGATCGCGCAGGGCCTGCTTGCGATCGCGCTCAGCCTCGCTGAGATTGGGGTTGCTGGCATCACTGCCGCCAGGTGAAACGACTTCAGAACCATCCCCTGAAAGCTGGCTTAGGGGGTCGAGCCACCACCACAGCCCGCCCGCGATCCCCACCGTAAGCAACAGGCCTGCCAGGGCGGGCCAGCACCCCGATGAGTTTTTTTTCACCGGTACCGCGCGGGGCGGCGGGGCTAAGGTGGCCGTAGGGTCGTAGGCCATGGG
>QBLT01000195.1 GCA_003249105.1 Leptolyngbya sp. | reverse complement strand
GTGCAGGGGGATGACGCGGGCCGCTTTAACCCCGCCCAGCCCATGACCCGCGCCCAGTTCGCCGCCCTGGTCAGTCGCGCCTTTACCCCTGCGCCACGCCGTCCGGCCCAGCTGTTTCGCGACGTGCCCGCGGGCTACTGGGGGGGCAGTGCCATTCAAACCGCCTATCGGGGCGGCTTTCTCTCTGGTTTCCCCGACCAGACCTTTGGGCCAGAAAACCCGCTGCTGCGCGCCCAGGTGTGGGTGGCGTTGATTTCGGGCCTGGCCCTGCTGCCCAACCAGCCCGGCAACCTCAGACTACTGGAGCGCTACCGCGATCGCGCCACCATTCCCGACTATGCAGTGAATGCGATCGCTAAGGCCACGCAACTCAGTTTGGTGGTCAACGTGCCCGACATCGCCCAGCTCAACCCCAACCGGGTGGCCAGTCGCGCCGATGTCTGTGCGGCGGTGTATCAGGCGCTGGTGTTACAGCTGCGGGCGGCGAGGATTGACAATCCGTTTATTGTGCGACCCTAGTTTGGGTAAACGGAGACGCTCTCGCCGCCATGTCCTATATCTCTCGCCTACCCAAGGTTTTTGCCATCGATCAGCATGCCAGATGGCTACCCTACCCTCTACTGGGGCTGTGGCAGGGGCTACTTTTAGCCGCCAGCAATGTAGAAACCAGTCTCATGGCCCACGATGAAGGCTGGTATGCCACTCTGGCCCTAGGTCTGGTGCGATCGCAAGACTGGCTCAGCCCGACCTGGTGGGGCCAGCTAGTCTATGACAAAACCTCCGGAGTCCATTGGCTGATTGCCACTGCCTACCAACTATTTGGGGTGAGTGAAACCACTGCCCGTCTGCCCTCGGGCATTGCCTGCTTGGCGAGCACCTTTTTGCTCTATGCGATCGGCTCTACGCTGCTCCACCGCCGCGCCGCTTTGCTGGGGGCGCTGTGCCTCAGCACAATTGTGATTTGGACCCAGTATGGTCAGATGGCTACCCAAGATATGCCCCTGGTGGCCCTTGAACTCACTGTTATCTGGGCACTGTTGCAGGCCGAGCAACAACCTCGGCGGAGACTTTGGTGGGGAACGTTGGCCGGTTTGGGTTTCGGCTTAGGCTTTTTGGTTAAGGGCTTTATGGTTGCCCTGCCTACTGTGGCCTTGCTGCCCTACCTTGTGCTCAACCATAGGCGTCACCGACACCTTTTCAACCCTGGCTTGTATCTAGGCTTTGTTCTCGGTCTGGGGTTGGTAGCCTACTGGTTTTTGCACCTTTGGCAGGCCCATGGCAGCGAGCCCTTTAACCAGCTGTTTGGCATTTTGGTTCTCGCCGCGTCCGAAGACTACCATGGCGTTGGGCCCTGGTATTACCTGTGGAATATTCCGGCCAACGTTTTGCCTTGGACACCCTTAGTCTTGCTGGGGCTGTTTTATCTCATTAAATCGCCACCCAATCACCGGGTTCTGCTAACTCTGGGCTATCCAGCGGGGCTGCTGCTGCTGCTACAGCTATTTAGCACGAAAACCATCTACTATCCGCTTCAAATCTATCCCTTTCTGGGCCTTTACAGCGGCTATGCGCTCCACAGAATTTTGCATACCTGGCAATCCACAAACCGGCGACCGGCGATCGCTACAGCGCTGAGCGGGTTCTATGGCCTCATCGCCCTGGTGGCCCTGGTGCTTAGTCTGGGATTGCTGGCGGGTATCTGGTCAACGCTGGGTCTATTCGATGCAGCTCTTCAGCAGGAACTCTATGTCTATAGTATTCCGGCCCTGGTACTCAGCGGGCTTTGGCTAGTTTATGCCGTTAGTGGGCTGGGCAAAGGACGATCGCAGCCTCACGTGTGGCTCAGTAGCTTGCTGATTGGCCCTTGGCTGGCTATCGGTCTCGCTGGAACATCGGGGCTGATTGGCAACTACAGCAGCGACATCAAAGATTTCTGCCAACAACCGGCGATCGCCCCCGTTCTGGCGCAGCATCCCGTCAATGTGGTGCTCAGCGATCCGGTCAGCCGCCCCGATCATCAAGCCTGGATTCTGACCTCCTTTTGCTCGTCCCAGTGGGGTAAAAGATTCCTGACCTTAGAGGATTTGGGGGCTGGGCAGTACGCTTGGGTTGCCCCCGACCTGGTTGCAGAGCTGACTGCTGCACCCGCCGCAACTTATCAACAGCTCGGCGCTATTAGAGGCTGGGCATTGGTGCAGAAACTACCGTCTACCGTAGATTTGGAGTGAGCCACCAATCTCTTGAATGATTGGCGTATTGCTGAGCAGCTTGCTCACCCCCCGCACTACCGGAATCCATCCGTCGGGAATGCCGGGATGCAAAAAGTCAAAGGGTCTGGCCCACGGGTTTTGAAACCCATAGCCTCGAAGGCGACGGGTAATTCTCCAGCGAAAGAAGGCGGTTTCGTCAGGGGAGTTTTGCAGCTTACGACCAATAAATTTGATGTTCTTCTCTACCGCGATCTGAGGGTTAAGCATATTGGGCTCAGTAAAGAAAAAATGCCCCCCCGGCTTTAGCACCCGGTATAGCTCTGGCAGCGTTGTAGTGAGGTCAAAGTGATGCAGTACGGCGTTACCGACAACGGCATCAAAACTTCCATCGGAAAAGGGTAGCTGAGTTACATCGCCTACTATAGTAGTGACGTTAGGAAAATTAGCTAACCTGTTTTTGGCAATATCAACCTGCCGTGGAGAAATCTCTACGGCGGTAATGTCTGCCCCCGACTGAGCCAGTCGTAGCGTAAATTCGCCGTTGCCTGACCCTGGCTCTAAAACCCGTTTGCCAGGGGCAAGATGACCATGCTGAATGGCTAAATCAGCCCGCTCATCAATACGCAGCTGACCGGCCTTGGTGACAGATCCCCACCATACGGAGCCTAACTCCTCTGCGAGCTGGTCAAAGTGCTGTCGTTCTCGATCGCTGCGACTCTGCATAGTGTCGTCTTTTCCCAATTTGTCATAACGAGCATATCAGACCGTCAACCTGAAAGTTGATGGCGGTAGCCCTACCTCCAAATCGATCCAAGGGCAGAGATAGAGGGGCAATTTTGATGCTAGAGGCGATTGCTTTTTGGGCTAAGCGTCTATTGGGTCTTTAGGGACAAGGGGATATCAGGTCTGTGAATACTCCAAACAAATCTCGGTCTTTTCTGTCAAATCTCCGTGTAGATCGTCCAAATTTACGTTCTATTCGCTACCGCCGAGGGCAATCTAGAAGCAGAGTTAACAGTCGGCTGCGGTGCCGTGTGTTGACCTAATTCTTTATTGCCCTGAGAGGTAAACCATGGCGAAATTTGGGGTGAAGATGACGGCGACGGTGGCCCTAGGGGCGATCGCACTGGCAACCACAGCAACGATTGCCCAGGCCCAGTCTCGCTCAGACTGGCTGAGCACTGGCGAGACCATTACCTACGAAGGTTACCTGCTGGCCGATGAAGCGGTGTTTGCCAGCTGCGACGACGACTGTAGCGATCTCGACATGTTTCTCTACAATGCTGAGTCGGGGGAACTGGTGGCCTCCGACACGCTGGTTGACGCGGTGCCTGGGGTGGTCGCTCCCTACGAGGGCAACTTCTTAATTGAGTTGGTGATGGCGAGCTGCAGCGTTGAGCCCTGCGCCACCTGGACTGACTCGGACGCTGGGTTTTAGGGAAACGCGCAATTTTCCTCGAACTTTCTGAATAACGTAAAAGGCAGGGGCGATCGCTCCTGCCTTTTTTAGTGGCTCACGCTACCTAAAGAAGCCGTGTTCCCCGCATCCGTTAAATTTTTAGCTACTTCTGCCGCGCATTTTCTCAAAATGCGCCATAGTTTGGGCAGTTAGCGTGTAGCGACGGGGCAGCGGCAACCTATGGCATTTGATGCAGGGCGGTTTTTTCGGGCCTGTAACCCCAGCAAGACCCTAAACCTCACTTCCTCCGCCGACAAACAGTACTACATCGACTTCTCGGCGGTGCGGGGCAGCGATCTGGTGCAGGAACTGAAGCGCACCATTACCCTGTCGGGAGAAGAGCCCACCTGCCAGTTGTTTACGGGCCACATTGGCTGCGGCAAATCAACCGAGCTTTCTCGTCTACAGGGCGATCTGGAGGCAGCGGGCTACCATGTGGTCTATTTTGAGTCCACCGACGATTTGGACATGGGGGATGTGGACATCAGCGATATTTTGCTGGCGATCGCCAAACAGGTCAGCAAAAGCCTAGAGGATGCCAAGCTGCGGCTAACCCCTAGCCGCTTTCAACAGCTGATTAAGAGCACCGCCGATCTGCTCAACTCTGAGGTCACAGGGCTAAAGATTAAAGGGCCCGAAATTGGTGGCATTAAGGCCGGTGGCGACCTGGGTCTCAGCGCTGCGGATGGCACCTATTCGCTGTCTCTCGGCATTGGCGAAATTACTACCAAGGCGAAGGATAGCAAAGACGTGCGTGCCCTCCTGCGCCAGCATCTAGAGCCGCGCATCAAGACCATTCTTGACATCATCAACGGTGAGCTGATCGACACCGCCAACCGGCAGCTGCTCGACCAGGGCAAGGCTGGCCTGGTGGTGATTGTGGACAACCTCGATCGCATCGACAACAAGCCCCGGGTGCAAGACCGCCGCCAGCCCGAGTACCTGTTTGTCGATCGGGGTGATCAGCTCAAGCAGCTGCGCTGCCATGTGATCTACACCATTCCTCTGGTGCTGTCGTTTTCTAATGAGAAAGAAAACCTGACCAACCGCTTTGGGGCTAGCCCCCAGGTGCTGCCCATGGTGCGCACCCAAAACCGCGACGGCAGCGCCTGCGAAGCGGGGCTAGAGGCGCTGCGCCAGATGATTTTGGCCCGCGCCTTTCCGGAGGTGCCTGCCGACCAGCGCCTGGCTGAGCTGGGGCAAATCTTTGACTCGACTGAAACCCTCGATCGCCTGTGTTTGGCTAGCGGTGGCCACGTGCGGAATTTGCTGGTGCTGGTCAACGATTGCCTCAAGAAAGCCGACCCGCCCCTCACCCAGGCTCTGCTCGGTCAGGTGATTAGCCTGCGGCTAAGTGATCTGACCAAGGCGATCGAGGTCGAAGAGTGGGGCCTATTGCGAGAGGTGCATCGCACCAAGGCGGTGCGGGGCGAGGGTGAATATCAGGCCCTGCTGCGCAGTTTGTTTGTGTTTGAATATCGGGATGCGGGGCAAACCTGGTTTGACCTCAACCCCGTGCTACTGGCTGCTAAGGAACTCACGCCCGATGCCTGACGTTTCGCCCTCTGAGATCGATCGCCACAATCAGCAAGCGCTGGAGGAGCTTTGCCGTCTGCTGCGCTTTTCGCAGGGTGAGTTTGAGCTGGTTTTGGCGGTGTGCAACTCGACCCAGCAGCGGCAGGGTTTGGTGCAGCAGCTGCGACAGCAGTGCAGCGTTTCCTTTGCCGAAATTACCCTTGAGCCAAGCACCACCACACTCTTCACCACCATTCGCAGCGCCATCGGTAGCCCGCCCCCCGAGGCCCTCATGGTCTATGGCCTGGATGGGGTGCACGACCTGCAACAGCTGCTCACCGCCACCAACCAAATTCGCGAGGAGTTTCGGCAATTTCCGTTTCCGCTGGTGCTGTGGCTCACCGACGACGGCCTCAAGCAGTTGATTCGCACGGCCCCAGATTTTTACACGTGGGCCAACGCGGTTACGTTTGCCACGCCGCCCGAGTTTTTTCTCGCCTTTTTAGATCAGCTGATTGCCGACGTGTGGCAGCAGGTGGTGGACTCGCGGGAAAACCGCTTTTTGAGCAACCAGGAGCTGGGGCTGACCCCCGGCTCGGCCCGCTGCCGCGAGCTAGAGACTAGCTTGGAAGTGCTGGCAGCGCAGGGTATGGCCCTCACCCCAGAGCAATCGGCGGGGCTGGCCTTTGTGCAGGGCCGCATTGCCGACAACAACACCCCAGAGGCCCGCGAGCACTACGAAGATAGCCTAGCCCAGTGGCAAGCCCTGGTTGACCAAAACCCCAGCGCTGACGCAGTCACTCCATGGCAAGAAAACGTGGGCCACGGGCAGTTTTACCTGGGGCTGTGGTGGCGCAACTATTCGGTGCGCCACCGCCGCGAGTTTGAATCGGCTTGCCAGCAGGCGTGCCGCTACTTTGAGCAGGCCGTACAAACCTTTGAAAGTGCCCAGCGGCCAGAGCTAATGGCTCGCTACATTAACTACTGGGCCGAAGCCCTGCACCGTCTGGAAGCGTGGGACGCTCTGGAGACCGTTGCCACCAGGGCACTGGCACTGCACCAGGCCCAGGCCAACCCAGTTCGTCAGGCGCGAGCCGAGGGATTTTTGGCAGAGGTTGACCTGGCCAATGAGAACTATGGCGCAGCCCAGCGCCACGCCGAAGCCGCCCTGGCGTTAATTCAGCCGTTTGCTGACAGCAGTGCCGCCACATCGGCGGCGGATCGCGATTTCTACGCTTGGGTGAATAGCTTTCATCGCAGTTGGTATGTGTTTTCGCTGGGCAAGGCCCAGATGGGGCAGGGGCAGGTGGATGCGGCGGTGCAAACTCTAGAGCAGGTGCAGCGCATTACCCAGCCGGAGTATGACCCGCTGCTCTATAGCCAAACGCTGGAGTATCTGCGCCAGGGCTATTTTGAGCAGGGCCACTACCTGCAAGCGTTTGAGACGCGGCGAGAGAAAGAGTCGATCGAGAGCCGGTTTAATTTTCGGGCGTTTGTGGGGGCGGGGCGGCTACAGCCTAAGCAGCAGATTACTAACCCGGCGCTGCCCACAGGCGACCACGGCCCCGACTTAATTATGGCCTCGGGCCGCAGGCAGGATGTGAGCCGGTTGGTCAACCGGCTAGAGCAGGATGAATTTGTGCTGACCGTTGTCTATGGGCCATCGGGGGTGGGCAAAAGCTCGCTAATTGAGGCGGGGCTGGTGCCCACTCTAGAGCAGCAGCGGTTTGGGGGACGGCAGGTGGTGCCGGTGCGGCTGCGGAGCTATGGCAACTGGGTCGAAGAGGTGCTGAGCGCTATGCCAAGGCCAGCTGCTCTAGCCAACTCTGTGGGGGAGAAGGCCGCTGACTTAGAGACCCTGTTGTTGGATCTATTGCGCCAGCAGACTCAGGTTAACCGGGTCATCGTCCTCATTTTTGACCAGTTTGAGGAGTTCTTTTTTGCCTGCGATCAGCCAGCGGAGCGGCTGCGCTTTTACAGGTTTTTGGGCGACTGTTTGGCGATGCCGTTTATTAAGGTGGTGCTGTCGCTGCGCGAAGACTATACCCACTACCTGCTGGAGTGCAACCGCCTGACGGATCTGGCGATTATTGATAACAACATTCTGGATAAAAAGTGGATCTATTATCTGGGCAACTTTAGCCCCGAAGATGCCAGGGGGGTGATTGACGACCTGACCCAGCCCACGCCCTATGCCCCGGCCCCGGACCTGGTGGAGCGGGTGGTGGCCGACCTGGCGGCAGAGGTGGGGGAAGTGCGCCCGATTGAGCTGCAAATTGTGGGGTCTCAGCTTCAGGCGGAGGGGATTGCGACGCTGGCGGACTACCAGGGCTGGCCCCATACCGAAACCAGCATTAAAGCGGCTCTGGTGAAGCAGTATCTGAATGATGTGGTGCGAGACTGTGGCCCAGTGGCCCACCAGGGACTAGCGAGGCTGACGCTGTACTTACTGACCGACGATAAGGGCACCCGCCCCCGCAAAACCAGGTCTGAGCTGGCCAATGAGTTGCAGGTGTTGACGGCCCGAGCGACGATGGATGCGACCCCCTTTGGAGTGCTGCTGCAAATTCTCACAGCGTCGGGGCTGGTAGTGCATGTGCCTGAAGCGCCAGAGGACCGCTATCAGCTGGTGCATGACTACTTGGCGGCATTTATTCACCAGCAGCAACAGCCTCAGCTCGGAGCGCTGATGGCCCAGCTGGAGAAAGAAAAGCGGCAGCGAAGACAGCTAGAGCAGCAAAAAGTAGAACTGGCAGAGAGCAATCAAAAGCTTGGGGCAAACCTTGCCTTTATGAGGGCTGAGCAGGACGACCTGCAACAAAAGAATAAACGAGCCCGACGGGTGCTGGCAGGTACTGTGGTAGCGGCGGCGGCAGTAGCAGCACTGGCCGGAGGCACAGCCATTACCTCTACTCTGCAAGCGGGAGCTGCAAAGGCTCAGGCAATCAGTATTCAATGGAAAGCGACACAGAAAGAAAAAGAGGCTGACCTGAATGTGATGCGGGCGGCATATCAAGTGTTCATGGCTACCCTGCAAGAAGGAGTGGCCGATCGCCGTGCCATTCAACGGGAAGCAGAAGCACAGAAGAAAGTTGAATTAGCCCTGGCCCAACTGTCAGATATTGACCAGCGGGTTAAACAAGAGCAGCAGTTCGCTCAAGATGCCATTCAAAATGCTGAGGCTCAAGTAGCTGCTGCCAGAGTTGCCAGCGCCCAAGCCCAAGCAGGTTTGGCGTTAGCCCAAGAGGCCAGAGCCAACGCCTTGGTAGAACAAGAAAGAGCCCGCTACGAAGCTACCCTAGTCAGACGAGTGACTAATCTAGAACGAGCCGGAGTAACAGCCAGCCAAAAGTTTGAGTTCCAAGAAACTGAGGCATTATTAGCGGCCTTCAAGTCGGCTCAAGAAGTCAACGAAATTATGAAAACGGAAGGGCTACCTTATCTGACTGCTAGCCCCCTTTTAGCACTGCAAACTAGCCTGAACGGCATTCGAGAGACTCGTATGGAGGGCCATGAGGGCAATGTCAATGAGGTGGAGTTCAGTCCTGATGGCACTCATCTCGCCACGCGCGGGGCCGACGGCACGGCGCGGCTGTGGGACTTGCAGGGGAATGAGGTGACGGTGATGGAAGGCAATCAGGGTTATGTCAATGAGGTGGAGTTCAGTCCCGATGGGCAGCAGATTGCGACGAGCGGGGGCGATGGCACGGCGCGGCTGTGGGACTTGCAGGGGAATGAGGTGGCGGTGATGGAAGGCCATCAGGGCAATGTCAATGAGGTGGAGTTCAGTCCCGATGGCACTCATCTCGCTACGAGTGGGTATGACGGCACGGTACGGCTGTGGGACTTAGCGGGCAATCGGGTCGCGGTGATGGAAGGCCATCAGGGCAATGTCAATGAGGTGATGTTTAGTCCCGATGGCACTCATCTCGCCACGCACGGGGACGATGGCACGGCGCGACTGTGGGACTTGCAGGGGAATGAGGTGACGGTAATGGAAGGCCATCAGGGTTATGTCAATGGGGTGGAGTTCAGTCCCGATGGCACTCATCTCGCCACGAGCGGGGGCGATGGCACGGCGCGGCTGTGGGACTTGGCGGGCAATCAGGTGGCGGTGATGGAAGGCCATCAGGGTTATGTCAATGAGGTGGAGTTCAGTCCCGATGGCACTCATCTCGCTACGCGCGGGTATGACGGCACGGCGCGGCTGTGGGACTTGGCGGGCAATCAGGTGGCGGTGATGGAAGGCCATCA
>QBLT01000194.1 GCA_003249105.1 Leptolyngbya sp. | reverse complement strand
AAATCAGTCGCCCCAGCCAGTCGCCCACCGGGCGGTACTGAGGGGCGGGCAGGGTTTGCTGCACCGGGTAATAACTGGGGTGGTTGAAGGGAGCGCTCTGAAACCGGTAATAGCTGCCGGGATTGAGCACCTGAATCTTTTGAATATCTAGGTACTGGCGCAGGTCGCCCGCCACAATGTCGAGGGTGAGGTCGAGGGTTTGCTGGAGGTGACTGCGGCCATCGGGCAAAAAGGCCTGGTCGTCAAGGACGCCGCCTGGCACCTGGTGGCCCACTGGGCCCAGGCTGATGAAGCTGATTTTGCCCTTGCGCTTGGCCCGATTCCAGTAGCTCAGGGGGGCGATCGCCCAGCGGCGCGGAAACATAATTGGCCCCAGCCGCTCGACCGGGTCGCGGCTGCCCACCAGGTGATAGAGCTGCTCCGCCTCCATCACCCGCCCGTTGCCGCCAATCACCCCAGCCAGAGAAATCACCTCTATCGGAGCCCCCAAGGCCTGCTTGAGAAAGGGCACAATGCCCATGGCAATCTGCCCGCCGCCACTGTAGCCAATCAGCGTCAGGGGAATGCCGCCCTGGGCTGAGTAGCCGTTTTCCAGCAGGCTTTCGTAGACCTGCTGGGCCACCCCCTGGTTGTAGATCGGGCCAAAGCGCTGGTCAGCCGACACCGCCACAATCAAAATATTGCGAATATTGATGATCATCCCCACCCAGGGGCCGAGCCGCTGGGTCAGGGTTTCGACCCCGCGCCAAAAGAAAGCCAGGGGACGGTCTTCGGTTAGCGAACGGTTGAGCACTGAGTAGGGAATTAGTCCTTTAATCAGGGCAATGTCGGCAGGGAGACAATGGCCCAGCTCGTCGAGGTAGCGAGCCACGGCGGGCTGGTAGTCGGCGGTGGCCTGGTTGATGCCGTCGAGGTAGACAATATACCGACGCGGCTGGACAGCGGCGGGCGGCGGGGCATTAGAAGACTCTGAACTGATGGGGGTCAGACCGTCGCCGTACCACCCCGCCCACCAGCCCAGTGCCTCTAGGGGAGCCAGCATCGCGGCTACTACCAGAGCGATCGCGCCCACCCAGATCAAGTCAGCCAACCAGCGGGCCGGACGGCTCTGGCCATACCACTGGGTCATCAATCCCCTCAGGGGCTCTAGGCTGAGGGCCACCACTAGGGCCAACAGCCCCAGGCCAGCGTAGACCCACAGCAGGGTCAGCCGCCGCGATCGCCGCTTGAGAAAGGCCCCCGGCAGGGGGGTAGCGGCTTTTAGGGACGGCGACCCTAGGGCTAGGCCGCCTGGGGCGATCGCCGTGGATGGCCCCGGCCCCAGGGGGTTGGCTGCGATCAGCGTTTTTAGCTGGTCGCGATTGACCACCAGCTGTACCCCGGCCGTCCAGTTGGTCAGCCAGCGGCCCAGGTTGACAATGGGCTGCCCCACAGTGGTTTGCTGCACTACCACCAGCCCCAGCCAGCCCAGCAGCACATGCCCCGCCGCCTGTCCTAAATCGATCTGGCCCAGCACCGATAGACCAAATACCACCGTCAGCAGGTTGAGCAGCGCCAGCAGCCGCAGCAGCGGCACGCCCAGGTAGGGCATAGCCCCCAAAAAGCTAAATATCAAAGGTAAATAGCTCAAGGCCAGACTATCCCTCACTGCCCGCCAGGGGATGGGCTGCTCTAGCAGCCAGCGGCTGACCACCCAAATGCTGAGCGCCCAAAACAGGTAGCCCGCCACAAACAGCAGCGCCGACAGCACCAGGCTAAGCACAAACCGCAGGGGTTTGACGCGGTTGGCAAAGAGCACAATGCCCTGGCCCACCGCTTGGGAAAAACCCGCCACAAACACGACCCCCAGAGCAATGCTGTCAGGCATCTGGTGAAAGACGCGAAAGGCTTCTGGGTCTAGTCTCAGCACCCCGCCCACCAGTTGCCAGAGGGTGTCAAAGGTGGGGTCAGCCATGGTTGCTGCCGGGCCGATGTTGCTCTGCCGGAGAGGCTGCGTCATTTTTCGCTGGAGAGGCTGCGCCCGCGCCCAGAGTTGCCGCCGCTCGCTTCAGCGGGGGCAACAAGGTTAAAGGCAATTGGAGCTGATTTAGCCCAGCCGGTTCCTTGGGCTGGTGCTTGGCCCTGGGGTTAGGCGCACTGGCTTTCGCCTCTGAGGGGCCGTGGAAGTCGCTGCCGCCAGTCATCACTAGGTCGTGGTCGAGGCAGTAGGTTTCTAGGCGACGCACGTCACTGGGGCTATGGTGGGGGTGGTAGACCTCGACCCCCATCAGCCCGGCCTCCACCAGCTGGGGCAGCAGCTTATCAACGGTAGCGCCTTTGAACAGACAGGGATGGGCCCACACCGGCACGGCCCCGCAGTCGCGCAGCAGCTGAATGCCCTCGGCAGCAGAAAATTTGTCGTACTGCACAAAGACGGGGCCATTGTCCCCCAACCAGCGATCAAAGGCCTCTCGCTTCGACTCGACGTAGCCTGCTTTGACCAGGGCCGCTGCCAGGTGGGGGCGACCGGGGGCCATATTGCCCGCCATAGGCGGCAGCTCAATGGGGTAGCCCAGCTCCGCCAGCTTTTCGACCATCTGCTGGGCCCGGCGGCGGCGACCCTCAATACGTTCTACAAGGGGCGGTTCCAGAGATGCTCGATCGGGGTAAAACCCCAGAATGTGAAGCGATCGCCCGTTTTCTACGGTGCTCAGCTCGACCCCCGGCACCACTTCTAAGTCGTCTCCAGCGGCGGCGATCGCCTCAGCCCACCCGGCTACGGTGTCGTGGTCGGTAATCGCCAAAGCCTTTACCCCCGCCGCGATCGCCGCCGCTACCAGGTCAGCGGGGGAGAGCGTGCCGTCAGAAAAGGTGGTGTGGCTGTGCAGGTCGAGCATTTATAGAGAGGCTATTTTCTTTCCATTGTGCCGTATTTGCCCGCCTACGCCGCTGCTGTGGCCTGGTCAATGGCCTGTTCTACCAGGGCTTTTGCCTTCTCATCGAGGGCTAACCAGTCGATTTCGCCATCCTCGTCGAGCAGAGCTGGATCCACCGAAACGGGTTGCTGCGGCTGATAGTCTTTGAAGCACACCCCAAAGCACAGCTCCCAAACGTCTAGGGTGGCCGTGCGAGGCTCCTCGGCTGGGGCTTCGCCATTGCTCTGGGTCAGCTTCAGCTCATAGCCTGGGGCGGGGGTAGGCAGCTGACTGAGCTGCTGGCGCAGGGCTGTTTCTTCCTCTGGGGAGGCCTCAGCGAGCTGGGCGGCTAAATCCCGCACCTGCTGGCGCTGCTCCGGGGTGGCACTGCCGGGCCAGCGCAGCTGCTCTAGGTAGTCGGTGCGCCAGTCGAGGGTTTCAGTGTGTTTGCGAATGTTGTCAACTACGCGAATCAGGCAGGGCTGCATTAGCTCAGCCGCTTGGGCTTCATCGGTGGAGGAGGCGAAGGTCAGCATGGCAAAAACTAGGGCTGCATCGGTGCGCAATCTGGGTTGGCCAGGTGAAATCGTCTGCCAGGGCAACCGCGTGACAGCATTTTAGCTGACCCCTGCACCCCCCAAAGTTGTCTGCCCCTGCTTCAATAGAAGGCGAGAGGGCAGCCCTGCACTGCCGTCACCCCCGAGGACCTATGCCCCAGCGGCCTTTCCACAGCCCCGGTGCCGGGCTTGAATATCGCCTGCTGATGGCCCTGATCATGGCTGGTGCGGCCCTGGTTACGGTGCTGCTGATTCAGCTCTTGCTGCCCTGGCTGGTGGTCGGAGGGCTGGGGGCTGGCGCAGTCTGGCTCTGGCGGCGGCAAAGAGCGCGGGATCGGGCGCTGCACCAGATTTTTTATGCCCAGGTTGCGGCCCATCAAGGGCGCATTAGCGTGCTCGACTTTGCGATCGCCGCCCAGATCACCGGTCGCGAGGCCCGCCGGTTTCTCGACCAGCGCGCCCAAGACTTTTGGGGCGACTTTGAACCCACCCCCTCTGGGGACGTGCTCTACACATTTCGTTCCCCCACCGTGGCTACCGAGGTCGCGCCGCTCCAGGTGCTCTCGCTCACCGCTGCCGATCTGGCCCAGCGCCTGGGCTGCACCGAGGCTGAGCTGACCCAGCCCGTGGTGGCGTTAAATCTGCTGGCCTGGAGCCGCGATCGCGACCCCGACGGCTGCGGCTGGCGGTACGATGCCGAGGGCGATCGCTACTGGCCTGTCCCAAAACCATAAAACTTTGGCCAAATCCTTTACAAAATGGCCACCGTTTCTGAGCATGGTAAAGGTCTTTCACCACGTCCCTGCACCACGCACTAGGAACAAGTATCTATGGAACGCACTTTTTTGATGATCAAGCCCGACGGCGTCCAGCGCGGTCTGATCAGCAACATCATCGGCCGATTTGAAACCAAAGGCTTCACCCTGGTAGGCCTGAAGTTCATGGCCGTCTCCCGCGAGCTGGCCGAAAAGCACTACGATGTGCACCGCGAGCGCCCCTTCTTCGCCGGGCTGGTTGATTTCATCACCTCTGGCCCTGTAGTGGCCATGGTGTGGGAAGGCGAAGGCGTGATTGCCTCGGCTCGCAAAATCATCGGCGCGACCAAGCCCCTAGAGGCTGAACCCGGCACCATTCGCGGTGACCTGGGCGTGACCGTAGGCCGCAACATCATCCACGGTTCCGACGCTCCCGAAACTGCCCAGACCGAAATTGCCCTGTGGTTCACTGAAGCTGAACTGGTAAGTTGGGAACCCGCCGCCAAGAGCTGGCTCTACGAGTAAGAAACCCAGACAGGTTTCTTGAGCCGATAACAAATATCGCAGCCTCCGTGAAACGAACGCTGCGATATTTGTTGCTAGATAGCAAGTGAATCAAGCATTGTCGAAATGAATTTGCAATTCCCCAAAATGGCGGATTGTCGGTAAGTCTGAGGCAAAGTCTGGGGTGCCAGGGCGCTGGACTGCGTATACTTGCCAACCTGCATTCTGGGCGGCAGCTAGTTCTCCCGGATGATCGGACAGAAACAGCAATTCCTCAGAGGCAATTCCTAGTGTGTTAGCAATCTTATCGTAGGAAGTTGCATCAACTTTGGGCCCAGTGGTGGTGTCAAAATACCCCTGGAAGCAGGGGGTGAGGTCGCCCACGATGGTGTGGGCAAACAGCAGTTTCTGGGCTGCGATCGACCCCGACGAATAGATGTATAGCGGCACCCCACGTCGGTGCCACTCCTGAATGTGGGCGGCGGCATCGTCGTAGACGTGGCTGTAGTAGGCCTTGGTGCGGTAGCCCTCATCCCAAATCATGCCCTGCACCGCCTTGAGGGGGGTGACCTTTTGGTCGGCCTTGGCCCAGGTCAGCAGTTGGGCGATGCAGTCGTCTACAGACAGGTCGGTGTTGCCCATCTCAGCCCGCACCTGGGCCAAAATAGCCTGCCCCTCGGCAGTGGGAGCGATCGCCGCCATAAAGGCCGCCAGCCGCTCCGCCGCGTAGGGAAACAGGGTGTTTTTGACAAAGGCGATGTCGGTGGTGGTGCCTTCAATGTCGAGCACGATCGCCCCTAGGGGCCGCCCTTCAAGCAAAAGCATGGTATTCAGGATATCCCTTAGCGATGGGGCTGCCGGTGAAATGGGCCACCCAGCCCTCGGAGTTGCAAAACAGGCGAATGGCGGCGAACTCAGGTGATTCGCCCATGTCAAACCAGTGGGGGGTGTTGGCGGGCACACCGATCAGGTCGCCAGCGGTGCAGAGGGTGGCATAGATTTTGTCGCCCAGGTGCAGGTAAAACACCGCCTGCCCCTCCACAAAAAAGCGCACTTCGTCCTCTTTATGAATGTGCTCATCCAAAAACTTCTGCCGCAGCTCGGCCTTTTGGGGATGCTCTGGGTGCATGCGAATCACATCGGCGGTGACGTAGCCGCCCTCGGCTTTGAGGCGATCGATGTCTTTGGCGTAGGCGGTCAGAATGGCTTCGGGGTCGGCTGCTGGAGGCAGCGGTGCCTGGGTTTGCCACTGCTCAAAGCGAACGCCAGCGCTGGCTAGGGCAGCGGCGATCGCCTCCGCATCCCGGTACTCATCCAGCAGCGTCGCACCATCCTGGTCACTAAAAATACGGAGTAGGGTCATCGAGAATTGTCCTTGAAACTAATGGATCCTGTGGAACTAAGCAAATTTTTGATCGAGCAGGAGAGCTTTTAGGGCACAGCTCGCCAGCACCTCTAGCGCCTCGGTGGCCATGCGCGCCTGGGGCACTGTGGCTCCCCAGCTATAGAGTCCGTGGCCCGCGATCATGTAGCCCACTGGGGCTGGCACGGCGTGGAGCCGGGTCAGCACGGTCTCGCTCAGGGCTACCATATCTTGACTGTTGGCCACGATGGGGATGGCAACTTCTCCATCATGGGTGGTAATACCCGGCAGTGCTTTGAGCAATTCATAGTTTGTTAACACCAGGCTGTCTTGCCCCCGGCCCAGCAGCCAGCGAGAGAGACTGACGCAGTCTATGGAGTGGGTGTGCAGCACCGCGCCCACCGCTGGGTAGGCCAGGTAGAGACTGGTGTGCAGCAGCGTCTCAGCCGATGCCCGTTTCCCTGGGCTGAGGGGATGCCCCTGGCTATCGACCACCATGATGTCGGCGGGGGTGAGCTGTCCTTTGTCGCGCCCCGATACCGTAATGGCGACTTGGCCCTCGGCTAGGCGAGCCGAGTAGTTGCCGCTGGTGGCCGGAGCCCAGCCCTTGCTGGCTAAGAAACCGCCTGCCTCTGCTAACGACTGCGCGACCGCCTCAAACTCCATCCCCCAAGCCAACCCTTACCGATATTGCGACTCACTACTCTAACACCATTGCCCCTATGATCGATGTCGCTTGCCACAGCTGGCGGGAGATCGGTACGACGGTATCAGTACAGCGATCGCTTCAATCAGCCTGATTGGAGGCAGCTCACGACTGGCAACGGGAATTTTGCCGTTATTTGGGCCTCAATCAGGTGAAACTTGAGTACTGATCAAGCCATTGCGTGTAAGTACGTTATGAAAAGAACTAATTTTTGGGCATAACTATAGACAAGCGCCCACGTGATTCCAAGAGGTTGTTTGCATATGTCCACCTGCGTCGTCACCAAGCAAACCGTCCTATCGGTGGATGACAGCTTAATTAGCCAGCAGATGATCAAACGGGCACTGGACAACAGCTATCGGGTGCTGCTGGCCGACAATGCAGTGGATGCGCTGACCGTAATCTCTCAAGAGGCGATCGAAGCCCTGTTGCTCGATATTTCAATGCCCGGCATCGATGGGTTTGAGCTCTGTCGCACGGTGCGCAGTCTACCCCGATTTAAGAACCTACCGATTGTGATGGTCACGTCTCGCGATACCGAGGCCGACCGTCAAGAAGCCCGCATGGCGGGGGCCTCTGGCTATTTGACCAAACCCTGCGAGCCTGAGCGACTCAAAGCCGTCATGGGTAGGCTGCTGCCCAACGACCTAGCTACCAATTAACCTCAGCATTCCCCATGCGCCAAACCGCTGCAACTGCGCTTTTGGGCCTTTGCCTCCACTCAAGTTCTAAAAACCTTCGAAAACACAAAATAAAGCCTGAAAAACCTCAAACTTTTCGGGCTTTGTCAGTTGGGTTATTTTGCTGCTGAGGACGGCCTAGCCAGTTTCAACCCCTTTCTGGGGCGGTGACTTGAAGGTTGCTAAATCAAGCGGTTGAGGGTTTCAAACAGCACATCTTGGGTAAAGCTGCCCTTAGTGATGTAGGCGTTGGCTCCGGCTTCGGCCCCTCGGCGGCGATCGTCTTCACTGGCCAGGGTGGTCACTAGCACCACGGGGAGTTCGCTATATTCGCGCTGCTGCCGAATGCGCTGGGTGAGGCCTAGGCCATCTAAATTCGGCATTTGCACATCGGATACGACGGCATCGAACGGTCTGGTCTGGAGCTTGCTAAAGCCGTCTAGGCCATCCACCGCGGTCACCACTTCGTAGCCCGCCGATTCGAGAATGCGTTTTTCCTGGGTGCGGGTAGCGATCGAGTCTTCCACCAGCAGAATGCACCGGGGGCGGGCCTCAGTCGGGGTTGCAGTCTCAGCCGCGCTGGTCTCCGGCAGCGCTAGGGAACTGCCCCGATGGCGTACCGCTGCGATCAAATCCTGGGGGTTGAGCACCATGCAGACATCGCCAGTGCCTAAGATAGTGGCCCCAGAGATATACCTCACCCGCTTGAGCAGCTGACTTTGGGGTTTGAGCACCACCTCCTGCTCATCTAGCAGCGCCTCGACAAAGAGACCTAGGCGATCGGGGCCAGACTGCAAAATAATGCAGGCATGCCGCTGCTGGGGCCGTTCTCCCTGGTCGGATTGCCAACGCCCGCGCGGTTTAGGGTCAATCCTCGGCAGCCCCAGCAGATCGGCCAGCCACACCACCGAGAGGGGGCGATCGCCGTGCCTGATTGCGTTGTGGCCCTCCAGAGTAAAAATCTCGCTGGTTTGCACTAGGCAGGCGGTCTCCACAAACTCGGCGGGCAGGGCAAAGGTTTGACTGCCCGCTGTCACTAGCAAGACGTGGGCCGTGGCCAGGGTAGTGCCCAGCTGAATGCGAAGGGTGCAGCCCTCGCCTGGTTTCGACTCCACATCGATACTGCCCCTGAGGCGATCGACATTGGTGCGCAGTACATCGAGGCCAACGCCGCGTCCAGAAATCTCGGTGACTAGCGTACGGCTCGAAAACCCAGGACTGAGAATCAGCCCCTGAATTTGAGCGGCGGTCAGTATCTCTAGTTCTTCTGAACGATATAGTCCCCGGCGGACAGCCGCTTGTTTGATCGACTCCACATCGAGCCCCCGACCATCGTCGCTGACTTCAATGCTGATGCCGGCCGATGTGCGATAGCCGCGCAGGGTAATGGTTGCGACTTCAGGTTTGCCCTGCCGCAGGCGCTCGGCGGGCGACTCAACGCCATGGTCAATGGCATTGTGAATCATGTGCAGCAGCGGGTCCTTCATCTCTTCTAGAATGCGCTTGTCGGCGCGAGTGTCGCCCCCTTCAATGAGCAGCTGTACCACTTTGCCTTCCTGGCGGGCCAAGTCGCGCACCAGGCGGGGAAACAGGTTAAAGAGCGTAGACAGCGGCAGCAGGCGTAGGGTGCGAATGCCCTCCTCTAGACCGTCGGTGATGGTCTCTAGGCGAGTGGTGTCAGCCTGGAGGGCGCTGCCGAGCTGGTGTACTAGAGCGCCAAACCGCTCTAGGTGCTGCTCGGTGCGATTCTGAAAACTGTCGAGCTGCTGCCAGACGGGCTTCCCCTGCTGGGCATCGTGCAGCAAAAAGCGACTCATTGAAAAATCGCGGCTCCACTCTTCCCATAGGTTGTTGATGGCGTCGATCTCGGCCAGCCGGTGGGCGACGCGAATTTTGGTAACGGTAAGCTCACCGCTCTGGGTCATTAGAGCGTCGAGGCTCTGGGTGGAAACACGGATGGTTTCGATGCGGTAGTTGGC
>QBLT01000193.1 GCA_003249105.1 Leptolyngbya sp. | reverse complement strand
TAGTTCTCGGTTCCTGCCACAGAACCCCTGACTCTCGCACTATTCATGCAACAAAGCCATTCACATTCATCTCCTCAGCTTTGGCCTTGTACGCCGCATTCACCGAGGGCTGAATGCCGCAAACCACCAAGCTCAGCAGGTTGACCAGCCTGGAAAACAACAGTTCACGAGTGTACTGCACCTTCGCGTGCGTTTCGAAAAT
Source organism: Leptolyngbya sp. (assembly GCA_003249105.1). Classification (GTDB taxonomy): domain Bacteria; phylum Cyanobacteriota; class Cyanobacteriia; order Phormidesmidales; family Phormidesmidaceae; genus Nodosilinea. Next base: position 9,244 of record QBLT01000193.1, on the reverse strand, counting down.
CTCATCGAGCCGTTCGGGTCGAAAGATGCGTTCCATCAAGGTGCGCATCATCACACTGACGGGGCTTTGTTCCACAAAGGCCGTAAAGACGTCTGCTAGCATCGGGATGCCTCCGGCTAACAACGAGGACATCTCAACCCTAGCGCCTTTATTTTTCTACCCCACAGATTTAACACCTAGACAGGAATCGTCTATAGGGTTAAGAGGGTTAAGGCTGATTGTCAAATCAGTCAGCCCCAGATCAATGCTCTGCAGCGGAGCAAAGACTACAGGTACCGGGTCAGATTGACTCGGTACCGTTCTTTTTTGGTGACGGCTACATCGCCAATTTCGAGTCGCCCCTTGCCGCGAATGGCGATTAAGTCTCCAGTGGCCAGGGTGTAGCTGGCTTGAGTGATCGGTTTCCAGTTCACGCGCACGTCGCCTCTGTTGATCAGGTCGGCCATTTTGCTGCGCGACATGCCGAACCCAGCGGAGGCGATCGCATCGAGCCGGAGAGATGCCTCAACAGTGGTTAGGTCTTTTTTCTGAGGCGCACGTACCCGTAGATGATCCCACTCTAGCGGCTGGGTCTTTACGGGTACAGAGCGTACCTGAGTGAGCGACTGGGCGAGAAATTCTGCCAGTTCGGGCACAACGATCGCTTGGGCACCCCGCTCGCCTAGCACGATGATGTCGCCCACTTTGCCACGGTGCAGACCGGTACCGAGCAGCGCCCCCAAAAAGTCGCCGTGGCTAGCGGGGTCGAACATGAAGTTTCCCCCTACTGTCAGGAGCGATAGGGGGATTTGGCTCTGATCGAGGGGGATGTCGGATCGGGCGATCGCCAACCGCTGCCGCTCAGCCTGGGGATAGCCACCCCAGGCGAGACTGTGAACATCGGTTAATCGCTGGAGCAGTGCCGCGGCTTCGATTTGCTCGGGGGGCGACAGAAAGTCGGTAACGACAATATCCCAAGTTTTGATGGCTTGGTCGGCCTGGTCTAAAACACGGGCCAAACAGTCGCGGTTGTCGAGCGATTTCGGCAGGTCGTCCTTGGGCAGCATGGGCAGAGAGCGTTTAGCAACAGATCAGCACCGGGGTGAATTTTGGCAAAGCCAACCCTTGGGTCTTGATCCTAGCTTACTGTCAGGCAGACCTAGGGCAGATGCGGGCAAATAGGTGGTCATGTTGGAGCTAAATGAATTTGGCCACAACATGACCACCTGGTTTTTACAGCGGCAATTAGTTTGCGATCGCTTCAGTCACCTCCTTGCGCTTAGCGTAAATGCTCTTCAGGTGGCGCTTCACTGTATTGACGGTAATGTAAAGCTCCTGGGCGATCTCGTCGTAGGTGCGATTGGCTCGGCGCAACACCCACACGGCTCGTTCCCGAGGGGTGAGGTTATACTGCACTGCCTCAAGCATGGCAGAGGCGTGAGCCGCACGAGTCTTATTCTCTAAGGAAATCAGCAGATAAGCGCTAGTCGCGGCAGGCAGTTCGAGCCACTGAATACGGGCGCGAATTTGATGACCCGAGCACGACGTAAACTCTTGCGTGAGCACTAGTACAGTTTCGGGATAAAACTCACGGCTTTCTAAAAGGTGCAAGCACAAGGCCTTGAGGGTAGGGGGCAGCAGGTTGGTGCTATCACCACCGCTGAGGTCACGGCAGAGGGCTCTACCCTTCTGATTGCTGTGAATGCAGGTGCCGTCTTCGGTCAAGACCAAAATTCCATCAACAAAGCCTTCGAGCACGGCGCTGAGCAGGGGTAGATTGGCCTGGGTTGCTGGAGGGGCAATAAAACGGGAATTAGAGAGGGTGGTGGATGAACTCATAGTGACCATGGGGCTACCTGGTTTAAGACACAACAGAGTTAAGGGAGTCATCCGGGAACACAACCGGGTAATTTGCGCTGGGATGTTTTGCGCTTGAATTTTGCGATAAGGAGAACCTCAACCCGGAGAGTGGGATCTCCGTACAGGAGGGACAGTTTTCTAAGTGGTTTCTACAGGGTTGCAGCGGCGGCGAAGGTCAGTTGTCCGTGAAAAAACGGTTAAAGCTGACAGATTCTTCACCAAGATGAAGCGTTGTTCTGGAAAGTTTGGCAAGTTTCTATGGAGATTTACTGACTTTTTTTATGTCAATTTACTAGCGCACAGAAACTGCTCTCGGATTAAAACGCTTGAGTGGATGCTATTTCGCCATGTTCTGAGCAGAGAGACAGCAAGGGTTCGGTAGTTGCTAAAGCGCCCTGCCCAATCTGCTGTGCTAGCCGCTGAGTCAGTGACGCAGTGCGAGACGGTTGAAAAAATATGCGCTTGTCTATATTGTTAGGGGCATTCTCTTGGACTAAGGGCCATAGCAACGAGTATGATATCGGCCAATCGACGACTGTTGCGGCGTTTGCGGGGGGGCGTAATGGCCGCTGCGATCGCCCTTCCGCTCCTCTATCCCATGGCTACCTATGCCCAAGACGCACCGTCAGCAGCGGCAGAGGCCGCCCTCAACCAGGGGTTGACCCTCGTTCAGCAGGGGCAAATCGACGATGCTCTGGCCCAGTTTCAGCAGGCCGCAGCCCTAGACCCCACCCTGGCCGCAGCCCACTACAACATTGGACTGGCCCTGCGCCAAAAGGGTGAGTTGCAAGAGGCCGCCTCCGCCTTCTGGGCCGCAATTCGGGCCGATCCTCAGTTTGCGCTGGCCTACGCCAACCTAGGCGGTGCCCTGATTGAGGGCGACAACCTGGATCAGGCCGAACAGTATTTGCAGCGGGCGATCGCCATTCAGCCTGATCTAGGCAATGCCCACTACAACTTAGGCCTCGTCTATCAATCTCAAGGACGCTTTCCTGAGGCTCTAGCTGCCTTTGAGCGAGCTGGTCAGTATAGCCCCAATGCGCCTGAGTCTTTCTTGCAGCGGGGCATTATCTACCTCCAAACCGAGCGCAACGCCGAAGCTGAAGCTGTGCTGCAACAGGCGTTAACGCTTCAGCCCCGCTACGCCCAGGCCCACTACAACATTGGGATTGCTCGATTTAACCAGGGTCAAACCGAAACCGCGCTCAACTCGTTTCGCACGGCGACACAAATTAACGGTGGCTATGCTGACGCTTACTACAGCGCTGGGCTAGCGTTTATTCAGCTGGGTCGGTTTGATGAAGCCCGCACCGTGCTGGAATATGCCAAGAACCTTTACATCACCATGGGGAACCCGACCTGGGCGGCTAAAGCCCAAAGTCACCTGGGGCAGTTGCCCCAGAGGTAGCGGGTTTGATGGGGTCGGTTAGAAATTTACGTCACAACCAATGCACTACCGAAACTTGAGCTTTCGAGAGGCGTAAAGGCACATTTTTAGCAAAATTAGCCCTTCTCTGACATGGGCAATGTTTGAGCTGCCGTAGGTGCGAGGCTGATAGCGAATGGGCACTTCTACAATGTGGAGGTTGAGCTTGGCGGCCCCAAACAGCAGATCAAAATCGCCAAAGGGGTCGAAGTCGCCGAAGTAGCTGCGCCCGGCGGCAATGCGCTGGTAGTCACGCCGCCACAGCACCTTAGTGCCACACAGAGTGTCTTTCAGCGGCTGCTCTAGCAAAAATGAGAACAGCAGGGCAAAAATTTTGTTGGCTACCATATTCAGCCAGGGCATGGCGGTCTTTGAGCGCGGGTAGACCAGCCGTGAGCCGTTGGCAAATTCTCCCCGTCCTGAGGCCAACACCTCGACGAAGTGGGGCAAATCTTCTGGGGGGACGGTCAAGTCGGCGTCGAGAATGATCAAAATGTCGCCGCTGGCCTGGTCAAACCCGAGCCGCACGGCATCGGCCTTGCCCCGCCCCGTCTGCTGAAATGCCTTGAGGGTGAAAGGCCCTCGGTAGGTCTGCACCAAATCCTGAATTGTTTGCCAGGTGTGATCGCGGGAATGACCTTCCACAAAGATAACTTCGGTATGGGCACCCAGCTGGGGTAGCCGAGCCACAGCAGCGGCAATGTTTCCGGCCTCATTGCGGGCGGGAATGATCACTGAGCAGGCCGGTAGCTCTGAACTGGGAACGGGCTGAGGCCGAGCCACGATAAAGGTAGTTAGGCACAGGTGCTTGACCACGGGCAGGGGCGCTAAATAGCGGTTTACCAGGCCAGCTATCCCCGGCACAAACTTGGGCCAGAGAAACCGATTGCCGCGTTGGAGGGGGCGATAGCCGGTGATGGTGAGCAAGTTAGCTACATCATCCATGCTGAGCCAATTTTGGGGGGGCTGGGGTCGGCGCTGCCCGATCCGTTCGGCGAGGTCCAGCAGAGGCTCCCAGAGATGGCTGTGGAAGGTAAGAATCAGGCGGGTATGGGGCTGGCAGAAGGGCTGTAATCGCTGGAGCACAGCCTGAATATCGCCCAGGTAGCCCAGCACGCCTGACAGCAGAATGTAGTCGAACTGGCGATGTTCTGGAGCCAGTTGAGCGGGTTCGATCGTCTCAGCATCCAGCGTGTAGAAGGCGAGTTCGGGATATTTTTGACGGGCGATCGCCGTCACCGCTGGGGCAAAATCAATGCCCACTCCAATTGCTGGGGCGGTGGCATGAAGCAGATCGCCAGTACCGCAACCGACCTCTAGCACGCGGCTGCCGGGCGGAATAATAAATTGATGAAGCCGAGCCAGATCGCCGTAGTAGTAGCAGTTGCGACGACTCCAGCGATCTAGCTCGGGGGCAATGCGATCAAAATAGGCCCGGATATCTTGCTTGAAGTCTTGCTTGGGGGCCTCAAGCAAATTAGTGGAATGGGCTTGAATCACAGACGGTTAGGACTTCTTGAGGGGCTCAGCGGCGTCATCCCGCTCAATGTAAAGGAATAAAAAGGCCATGGCAACAGCGGGAAAAACAATCCCCACCAAAGGAACCAGAATAGAGGGTAAGAATGCAGCTGGCATAGGGTTTCTACCTCAATAGCAACATCACAGCGTTGAGCATAAGACTACTGCGAATCGGCGTTCTATATGTCTATCTTGTTACAAACTTTCTCACTCGACGGGTTTGCCTGCTCCTGGAGCAGGCGGCTGTGCCACCAGGCCTGGGTTTCGCGATCGAGCTTGGCGGTGTAGAGGGTGGTGACAAACGACTGGGCGCCGTAGCCTTGGCCGACAATTTCGACACAGTAGGAGGGCGACTTGCGGGTGGCCATATCGGGCACAAACCGCTTGCCAATGCGCCGCCAGCTAGGCTCTTTGCCCCGCCACTGAATGCGACAGCAGGGCCAGGGCAGCTGATCGCGATCGAACAGTCGGCAGCAGGGGCCGACGACGCGATAGGTGAGGTGCGCCCCTGGGCTCTGAAAAACGTGGCCCGTAGGCCAGGGATGCTCTGAGGAGGGCGGCAGGGGCGGTATCATAACAGCATGTAACAAATGGCCAATGTTGAAGTAGTCTACGGGATTTTCTATGGCTGAGCCAATTACTCCAGCGGTGAGCGATCGCATCTGCAAACACATGAACGACGACCACACCGAAGCGGTTCTTCTTTACGCCACCGCCTACGGCAACCAACCCACCGCCACCGCCGCCGTGATGGAATCGGTTGACCCCGAGGGCATGACCCTGGCGGTGACCGTAGACGGTGCCCCAACCACCGTGCGAGTGCCCTTCGACCACACCCTAGAGGGGGCCGAAGACGCCCACCACACCCTGGTCGCCATGCTCAAACAGGCAAAAGCTAAGGCTTAAGCTGGTGTGCCTACCATGAGCGTTTCTATCCAATTTTTGCCCGATGGCGTCACCGTCGAAGCCGAGGTGGGGGAGCCCCTGCTGGCGGTGGCCGATCGCGCTGGGGTGAGCATTCCCACTGGCTGTCTGATGGGGTCGTGCCACGCCTGCGAAGTGGAGCTAGAAGGGGAAGAAGACCCAATCTGCGCCTGCATTTCGGCGGTGCCGCCGGGCCACGACACCCTCGTCGTCAACCTCTACGTCGATCCGACCTGGTAGGCAGGCTGTTCAGAATCGCTCAGCTAGGCTCTGAAGCCTTTGCTTAAGGCCGGAAAGAGGCGGCGAGGACGGAATTTCCTTAAGATTGGGGTGGGTCGGCGATCGCCCTCTAGGCCAGTTCTTAACCCATCGCCGCCCACAACCAATTCCTGTAAATACCCCCAGGCCTGCTGCTGAGCCGCATCCCAACTGAGGTGCTGACGGTAATGTTGCCAGGACGAGAGGGCCAGAGCTTGGTAACGGGGAGAGTCGGTCATATAGGCCGCAATGTATTGGGCGTAGTCGCTAGCGGTGGCTGCCACTGGCAATGCTTTGCCGTTAATGTCGCTCTGCAATACGGTGGGGATGCCCCCGACGGCGGCGGCCACGCAGGGGAGCCCAGCGGCGTTGGCTTCACTGATGGCGACCCCAAAGGTATCGGCCTTGGTGGGAAAGATTAAAAAGTGGGCGGTGCTCAGCAGATGGGCGAACTGCGCCTCACCCTCGGGAGTGGCGCGATCGATGAACCCAAATGACTGTAGGAAGCTGGGGCGATCGCCCGTCCATTTAGGTTCGCAGCCGACCACCCAGAGTTCTGTCTTCACGCCCTGCTGGTTGAGGGTTTGGGCCACCTCCAGGGCCAGCGGCCCGCCCTTGCGCTCCCAATCTATGCCGAGAAATAGCAGCCGACAGGGATTTGGGGGTCGCTGCGCGATCAGGGCTTCTATCTCAGCCTGAGTCAGATCCTGGGCTCGGCTGGCCCCTCGGGGGATGATACGAATTTTGTCGGCGGGCAGGCCATAGAGATCCATCGCAGACTGGGCCGCCCATTGGGAGGTGAGAATGACGCGATCGCACCGCTCCAAAGCATCTTGCTCTACAGCATGCAGCCGCCGTCGTGTCTCTGCACACAGATTAGTGAGATAGGGATAGAAATCCACCAGGCTACCCAGCAAAGCATCGGTCCACAGCACCGTGGGCAACGCCGTGCGCACCCGCGCCAAGGGAATCGCATTCTCAGGGCAGATCAGCAGATCAGCCTTAGATCGGACGAGCTGGGTCTCAATCTGGTGGGCATAGTGGGGTGCCACCCAAGGTTCCACAGGGCTGTAATAGCTCTGCCCCAGGCGTTGGTAAATCAGCCATTTGAGCCGAGTAATCGGCACCTTACGCCGCTCCAGCGGGCCGAGAAACTCCAGCTCAGCCCCAGCATTTTGCAAAAGGTCGGCAATTTTTTGCCCGGCTCCGTAGAGGCCCAGGTGACGACGGGGCCAGGAGGCGCGATCGCGCACGTCGTAGGTGGTGGCGTAGGCAATTTTCATATGAATAAGGGTTGAGCTATGGCTAGCTCAACCCTCTCAGCGACTGAGCCTAGAATGCCCAGGAAATCTTATCTGGCAACAGTAACTAGATGAGGCGAATCCAGTAGCGATCGCGCCCCCTTCTTTTCGCCTGATACAGCGCCGCATCGGCGGCGGCGATCAGGTCTTCGGGCGACTGGTCTGCCGTAGGCACGACGCTGGCGATGCCGATGCTGATGGTGAGGTAGTCGCTCACAGATGATTGGGGATGGGCGATTTTGAGGGCAGCAATTTCCTCTTGAATGGCCTTGGCAACAATCTCGGCTCCGGCGCGGCGGGTGTTGGGCAGCACCACCGCAAACTCTTCGCCGCCGTAGCGGGCCAGCAGGTCGGCAGCGCGCTTGACGGCGCGGGTAGCAGCAGCAGCGATCGCAATCAGCGCCTCATCCCCCTGTTGGTGGCCCAAGCAGTCGTTATAGGGTTTGAAGAAATCGACGTCAAACATAATCAGCGATAGGGGCTGCTGCTCGCGCACTAGGCGCTGCCACTCTTGCTCCAGGTACTCGTCAAAGCGGCGGCGGTTGGGAATGTGGGTCAGCCCATCGAGGGTGGCCAGGCGCTCTAGGGTTTCATTGGCCTCAGTCAGGGCGGTTTCCATCCCCTTGCGATCGGTAATGTCGATGCAGTTGGTGATCACGCCGTTGACGGTGCCGTCAGCATCCTGGAAAGGGCTGATCACCACCTGGTACCAGCGGCGAATGCCAGCTCGGTCGATTACTAACTGCTCGCCCTGGTAGGGCAATTGGGTTTCGATCACCTGTTGATGAATGCGGTGCTGCTGAATTGCCTCAACGGTCGAGACATTGGGGTTGAAGTCTGTGTCGAGCTTGCCCACCATGTCGGCGGGGGTGATGCCATGCAGGCTGGCGCTGGCGCGGTTGGCCATCTGCACCCGGCCCTGACGATCTTTGACCACAATAATGCTGGGAATGCTGTCGATCACATTTTGCAAAAACTGACGCTGGCGAGCGATTTCGGCCTCGGCCTGCTTGCGCTCGGTGATGTCGCGCACGATCGCCAGCACCTGATTAGGGCCACTGGTGACAATGCGGGCTTCTTCATAGCGCCAGCCGTCGGACGTAGAAAAGCGATATTCATAGATTTGAGGTTCGCCGGTTTTCAGCGCCAGCTGAATGTAGTGCATGCGCTCGGCAACCATGTCGGCGGGTAGCACCTCGTGCATGGGTTTGCCAATCTGGGCACCGGGTTCAGCAATCAGGCTGACCGCTCCGGCATTCATCACATCAAGGCAAACACCGTCGCCTGAGAACCTCACCAGCAGGTCAGGAATCGCCTCCAAAATAATCCGCTGGGTGGCCTCGGCCTGGCGCAGGGCAGCGGTGCGATCGGCCACCTGGCGCTCTAGGGTCTGGTTGTAGTCGGCCAGCAGGGTTTGGGCCTGCTTGCGGGTAGTGATGTCCTGAAAGGCGGCGATCGCATATTCCACCTGACCCCCCTGGTCGAAAATGGGCGTTGTCACCATCTCAATGGGAATAGACTGGTTGCCCGGTCGTAGCTCAATATCGTCGGCCCAGCCGGGCTGTCCCCGCAGCGCCATGGTAATGGGCAGTGCCTCGGTCGGGTAGCGCTGGCCAGTACTGGCCCGGTAGGCAATGCAGGTTTCGTCCAAGCTGAGCGATGGAATCGAGGGCATGTCTTCAAGACAGAGCAAAATGCGGGCCTGCTGACTGGCAAACACCATCTGGCCGTGGCGATCGTAGACGGCAATGCCCAGGGGAATACCGTCTAAAAACTGTCGCCAGCGCCGCTCGCTGCGCTGGAGCTCATGGTTAAGGTGTTCTAGCTCGGCAAATGAATCATGCAGCTTGGCCGCCATGGTGTTAAATGCCCGCGCCAGCTGCCCCAGCTCGTCGGTGCTCTCAATGGGAACGGGGGTTTGCCAATTGCCCTGGGCCGTAGCTTGAATGGCCCGACGCAGCTGGGCAATGGGCTGTAG
>QBLT01000192.1 GCA_003249105.1 Leptolyngbya sp. | reverse complement strand
CCACATTACTGGCCAGCACCGACACCAGGGCTAAAATCTGCACCGCTTCTACATTAGCCTGGCCCAGCACGCCTACATCCAGCACGCCCAAGCCTACCAGGCGTTCCAGACCCCAGTTCAGCATTTGCGTCACCTGGGTGGTCAGATACACCCACAGGTCTTCGCCCACCAGCACCGACGACAGCCACAGCCGAAAGAAAAACCCGATGGTGCCTAGCAGCGACCCCACTGCGATCGAGATGTACCAGTTGGCCCGCCGCACCCAAAAAAAGCCCAGCTGCACCCCCAGCAGCGCGTAGGGGATGAGAAACAGCAGGCTGCGGGGTGGCCCCATCAGCACTGACAGCAGTAGCCCCGACACCAGAGCCGACATCCACGCCGCCCGTGGCCCCCAGCGCAGGTAGACCAGGGCCATCGGCAGCGGAAACAAAATTCGCAGGATTGGCCCCGGCGGAAAGTAGGTATTCACCAGCCAGATAAGCGCGGCGGTGCTAGCCAAAAAGGCCGTTTCAACCATCGCCAGCGGGCCAGACTTAAGCCGGTGCGACAGATCGGGCGCATCGGCCTCGGCCTCTGAGGTGCGGTACTCCAGGTAGGTGTCTAGCCCATCGAACTCGCTCGCAGCGTCGTCAACCGGGGGCACATACTTAGCCCCGGGGGCGGGGTCAGGGGGGTGACTCATGAATGGCTAAACCAGCAGACGTTCTAGGGCGTTGATGTCGGGAATGCTCATCAGGTCTTTGTCCCGCACAATTAGCCCTTTCTTCTCTAGCTTACTCAGTACGCGGGTCACCGTCTCTCTGGCCAGACCGCTGAGGCTGCTCAATTCCCGATGGGGCAAGTTAGGAATTTCGATGCCGCTGGCGCTGCGCTGCCCCTGCCCATCGGCCAAAAAGAGAATGATGTCGGCCACCCGCGAGGTGCTGTCCGACTCGCGCAGCCGCAAACGACGGTTGACCTGCCGCAGTCGCCGAGCCATCAGCTGCGACAGGCGAATGCCCGCTAAAGGCTGGGTGTTGAGCAGCTTGACAAAGTCGCTGGCGGGCATGCTGCCAATTACCGTGGGCACCAGGGTGATCACGTCGGTGGAGCGGGGCACCTCTTCGAGGGGGGCCATTTCACCAAACAGCTCGCCCCGGCCCAAAATGTTGAGGGTGACTTCTTTGCCGTCGAGGTTGTAGGTGCGAATTTTGACCCAGCCTTCGAGAATGAAGTAGACCGAGCTACCCCAGTCGTTTTCGAGCAAAATCACCTGGTTAGCCGGGTGGCGACGAGAGACCACGTGGCTGGTGGCTTCGGCTACAGCCTCCTCTGGCAGATCCTGAAATAGCAGCGCCGAACGAATTAGTTTGAGATCGGCATCCGTATCTCTAGGGTTGTAGCGGGCATCCATTTATCACCCCAACATTAATTTTTTTGTTTTAAGTTAGTGATATTAAATCGCTTCAACCCATCCTATCCCAGGGTAGGGGTAGAATTTTCCCCTGGCGGCCTAGCGGCGGAATCCAAAGTCCTAGCACTATATCATTCCCCCACTACTCGGCCAGGGCGATGGTCAAAGACCGACCCAGAAGGGCAATCGCCCCCAGGGCTGGCTCCAGCTGAGGTGTCTCTAACGGCCCCTTCTCGTGACTTCGCAGGGTAGAGGCGCATCCGTTGAAATCAGCGGCGCTAAGGTACGGTCTGACGTGATTTTTGTAGTCGCCTGACATACACTTTGGCAATCGCTGGGGTACAAGGTAAACACAAGGGGTAGCCGTGCAGCAGGACGAACTGGAAGCTCTGGTAGCCGAAATTGACTCAATCTTGGGGGAAGCTGCGCCACGGCTGCCCTGGGTGATGTCGAATGATGCCAATCAGCGCCAGCTGCTGGCCCGCGCCCGCGCTTATTTAGCCGAGGTAAAAGCCGCCCCCGAGGCCCAGGCGGGGCCCACCAGCGGCCTGCCCAATGACCCGACCACCGCCGCCTCTAGCCAGGTACTCAAGGCGCTGCTGCAAGAAATGCAATACCTGCGCGGGCAGACCATGCAGATTCTCGACCCGCTGCGCAACGAAGTGGCGACTCTGAGGCAGCAGCGGGAGCTGTTGCTGCAAGAGGTGCAGCAGCTTCAGCAGCAGCGCGTGCAGATCGACCAGGGTGCCAACCTGCACCAGCTGCCCCCCAGCTGGGAGGCAGCGCTTCAGCAGATGACTCAGCAGCTTGAGGCCCGCCTCAGCGCCCAGGTGAACCAGTCGGTGCAGCAGCTAGAGTCGGCCACGGCCACCGCCTACGGGCTGATGCAGTCTCCCCAGGGGTTTGCCGATGGCGACGCCCCCGGCCTCACGCCGATGCAGCGGCTGGAGTTTCTCAAGCAGCTCCAGTCCCAGTCTGATCAGCTCATGCTGGGGCTCGATCAGTCGATGCGATCGGTGTTTGACACGCTGCAACAGAGCATTTATAGCTACCAAGATTCCCTGAACCAGGGGCTCAACCAGATGCACACCCTGGGTCAGCAGGGCGAGCTGATGTTTAGCGCCCTGGTCAACCACCTGGGCCAGCAGATCAACGCCGAAACCCTGGCCTACCTAGAGTCAGGCCAGCGCCGCAAGCTACCCCAGACCCGCCCTGAGACATCTATCCCTGAGACATTCGGCGGTGATGCCTTTGCTGGCGAAGGTGACCTGTCGGCTGACCTAGAGGCCGATTTGGCCCTGGAAGCCCTAGATATTGGCTTTGACGAGCTAGACGATGACGAGATTACCCTGCTGCAAATTGAAGATGAAATTACCGAACTTCAGCTCGATGCCGGTCTGGAGACTGATCTAGAGTCTGCTGAGGCCGGGGATGCCTCACCCCTCGATCTGCAGTTGCTCAACAGTCTGGATGCCGCTGCTCCTGATCCGACCCCGGCGGTGTCGCTGCCCGACGGTGATAATCCCGCTACTGAGGTGGTGGCGGCTGGGGTAGAGGCTGAGTCGGCTCTAGACGATCTCTACCAAAGCCTGTTTGGCGGTGGATTTTTTGCTGACTCCATTGAGACTGCGCCCACTGCTGACTCTGAAGCTGCCGTAGATGATTTTTTGGAGGCCGATCGCATAGGTGATGAGGTGGCACCCGATGAACCCGATGCGATCGCTTTACCCGTTCCAACCAGTGAGCTACCTCGTCCCGACGACCTAACCCTGCTCATCCAAACGGCTGAGGTGGCCGAAGCCGACCAGGCTGCTGAACTCGCCAGCGTTGATCTGAGCAGTCTGCTGGGGGAACGTTCGGGCGCACTAGATCTCAGCCTAGACTCCACAGCACTCACCGAGGCAGGGTTCGACCTTCCTGATACCATCAAATCCTTCGACGATTTGCTGCCCGCCATCCCCGGCGAGCTAGGAAACCCAGAAACCGCCGCTAGCGATGGTGAAGACCTGCTGGGCGGGTTTATGGCCGCTTCCCCCGAAGAAGACCTGCTGGCCCAGGAGGCTCTGCCCACCGCTGGCACCTACGACTTGACAATGGATGCCATGGTGGTCAACCAACTCCAGGAGGATCTGGAAAATTTAGAAACTGAAATAGCGTCCGATCGCCCGTCGCCCACTAGCCCGGAGTTTGATCTGCTCAATGCTCCAGAGGCACTTAACCCGCCTGTTGAGGTATCTTCCCCATCCCCTGGCGACAGCGCGACCGGCGTTGATTTTTTCGCTGACCAAGAGCCAGCGCCCGATCGCCTTACCGAGGCTGCCATGCCAGGGGAGCCTGGCTTCGACCTATTTAGTGACGAGGCCACCGCTGCCGATCTGGCTCAAGACCTCGACCTGTTTGGCGCAGCGGTCTACACCCCTCCTGTCGCCCCCTTAGACCAGGTGACGCTGAGCGATCTGGAGGGCGACTCCTCTGAACAATCCCAAGCGGCAGAGCCGCCCGCAGCGGAGCCAGCTCCAGACTGGTCTAGCCTCGATCGCTTAGAACTCGAGACGCTAGAGCCAGAGCCAACCTTCTCTGAGGAGGTGCCCAGCATCGATCTGTTCAGCGATGCAGCCTTGGCCGACCTCACATTAGAGCAGCTAGAGGTAAATCAGACCGACCTCACATTAGAGCAGCTGGAGGTAGATCAGACAGACCTCACATTAGACCAGCTCCCGACCGATCAAGATGAGCAGCCGTCGCCCGTCTTCGATTTGCCTGCCCTAGAGAATGTCAGCCTTGACTCTGATGCGTCGGTTTCTAGGTCTGATGAAGCCGTGACCGATCAAGGCGTCAATGACTCCAGTGCCTATGACCTGGGCCTTGATCTATTTGCAACCCCTGCCCCAGATGCCGCTGCCGGGGAGAACGCCGTTGATCTATTTGGCGATCGCGATCAGCCGTCTCCCAGCCTCAATGAACCCGCCGTAGAGGCCGAGGGCATTGACCTGTTTGACAGTCCCGTAGCCGATGCCAGGGTTGAACCCCTAGATTGGGCCGATACTGGGGCCGAACCCCCAGGGATTAATCTATTTAACGAGCCAGCGCCAGAGACGCCAGCCCCCAGGGATGGCGGTTTGAATCTGTTTGATATCTCGGCATTAACCCTAGATGGCCCTGAGCCAGACGAAGCCCGTCTCGACCTGTTTGGGGATGCGGCTGAGCCAGCAGCCCCTGCACCAGAGGCACCCGTCGCCGAACCTGCGATCGATCTTTTTGGCGAAGCGACCGAGCCCCAAGCACCTGAGTCCAGCAATCTGTTTGGCGCTATGGATGAGGCCCCTACGACGGCCAGCGATTCTCTGGCTTCTATTTTGTCAGAGCTAAATTTAAGCCTAGAACCTGAGCAACCTGCCCTGGGCGAATCGGGGCTGACTCTGGAAGATCTCACCGAATTGTCTCCCTCAGCGCCGGCTCAACCTTCCCCCTCGCCTGCCGCCCCCATCCCAGGAGCCACTGGCCCCTCCTTCACCCTAGAGAATTTGCTGGGCGAGCTCACCCTCGACCCGCTCACCCCGCTGGCTCCTGACCCAAAACTGGAAGAAACCACCCTAGACGATCTGGCCTCCACTGGGTTTGGGGAAGCCCCTGGCCCAGCGCCCTCTACACCGCCTTCGGCAGAGTTTACGCTGGCCGATTTCAATCTGGCTACGGGTACTGGCCCCCTCGAATCGGCCCGCCAGCCCGACCCACCGCCGGGCGACACCATGGCCGACTTGTTCTCCGATGCGGCCCCCACCGCCCAGTCGGACCCAGCAAATCTCACCCTAGAGGAACTCGACCTGGACGGTGGGGTGCCGGACGCCTCCACTCTGCTGGGGGCTGGGCCAACGGAGCCAGGGCTCACCCTGGATACCTGGGGACTCTCGGCTCCGCCGGAGGCTGCTGGGCCGGATCTCTCGATAACCCTAGATGACTTAAACCTGAGTTTGGACGAGCCCGTTGGGAATGAGCCTGGCCCAAATGATTCGCTAGAAGCTGGCTCAGCGGAGATACCGCTCACCCTAGAAACCTGGGGCCTGTCTGCTCCGCCTTCGGAGGCTAGCGCAGCGTCGGATCTCTCAATTGCGCTGGATGACTTGAACCTGAGCTTAGACGAATCCGTCGCTGATGAACCTAGCCTGGGTGACTTGACTGCCCTAGGCGATTTGGCAGTCGATGATACTGCACTTGCCGACGCTCCGGTGGAGACAGCTACCGATTGGCAGCGGGAAATTAGTCTAGACAATATTCTGGATGCCGCCGGGGCCAACTTTGAAGAAACCCCAGCCCCATCAGCGGTACCTCAACCGGAGGCCGCTGACCCCATTCAGGCGGCGGCATCCAAGGCAGACGATCCGATGGAGGCGATGATTGACTTCATCAATCTCGATGCGCTGTTGGGAGAATCCCTAACCCCGATCGCCTCAGAGCCGAGCCTTGAGTTAGATCTTGACCTCAACCTTGGGCTTGACGCCCTAGACGCTGAACCCCAAGATGCTGAACCTCTAAGCCTTGGGGATTTAGACCTTGGAGCCTTGGATCTAGAGCCGGTGGCTGGCGGTGAGACGATCGCCCCACTAGAGTCTCGCTTCCCCCTCGATGCCCCGCTGCCAAGCGATCGCCCTCCGGCAGACGAGCCCCCCGGCCTAGACCTAGACCTAGACCTGAGCCTCGATTCAGCACCCGCCGCTGACCAAGATGCTTCTGAAGAAGACTGGCTGGGAGAATCTACCCCTGCCCAGGATGAGGCCGCTGGGGCAGAAACTAGCCTGGGTAGTTTAGCCGATTTCCTAGAGCAGCCCCTTACCCCAGCGATTGAAACAGACTGGCCCATAGCCGCAGAATCCGCCCTGGATGAATCTGCAAACTACATCTTTGATGAGCCGATTGAGGATGTAGAAGAGGTCGGCCTTGAACCGGCGGCAGGCGAAGGCGAAGCCCTCACCAGATCTGATTTTGAAACCGCTACCCCTGAGGCGGAGGCTGCTGAGCTGGGTGCGATCGCCCCAGAGTCAGAGCCAGACTTCCCAACCGTAGTGGCTTCAGAACCAGAGATCCCGGAACCAGAGGCTCCGCCAGACTTCCCAGAGCTTGACCAACTGCTGGCAGAAACGGACCTTGGCGCTGAATCTACCCTGGCCACGGCCCCTAGCGATTTAGTTGCGCCAGGCGTAGAGCCTCCGGCAACCCCAGCACCCGAGCCTGCCGAGCCCGCCGCCCTCGCGCCTGCCACTGTTGCCCCTGAGGTGCCTGAGCCCGCCGCGCTTGAAGCCACAGCTGACGAACCCAAAAACCTCGCCGATTTGGACATCGATCAAGCCGATGTCGCTATGCCAGGGCCGCCAGCGGACGCTGAACCAACCCCTGCCCCCACCCCGCTGTGGTTTTTGGGGTTGGATGTGGGAACTACGGGCCTATCGGCGGTGCTTTTGGAGCGTCGGGGTGGCCAGGTTTATCCCCTCTACTGGGTCGATAACGCCATCTCTGGGGTGACCGCTGACAAATTCTTTCGGCTGCCATCGCTGGCCTCGGTGGACGCCGCAGACAACTATCGCGTGCAGTCGGTGGGCTCGTCGGCTTTGACCGTGAACTGGAGCGATGGCGATACCGCTGACCAGGGGGCAGTGTTGCTCAAAGCTCTCAAGCCCTATCTCAAGCTGGCTATTCCATTCACCGAGGCAGACAGCCCTGAACCTCTGGTGCAGTGGTCCGATCGCGATCGCATTCCCCTGCCCGTGTTTCAAGACAGCCTGACCCAGCTGCTGGCCACCCTGCCCGTAGGTTTAACCCCTGAAGCCGCCTTTACCGTAGGGGCCGTCGGGCTGGATGCAGCGGCGATCGCCCAGGCGTTGCAGGCCCTCAGCGGAGTCGTGGTCAGCTACCCGGCCAACTGGCCCGACACCTACACCTTTAACCTGCGAGAGGCGGTGCTGGGGGCCAGGCTCATCGCCAACCCCGACGATATCTATTTTGTAGAAGATGCGATCGCCGCCGTGCTCTCCGGCCTGCCCGACCCCTCGACCCCGCTGACCGAGGGTAACGGCCAGCCCATGCAGCAGCAGACCCTCTACGCCTGCCCCTGGACGGGGGGCACGGTGGTGCTCTCTGCCGGGGCCACGGTTACCGAGGTCGGCATTGTCGATTTGCCGCGTGCCCTGGGTGACCTCTCCTACGGCGACTTTGCCCTGCACTCGATGAGCTACGCGGGCGATGCCATTGACCTCGACATCATCTGCCACCTGCTGCACCCCGCCGAACGTCGCCAGAGCCGCCCCGCCGCAGGCCAGGGGCGATCGCCAGACACCGGCTGGGGCTGGCAGACCGCTATGCCTGAGCTAGACGGTGCCCACTGGAGTGACCTCGACCTTGACGGCTGCGAGATGCCCCGCCCCGCCGAGCCCGACACGGCCCGTCGCCAGCGCCTCTACCAGCGGCTTGAAGCCTCCCTGCTGGGTCAGAGCGTGCTTGAAGCAGCCCGGCACCTGAAGATCATTCTTCAGCACCAGCCCCAGTTTGAGCTAGAGCTGGCCGACCAGCGCTGGGTGGTGCGCAGCAAAGACCTCGAAGACCGGATTATTCTGCCCTACATTCAGCGGATAAACGGCCATGTCAACCGGCTGCTGAGCGAGGCCGGGCTCAACACCCAGGGCATTAACCAGGTGATCTGCACTGGCGGCAGCGCCTCGTTGCCCAAGATTGCCCGCTGGCTGCGGCAAAAGTTTCCCAACGCCACCATCGTGCAGGATACGTACCACAGCGATCGCCCCCCCAGCTGTAGCCGGGTCACCTACGGGCTGGTCAACCTAGTGCGCTATCCCCAGGTGCTCGACCTCACCCGCCACCAGTACAGCGACATGTTCCTGCTGATGGAGGTGCTGCGAACCCTGCCCGCTCAACCCATGCCCCTCAGCGGTATTCTTCACCTGCTTAAGGAACGGGGGCTGAACGTAGACGCCTGCCAGGCCCACCTGATGGCGCTGCTAGAAGGTCGCCTGCCTCCCGGTCTGCTGCCCAGCACCACCAGTAGCCCCTCAGTGCTGGTGCCCGCCAGCGACGACCTGGCGACCCTGGCCACTACGCCGCTATTTACCCGACCTAGCGGCCAAATCTACGTGCCCAACCTGGAGCAAGGCCAGCGGTTGACCGACTATATGGAGCAGCTGCTAGCCGACAAGCACCAAACCCTGGTTGACCCGCTGCTGAGCCAGCTCACGGTGCTAAACGTGTAGGCCAAGCGCATCCCTAAGGCTGAGGTATCTCACCATAGGCGCTCAGCGAGACAACCGCTGCCGCTGACTAGGAACGGGGCGATCGCCTGGCAGAGCAGCTAAAAGCGCTAGGGGTTAGAGCTTGGGCAAGCTCTAACCCCTAGCGACATTCTGCTTACTCAATGAGCAAGGTTTTCGTCAAAATGACCATCCACGCCAGCCCTGCTGGAGAGGATGCACCTACGGCTTTGCTCGGCACACTGCTGTTGGGCGGCACGGGGATGGGGTCGCGACCGTCGTTGGGGTCGGCGTAGCCGTAGGCGTGGAGGATTTTGATGGTGCGGTCTATGCTTGCCAAGCTGCCGTAGAGCAGGTGGCGCACTCGCTCGGGGTGGGGCTGGGATTTTGCCGATTGAGACGGCGGAATGTGCGACGCACCGCTGACGTCTGGTTCGAGATATTCAAACATTCGGTTCTGTTTTCCTTATTTTGTGGTTGAGGAAGATAGAACGCGAAAACCCTAGCCACCCGCAGTTGAAGTGCTAACTGGAGTGACTAGGGTACGATCTCCCTAGCCTCGCAATCTGCTGTCGAGATTTGCGGGGTTAGCTGTCTGTTGGTGTTCCCGCACCTTCAGGCAGCGCCAAAGTTTTCGAGTTCTGTGTGGCCACCGTTCTGCTGAACGGCTTAACGTAAGACAGTACCGATACAGACGCTCCGCGTCAACCGTGGAGGAGGTGCGCTGCCGCTGACAGCCTTTTATAAAGACATACGGAAAGTTTTTAGGTGCCTGTCAGGGCACTGGTTTGTTAAAGTAGGAGAGCTTGAAAGCCTCTGGAATTGAGCAATTCAGCCATT